>JAJYIG010000043.1 GCA_021790215.1 bacterium
CAAACAGTTCTTGGCAAACTGTGATTTTTGTTATTTGATTCACTTCCATATTTTATTCTTTTTATTTGGGGTGGCGGATATTAAAGGTAAATACAACGCGCTCTTTACTCGCATATTCCAATCTGATATAATACTTCTACCTCGTCATGAACGAAATCAAATGGTGAGGCAGACGTAAGTCGAGACTTCTGGTATAGTTTCCCCTTGCGTGTACTAAGTGAGTCATACGAATCGAATCTATGGCAAAAAAAGTAAAGGTCATCGTTAAAATAAATCTACAGGCAGGGGTGGCAACCCCCGCTCCTCCAGTCGGAACCGCATTAGGTCAACATGGCGTTGCCATCATGGATTTTGTAAAACAGTACAACGACAAAACAAAAGATATGAAGGGACAAGTTGTACCCGCAGTAATTACTGTTTATGAGGACAGGTCCTTCGATTTTGTAATCAAAAAGGCTCCTGTTTCCGACATGATCAAAAAAGCTTTGGGGATTGAAAAAGGATCCGGCAAAACCCCAAGAGAAATGGTAGGAACTCTGACCAACGAACAAGCCAGAAAAATTGCAGAAGAAAAACTGGTTGATCTTAATACAAAAGATATTGATGCAGCCGTCAATATTGTTAAAGGAACGGCAAGAAGCATGGGAGTAAAAGTTGAAAGTTAAAGAAGATTATAAATATAAGCTATGGGAAAAATGAAAACCGCCACAATTGGCGAAAATAAAAACGAAGAGAAACACCAAAAGGCCCGTAAGGGTGAGGAAGAAAAAATGCACATAAGTGGCCTTAAGGGTGGCCAAAGAATCAAAATGGTGGAAGCTGCACCTTCCGAAGAGACTCCTATCCTTGATGAGGCTGTGGCAAACGGAATGACAACAGAAAAGACCAATGGCCCTGAGAGAACGAAACGAGTTGAACGGGTCCGTGGCAAAAAATATCAAGAATCAAAGAAAAAATTTGACAGCACCAAAGCTTTTTCCCCTTCTGAAGCTATAAAAATTGTCAAGGACACATCTTATTCAAAATTTGATGGAACTGTCGAACTTCATCTTATTGTCAAAAAGGTCGGAACATCTGTTCAGGTTTCTCTTCCCTATCAAGCCGGAAAGCAAAAGAGGGTCGAAATAGCAAGCGATGAAACAGTTCAAAAACTTAGAAATGGAAAAATTGATTTTGACATCTTGGTCGCAACTGCCGAGATGATGCCCAAAATTGTGCCTTTCGCAAGACTTTTAGGACCCAAGGGACTTATGCCAAATCCTAAAAATGGAACACTGGTAACAGACCTTAAAAAAGCACAAAGTTTTTCTGCCAGCAGCGTTACCATAAAAACTGAGAAAGAAGCTCCGCTTATTCACACAGTTGTAGGCAAAGTCAGTCAGAAAGATTCAGAGCTTGTTGAAAACCTGGAAGTTATCCTCAAAGCCCTGGGCGGAGGCAAACAAATCGGGAGAGCTTTCTTGAAAGCAACAATGGGTCCGGCAGTCAAAGTAAAAATCTAAAAGCGTTGACAGCCAAAGCCAAAAGTTGGATAATACCCTTGTTCCTAAGAAAGCACGCATGGCGAGCAAAGTCGAACCCATAAGTCGTGCCGAGGAGAAAATAGCTTTTATAAGCACTCCTTGGCGAGTGCTTTTTTAGTTAAAAAACCTATAAAATCCTGTCATAAGTATTATGAAAAAAGCAGAAAAAGTACTATTCGTAGACAACCTAAAAGAGGAGCTGAAAGGCGCCAAGTCACTGGTCTTAGTCAACTATGCTGGTTTGGGAGTCAAAGCACAGCAAGATCTTAAGTCCAGGCTTTCAGAAGTAGGCGGCAAAATGATCGTTGTTAAAAATACACTTTTAAAAAGAGCTGCCGAGGCAACCGGAATCGACAAAGAAATTCTTAAAGAGGAAGTTTTGTCCGGTCAAACGGCCTTGGTTGTGGGAAGTGATGATCCCGTTGCCCCAATTCAGGTCTTAGGCAAATTTGCAAAGGAATTTGAAGTCCCTAAATTTAAGGTCGGGGTTGTTGATGGGTCTTTCCAGGATTCTAAATCTTTATCCAAAATCTCAAATCTCCCCGGCCGCGATGCTCTCTTGGGACAAGTCTTGGGATCCCTTATGGGATTGGAGTATGGACTTACAGCAACCTTGCAAGGAAATTTACAAAAATTAGTTTATATACTTGACCAAAAATCTAAATCCTAAGGACCAAATCCTAGACAAATTACAAATAATAAATTCCAAACGTTTAGAATTTAGATTTAGAATTTCGGATTTGCGAACGGAGGTGAGTATTATGGCAGAAGAAACAAAGAAAGTATCAGAAAAGGTAGAGAAAATGGTTGAGGAAGTATCCAAACTTTCCGTTTTGGAACTTTCGGAACTTGTTACAGCACTTCAAGAAAAACTTGGAGTTTCTGCAATGCCAGTTGCAACTGCAGCCGCAGCACCCGCAGCAGCAGGTGAAGCACCCGCAGCAGCTGATGAAGGTGGCAACAAAACTGTTGTCATGACCAATGCCGGAGCTAATAAGATAGGTGTCATCAAGGCTCTAAGAGAGATTAATCCCAATTTAACTCTAATGGACGCTAAAGGAATGACAGAAGCAACCCCGGCTGAAGTTCTCAAAGATGCAAAGGCAGAAGACGCTAAATCAGCCGAAGAGAAATTAAAGGCAGCTGGAGCTACAGTCGAACTTAAGTAAGATCTTCATAAAGATTTACTTAAGTTGACGCCAAAAAACTCACCTTAAAACGGTGGGTTTTTTGATGGTTAAATAACACCCAATACTAAATCCGCCGGTGTATTCTTTTTGCCGCGTCAGGAGTTGTTTATTATATTGACATAAATATTCGAATATATTAAGTTGAATATATAACTACTAACGAAAGTGATTAGGAAATATTTACTCAGAATTTCTTCGTAATTTATTCGCATCGCCATGGTACTGAAAATCTCTGCTTCTAACGAAGTAGTCTTATACTCTATAACCAAAATAAATCTCAAAAATGCGGACAATTATAGAGTGAGGTATTTTACAATTTTTGAAGCAACATTCACTCCGGTGGCCTTTTCAAAACCCTCAAACTGACAGGCTCTATTAACCTCAAGCACCACCCATTTACCCTCCTCATTTTTCATTATATCAACTCCGCAATAATCTAATTTAAAAAGTTCTGACACACGTAATGCAAGTCTTTCCGCCTCAAAATCGTCTTTGATAGTATAGGGTTTTACCATACCACCCTGCGAATAATTACTCAAAAAACTACCGGGTGGTGCATTTCGTTTCATAGCTCCGATTACTCTCCCGTCCAAAATAATTACACGAAGATCTTCTGCCTTTGGCAAGAATCTTTGGAAAAGTAGTGATTTAATCTTAAAGTTCGAATTAAATTTTTTAAGAAGTTTTACCATGTCAGAATTGTCTGATATTTTGAACACACCAATTCCGTGACTTCCAATGATATCCTTTGCAATGTAGGGATAAGCATCCTTACTCCATTTTTTAAGTTCATCCTTTGATGAAAAACTAAAACTTTCAACAACTGGGGTGTTAGAAGAAGCGAGATTAATATATTGTGTGGTCTTGTCTAATGACGGCCACCTACTAAATGACTTTTCGTTAAGCAATTTTGATCCGTTTTGTTTAAACCACGTAATGATGGCTGTACGGATCGGATTGTAAATACTATCTTCCCCCAATCCTCGTAAAAAAACACCGCGTGAAATTGGCATTTTTTCGCTTTTTAGAGTAATTTCAATTCCTTTTGTTGTATAAGAAATATTTAAATCTTTATATTCAATCATACGGAGATTAACTTTGAGTTTTTGTGCCTCTTCAACCAATCTTCTGGGTGCGTAAGCTTTGGGGACGTTGGTAAATAAGATTATATCTAAATCAACTTTTTTCATTACGCAATTATATTATAACTTTGAGGAAAAGTTTCTAACCAATCCATTTAAGAAATTGTCTCTGTTTTTCATTTCCCATCTCGGAAAACCTATCTGGTCATTTATTTCAAATATTAGGGGTTTTCCTTCTTTATTAATGCCGAAGTCAAGACTGAATACGGGATTATCGTATTCTTTATAGAACTTCCCTGAAATTATTTTAACTATTTTTTTAACAGACTCGGGAACTTGTTTATAATTAATTTCCGTAAGATTTCCTCCCTGTGCAGCGTTTGCCAAGAAACTTCCCTCCATAGGTACACGAATGTGACACCACACGGCCCCTCCATTAACTACAACTATTCTCAAATCATGTTTTCCTGGAGTCAGATTGGGTATTCCACCGGAGGTATCAACAAATTCTTGAAGAATATATTTTCCACCTAATTTTTTCGATTTAAAATCTTTTAGTTTTTCTTTTAGACCGATAAAAATACCTTTGCCGCGAAGTCCGTCATAAGGTTTTAAAACAATATTTTTGGTTGTAACCTGAGAAAGTTTACTATCAACATTTTTTAATTCTCCAACCCAATAAGTTCTTGGCATATAATCATGCAACTTAAGATATGCTTCCCATTTGTTGCAGGCCAGTTCCTTAAATTCTCTTGTGTTTACTGTTTTTAAATATTTATCATTTTTGGGAGGAAATGCCAAACTTCCTACCCAGTCAAAAACCAAATCTATTTTAATTATCTTCTCTATTCTTTCAAATTTTCCGTTTCCAAATAACCAAGCGCCATTGAATTGGCCATTACCAATATAGGTTTTTCTAGTAAGAACATACACCTCCCAACCTTCTTTTTGACAAAGTTCCAGAAATCTAAGATAAACCGGTAATTTTTTCCCGATGTGACTAAGTGGGGTAGTTCCTTCAAAATCCCGCGAGAAGCACATTCCAAATTTAGTCACCTCCTGCTTCCCTTCTCAAAAATTTAGCAACCTCATCGATCTCCCGGCTGATTTTCTTATCATAATTAAAACCTGGGCCCCTATTCACTTCGAATACAAATATTTTTCCTGTTCCTGCTTCAACTGCTACATCAACCCCTGCTATTTGAATATTCAAACACTTTGCGGCTTTAATGGCAATTTTTCTCATTTCACTACTTACAGAATCAACATCCAAATATTCTTCATTCTGATTTAGATTGGAATAATTTAATTTAAGCAAACTGTAATCTCTTGGAACTTTCGTATGAATAATCTTTACTTCATCGCCCAAAACTAAAAACCTGTACTCATTTTCTAACGGAACATATTTTTGGAAAAGATATTTTGCAATTCTGTTATTCTTTTCAACTTTTCGAGGCAACTGACTAAATTGTCTTTTATCGGAAACAGAATAAATTCCAGCCATGTGCTGACCAACAAGCTCCTTGGATATGATCGGAAACCCAATTTTAGAAACAATGTAATCCTCGTATCTTTCTACACTTCCACCCATACAAAAAATCGTATGCGGTACTGGAATCCCCGCGATAGATAATTTTAAATACGATGTCAGTTTGTCTCCTGATGCTCCAATCTCGCTAAAACTTCTGTCAAAATAAGGAATTCCCAATTTATCAAGACATCGGGCAAGGCTTCCTGCCAGAGAAAAATGAGAATGGTCTGCCCTACGGATATAGACCAATTTAAATTCATTTATGTCAATCCCTTTTACAAGAATTTTTATATTTCCTCCGTTAATATCAAACAGAAGATCCGTAAAGCAAGCCACGGTTGCATTCACTTCTTTCCCCAAAAAAAGAGCCTTCGGACCAATCTTGTCAATCAAAATAAGTATTTTTTTCATTTTATCTCGTCTGATCATTGGCCTTAACCAGAAATCCCTGGAGGTCGCGTCTGCCTATAATAATAAGCTTTTTCAAACCTTTTCTATTAGAAACAGAGGCAATTGTGTTAATTCTTCTACCGGCAAGATAAAATCTGATATTAATAACGGGTCTTACCTCAGACCCAAACGCACTTTTGACGACTTTTTTCCAGAGAATATTTTCTCTATTTAAAAGTCCGTTTTCTTTAGCAAAAGTTTTATCGATAGAGCTTCTCCAGGCTCCTGTATCGATCTTTGCTAATGTTTTAACCTTCTTCCCTTCTCCCGATACAACTTTGATCTCTTCCTCAGTCCCAATTGTCATTACTCCCTCGGCCATCCGCGCCCTATCAGCAAAACGCCCAGCAAAAAGAGCCTTAGCAATTCTTATTCCATGCTCGGCATCAACAACATCCAAATCTTCTACTCTTTCCAGACGTTTTTTGAGTCCTTCCATATTGGCCAGTTGAATTTGAAGCCCGGGCTGGGCGTTCAGCTCCAATACCATAGGACCTTTTTCCGGATGGACAACAATATCCACCCCGGCATAACCCAAATGAGAAGCCTCCTGGGCGGCAACAGCTGTTGATAAAATCAAATTCCAGTCGGGTATTTTAATTCCTCGAAGTTTTGTATCTGTTCCGGGTTTATTGATGATTTGCTCACCATGCCAAATTGCTCTTGTTGTAATTCCTGTAGCTATATCAACCCCAACCCCAAGAGCACCCTGATGAAGATTGGCACGTCCACCGGACTCTTTTGTGGGAAGCCTAAGCATTGCCATTATCGGAACTTTATTAAAAACAATAATACGAATGTCGGGTGTACCTCTATATGCCCAACGCCTGAAAGCTTTGTGTCTACCAACATATTCCTGAATAAATGCAACATCCGGCTCATTTCCCATTGAGTAGGCTCCTTCCAAAATATCCAATGTGTGCAGTTTCAAATCGTTTGGTGTAACCTTTTCTTTTTGGGTAGTAAACCAGCCTTTACCGTCCGCGGAACGCTTTTTAATTACAACAATCCCCTGACCTCCAAGTCCACGGCTCGGTTTCAATGCAAATTTATCTGGGAGTTTCATCCAATCAAAATCCAACACATCTTTAGGATCCCTAAACTTTTTGTAGATTTTAGGATGAGGAACTCCGGCAGTGGAAAGGGCGCGGTCAGTCTGAATTTTTGAATCAGCAATTACTTTTCCACGCTTACTGTTATATTTATAGGCAAATTGCTGAGTACGCGCATTAAGACCAAGAATTGTGGAGAGTTTTGACATACGAGTTGTTTATTCTGAGTTTAAGCGCGAATGAACTTTCTAAACCTAGAGTTCCATTTTTTCATGATCGTACTAACTTTCGAAAACGATAAAATTCCATTACTCTAAGCCCTGTATATTTCCCCAGGGCCAAGTCAAGAGCAGCAACAAGAAGAAGGGAAATTTCCGGATTAAGGAGAACAAATTCCTGAAGAGGCTTGAATGTTAAAAACATAAAAGAAATAAGAGCCAAAATAAGAGTCTCGACGGTCAGGTTTACTGCTGTTTTTGCGCTCTTGCCAAGCTGCACTCTGTTAAAATCTTCAGCTAAAAGGATCAGAATAAGAACCGCAAAAATAGAAACGTTAGCAAGAGCTGAAAATTGAAGAAGCGGAGCAGAAAAAAGAACTCCCAAAACACCCATTACCACAGCCCAAAGAATAAAAGACATTCTGGGCAAATACTGGAGTTTAATCTTCAATTTCCGCAAAACCAGACGTACGATAGTAGAAACCGCTACTATTATCAAAAACAGTCCAATCCCTACAACTGGCCCTGTAGCCACAAACACAACGGATAACGCGGCGGGCAAAAATATCCCGAAACCTCTGACGCCCACCACATTCCTGGTAAAAGCGATAACAAAAGCAACAATTGGAAGAAGGAGAAGAAGCACTATTGTATTTGCGGGCACTCCTGCAGAAACAGATCCCCTGATTGCATATTTTATGGGATTAAACGGCCAGACCTTCCCAAGTTTCTGATCCTGAAGAAGTTTTTCTAAAGGGCCTAGGCTCTCGGTACTTTTTTGGGTAATATCAACAGGCGCAGGGGCGGGGGTCGGAGAAGGTGTGGCGGAAGCCGTAGCTTCAGGACTGGGAGAAGGAGAGGGTAAAGTTTTAGCCAGGGCAACTCCCGGCTGCAAAACTGAAGCCCCCATAAAAAAGAATGCCAGTAACAGAACGATTTTACGCATAAAAGTCATTTTTCGAAAGTCTATGCATAATTTTATCTTTCTTCGCAAGAAACCTCAAGTGACTCCTCTTTTCCTGTCATCTAGCCGTAGTAAAGAAACACCGAATATGTTATTGCGTGGGCATAATCCTCTATAGTACAATTTAAGTTCGCCGACTATTTTAACCC
>JAJYIG010000044.1 GCA_021790215.1 bacterium
GAACAAATGATTAAAGATTACGTAAAGTATCAAAGAGAACAAGATTCAGGACAGCTGAAAGCTGTATGGGATAATGATGCTACGGGTAAGTGAGCAAAGCGAACGACACCCGTAGAGAATCACTGCTTTTCTGTAGGTAGGTGGCATACATTCCGCGTAACAATGGATACAACTTTCATTACAGTCGTCGGAAATGATTTCAAACCAAACGAATTGCAGAGAAGGATTTTGTAGAAGCTCTGGAAGCATTCCTTTTTCATCTTTTTCCTCCTTAGTTACCAAGTTCATCAATTCAAGTTTTTTCCAAAAATCTGAGTTTTCGACATCCCCAGTTATAATATTGCAGGCGGATCGATTGATAGAATAAACGTTGGAAGAATTTAAATCGTAGATCGCTCCTCTTAATACCCCGGGAACAAAGAAGACACCATCCTTAAACGAGTATTCACCTGAAGATAAATATTCTTTAATATCCAGGCTACGTTCTGTCATAATCGCCCTGAATATAGGCTAGAAACATTGGGTTGTCAAGCGATCTTTTTATAAGTCAGGATTGTTTTGCGGTTAGTTTATATTTAAGTGGGTAATAAATATGCTACCAGTTGACCTGGCTGCCACTATTTTGATACTTTTTGTAATCTTGATGAAGATGCTCGAGAGATTATACTGAAATATATGACGATAATTAACAGTGATGAAGACAAGCAGGAATTTATTGGGCTGGTTAGTGAGGCACTACAGGAAGTTATGGTTCCTGCGCTGGAAGATATGGAAAAAAGATTAAGATCAGAACTAGCCTCGAAGAAGGATTTGAAGAACCTTGAAATGAAGGTTGATTCCCTGGATAAAAAATTTGATGCTTCACAGGATAGACTTGATAGACATGATGAAAGAATAGGTAAACTTGAAGACATTCATTCTCATTATAAACACAGTGTCCGTGTATGATTTCCTCGTTACTTGAAGTTTGTTTGTACCAGTTGACGTGATGGCTCTGTTGTTGTTAAATGAATATGTATTCTGCCATGCAAAAGGAAAGCTTGCCATATGGCAGTTATAACGAATAATTGTATATGGTTGGACTTGATATAGGTAGCAAAACAATAAAGATAGTTGAAGTTGAAAAAAGTGGTGATAGTGCTTCGTTGGTTGCCTCCGGAATTGTAGGATACTCGGGTGCCTCCCCCGAGAAAATGGGTGAAGAAAAGGAAATGACCTCTTTGGGCCAGATTATTCGTAAGCTCCACGCTGAAGCCGGAATTTCCTCAAAGGAAGTGGTAATTTCGATCCCTGAACCGCAGGTTTTTACTAGGACTATAACTTTCCCGATGTTAACTGATGCAGAAATTGCCTCGGCTGTAAAATGGGAATCCGAACAATATATTCCAATTCCTATAAATGAAGCTGTCATTCAGCATACCATTTTGCAAAGAAATGAAAATGCAAATCCGCCCGAGGTTTTGGTACTTTTGGTTGCTGCTCCGAAAGTAGTGGTGGAAAAATATGTCAGGGTGACACAGTTGGCTGGGCTTACACCGATAGTAGTTGAAACCGAACTGATCGCCCTTACCCGTTCTCTCGCCCCTCCAGATAAGACTATTCTTCTAATTGATTTTGGAGCTTCCTCCACCAATATAGCCATTTCCAAAAACGGACTTTTATCTTTCTCCCGTTCGATTCCAATTGCAGGAGACGCTTTTACAAGGGCGGTTTCTCAAGGGCTTGGCGTAACTCCCCAGCAGGCTGAAGAATATAAAAAGACTTACGGATTTACCGCAACGCAGCTTGAAGGAAAAGTCAAGGGAGTTTTGGATCCAGTGTTACGACTCGTGGTTGATGAAATTAAGAAGGCTGTTAGTTATTACTTGTCCGAGGAAAAAGGAGAAACTCCTTCAGCAATTGTTACAAGTGGAGGAACTTCCGGAATGCCGGAAATGGTAACCATGCTCACCCAACTTGCCGGTATGGAGGTTGTAGTTGGAAATCCTTTTGCCAAAGTTAAGATGGATTCTGAGACAGCGGGCAAGCTTGCCCCTTATGCGCCTCTTTATTGTGTAGCCACCGGGCTCGCCTTAAGAGAATAGAGAAATGCCTATAAAATTCAATTTTTTACCGCCAGAGCTTGCAATCAGCAAAAGTCTTATAACAGCCTTGAGAACGGTCAGGGCTATTGGGGTTATCTCTTTAGCAGTTTCCTCAGTTCTTGCTATTGGGGCAGGAGCCTTTTTTATTATTAGTTCTGCAAGTTTGAAGCAAATTAATTCTGCAAATAATCAGCTTGAAACTCAGATTAAGGCTCAGGAAACCAGCGAGCAGCAGTTTGTGCTTTTAAAAGATAGAATCGCTAAGATTGCGTCTATCCGATCTCAACCGGATTCATTGTCGAACCTTACACTTATGGAACCTTTTATCAATGGTCTACCGGCCAATGTTTCCATAAGTGAACTTCGTGTTAATGCGAACACCGTGAACTTGTCGCTGGGATTTGATACAAATTCAGGTTTATCATCATTTCTTTCCGCTTTGAGGAGCTCAACAGGCTTTAGCACTGTAGTTATGACGGATTTCAGTTTGAGCCCGACAACCGGTTATTCAGTTGGCCTAACTTTGAGTAAGCCCAAGAAATAAATTATGAAAAATTTAAGTAAAGGAATTCCGCAAAGTGTGAGTGAGACTCTCAAAGCAGCAATACCACTTATGATAGGTATTGCTCTTTTGGCAGTGGGAGGAAATATAGCCTATTCCCAGATATCGGCCCTGAGGGATAAAATCTCTTTAGCTCAGAAGGACCAAACAACACTCTCGCAAAAGCTTAAAGTACTAAGTTCGGTTTCAACAACAGCTGCGCAGGAGGCGGAAGCTGCTACGTCGGCTCTTCCTGAAGGAAACCCTGCCCTCGTTGTTGTTTCTCAACTAAAAAACCTGGCATCTTCTAAGGGTATTATCCTTTCAGCGATGAAATCTTCAGCGGGATCGGATAGCGGTGGCAGTTTTTCGGATGTAACAATTTCATTTACTATAGATGGACCAAGGGCTTCAGTTCTTTCCTTCCTTCAAGATATTTCTCAAATTGCTCCTCTAACTTCTGTAGTTAGTGTCGGAATTAATGAGTTCGCTGGAGTAGATGATGCTACCGTGAATCTACGGTCATATTGGGCGCCTTTTCCCAAAACAATTTCACCTATTAATCAGGCGATTACAGATTTGAATTCTTCTGAGAAGCAAACATTGAGTGAGATAAATAACTTAACGCAACCAACCTTTGCTCAGGTTACACCTCTTCAAGGGAATACTAACCCGAATCCGTTTGGACAATAATAATCACTTGTTCTTTTCTTGCTTCTCCAAGAAAAGAATTAAAGAAAGAGCCACCATTGAAATTTGATAGTTTGTCGATTTGTTTGTGCCTTGCGAAAAATACTCCTTCGGGACAAGCCCTCGTTAAACAATTTTTCGCTTTTGAGATGAACTCACAAATCTCCTCAAAATCAAATTTCAAAAGGTGTTTATGTTTCTCCGAACAAGCGTTTGTGAGGAAATCATGACTGAAGGAGTGAATACCTAAAAGCAAAAGCATGTCTAAGTCTGGCACTGAATGTGCCAGAAGAGTTCTTTTGCATAATATGAACGAGTGAAAGAATGGATGACGAACAAAGAGCGCGCACTTTCTACCAATATTTCTTTATGCGAGTAAAGAAATATAAATTGTTTAACTTTCTACATTTAGAGCGATAGCTTTTTTCTCTAGGGTTGCCCTGACTTTGAGGATGTTTCTCAGTGTTTTTATCATCTTTCCGCCTTTGCCGATAACCAGGCCGATACTTTCGGGTGAAGTTTTGATGGTGTAGATAATTCTGCCGTTATCTTCAGTCTCATTAATCTCAAACTTTTGATCCCCGAGGACTGCCTTCAGCATATATTCCAATAAATCTTTCATAATTTTTAGTGTTTAGTGGTCAGTTTTTTAACAGTAGCAGACATTTGTGCACCTTTTTTGACCCAAGAATCGGCTTTTTCTTTCATAAAATTCAGCTCTTTTTTGGACGGATTCCAAGTTCCTAACACTTCAAGAACCGCCCCAGTCGTCTTTTTCTGAGAATCGACAGCAACGATCCTGTAAAAAGGAGCTTTCTTTCTGCCGTGTCTTGCGAGTCTGATTGTTACCATGATGGGGTTTATTTTACATTTTTTGTGAGTGCCTTACAAGCCGCATCCTGTTCTGCCAAGCTTTTGCTCTTTCCCTCTCCTCTTCCCCATGGTTCTCCGTTAATCGCAACTTCAATTATAAATTTCTTGTCATGATCCGGGCCTGACTCTTCTACTACCCGGTATTTTGGGGCTGGTAGACCCTTTGCCTGAACCAATTCCTGAAGTCTGCTTTTGTAGTCTTTTAACGGCTCTTTGGATTTTTGCTCCAAATCAATCATCAAATTTTCTTTGATAAATTCTTCTGCTGCTTCGATTCCTCTGTCAATAAATATTGCTCCGATTATTGCTTCCACTGTATCGGCCAGAAGCGAGCGATTTGTTCTTCCGCCGCTCTCCTCCTCTCCTTTTGAAAGAAAAATATCAAGGCCAAGATCTATTTTTGTTGCAAATTGGGAAAGTGCCACCGTATTTACCAAATTTGCCCTCAATGCTGTTAGGTAACCCTCTTCTTTGTCGGGGAACTTGGTAAAAAGTTCTTTAGAAACCGCAAACTCAAGAACAGCATCTCCCAAAAACTCCAGTCTTTCATTCGATGTTCGTATACCTTTATGCTCATTTACCCATGAGCGATGAGTGAGGGCGTGATCAAAGAGTTTTTTGTCCTTAAATCCTGACTTTATTAAATTGATATTTGTCATATAAGCTCGTTTATAGCGTCTATGAGATCTGAGAAAGTTTCAATTTGTGTCAAATCAATTTTGCTTGTTTCGTAACCTTTGGATTCAAGAGATACTACAAAGTCGGTCAAATCGGTTGGCTTCATATGAAAGTCCTCCGCAAGGATGGATTCGTCTTCAATATCCTCTGTCTCGATTCCCAGAAAATCAGCAAGCTCCTTCTTTATTTTTGATTTGGTTTGGTTAAGTTCATTTTCCATCTTTATATATTGTACCCAATACTCCGTTTATAAAAGAAGAAGAAGATTCACTTCCGTACTCTTTGGCGAGTTCAACCGCTTCATCGATTACAACTTTCGGAGGGGTTCCACCCCTTTTTAGCTCATAGACAGCTAGTCTTAAAATTGCCAGATCAATCTTGTTCAGTTTGGCAATGGGCCAAGTGGGTGCTGCCTTTTCTATCAATTTGTCCAGATTTTCCTTTTCCTTTATTACCTCCCTTGATAGTTTGGTCATTCGGGATTGTTTTGTGAAAGTTTCAGCAAAAAGTGCCTTAACCGCCTCTCTTCTTCTGCGATGTCTGGGATCAGTTGAGGTCTTCATTCTCCCGTTTATTTTTATGTGTATGCTCCACAATATGGACAGGCACGATGTGATTCTTTAAGTTTTTTGCAGTTTTTGCATCTGACAAGGTTCCCAAGCTTGATTTTGGGTTGTCCTCCGCGTCTTATTCCGCTTCTGCTTCTTGTATGTTTTCTTTTAGGAAGTGGTGTCATGCCCTAATTATAAATTATAATTTATAAAATAAAAATACACAATTCGGCGTTTAATTAAGTTTATAGGAACTCAGAATTTAAAGGTACTAACGTTTTGCCAGCGTAGTTTCTTCAGATTAACTTAATACCAAAAGTTGATACTGTGTGTTACAGTAATGGAACGATTCTAAAATTTAGAATCCGTTCTTTTTTACCATAAGATAATAGTAAAAGAGAGCTCCTTAACATAATATATAGCTAGAAGGAGGAAAAATGAAGTTATGAATACTAGGAGGTTCCAGAAAACTATCGAAAATTTTGTTTGTGAAAAATGTGGTTTTGTGACCAAAGGGACAGGATATACAAATCACTGCCCGCACTGTCTTTGGAGCAAACACGTTGACATTAATCCCGGGGATCGTCAGTCAGGATGCAAAGGGATGATGAAGCCTGTAGCGGTTGAAATCAAAGGCCAGAAATATATTATTGTGCATCACTGCACAAAATGTGGCATTGTCAAGAGAAACAAGGCTTCAGTTGACGATAATTTCGACGTGATTCTTCAACTATCAACAAACCCTGTAAATAAAATAGCACAATAAGGAGAGAAAAATGGACACCAGACTTTCCAAGTCTTTAGCACGACCGTCGGAAATACCTGCAATTGTCAGCTGTGACTATCAATCTGCAGGCAGACGTGAAGATGGAAAATATATTGATCACACCTCCATCCCTCATCTTTGCCATTTGGAGCTTACGTACGCATGTAATCAATTTTGTCCTTTCTGCTACAATCCAGTTCGAACAACACTGGGTAATTTCAAGTTGCTTGACCGCGTGGTCGAGTCTATAGCTTGTAGCCAGATCCCGCATGTCTGCTTTCTTGGTGGCGAACCTTCACTACTTCCAGTTGGAAAACTAAACGAGTATATAGACACTCTTGCCGATCACTCTTCAGTAACAATTACCACGAATGGGCGTATAACCCTCAAGAGTATTTCAGAAAGGCTGGCTTTCATAGCAGTTCCGCTACACGGCACAAATGCGCAAATGCACGAGTTTCTGAACAACACACCTGGAAGTTTCGCTGAAACAATCCAAACCATTCGCTACTACGTTAATGAAGGTAGAGTGGTCCGTGCCGTTCCGCTATTAAACGGATACAACTACAACCAGATGTATGACATTGTTAAGCTGGCTGCAGATCTCGGAATGGAATCAGTCTATGTGGATCGGTATGAAGATGGAGGAATTGGTGCTCAAAACTCCATTAATTTGGCGTATAAACCCACTCGTGAGCAGTTTGCAATCGCTCTAGGTCAAATAATTAAGGCTAGAAACGAAATCACCACTCTTGGTGGACGAGTCGGCTTTGGGACCGCTGTTCCATACTGTCTTGACACACGGTTAATCGCTGATGCAATTACATGCAATTGCGGAGTTGGCAGAGATTTTTGTGCGATAAACCCCATGGGTGATGTTCGGATGTGCAATCAGTCTCAGTTGGTCTTCGGTAATGTGCTTGAGGAATCGCTCGAAGATATTTGGAACAAGCCTTCTCTCGATATTTTTCGAGATTTGTCTTGGGTCAGTGAGCCGTGCAAATCTTGTCAACTTTTACTTGACTGTACAGCAGGTTGTAAAGTAGACGTAAATTACTCAGACAAATTTTGTATCGACTATGCCGTACGCGGGCGTGCAACGCCAATTAACCCTATTACCAAGATGCCCACACATCCGGTTCCTTGCGATTCTTATCCCGAGAAGTTACGAATTTTTCGGCCAAGTCGGTATATGAAAATTACTACTCGCTATCCCGAAAAACTTCTCGTTACGCGATATCAAACTGCGGAATTGGAAGGAATCGCGTTGGAAATGGCTAAATTTATTTTGAAGCATGAAACTATAGATGAACAAACTCTGATTAACAGATTCTCAAACAAAGTCGATGAAACTGAAACTAGGTTATTTGTTAGCAAGATGCTTCAGATTGATGCTATTGAATTGGTATAGGAGGTGACCGATGAGGATCGATGAAGTTCACTGGGAAGTTACCAACAAATGCAACCTTCGTTGTAAGCATTGCTTACCACGATCTGGGAAAATTCGTAAAGGAGAGCTTACAGCAAATGAGGCAAAAAGTGCACTGGGAAAATTTAAAGCAGTAGGAGTTTCAAAAATTTATTTTACAGGAGGTGAACCATTCAGTCGCAATGACTTTTTGTCACTTCTCAAAAGGACAGCCAAAATTGGTATCCAGGCTGTCGTTATTACCAACGGCACTCTGCTTGATAAAGAAGTGATAAGGACCTTGAAATGTCTTGAAGTCAAACTAGCAACAAGCCTCGATGGCGCAACCGAAAAAACTAACGATCTACTCCGAGGTCGTGGCAGTTTTTGCTCGACGATAGAAATGC
>JAJYIG010000006.1 GCA_021790215.1 bacterium
AAACCCTTTTTTAAGCGAATTCGCAATTTTATGTTCATCCTCAATTACCAAGATTTTCATAATAATGCACAATGAAGTCTTGCCTCGCAAGACTGAATTTATCTGCTTTATATTATACTTCAGATGCTTAAAAATAACTGAATGCAGAGCACCTTGAAGAAAGTGGTGCATCTGGATTATCATTACTGTTGTGTCAAAAAACGAACCAATTATCAAAGTTACAGACCTAATTAAAGAATTTGGAAATTTTACCGCAGTTGAGAAAATATCTTTCGAGGTGAAGGAGGGAGAAATATTTGCATTTTTAGGACCCAACGGTGCCGGAAAAACCACATCTATAAAGATGCTGACCACCCTTTTGACCCCCACCTCCGGAACAATCAGCTTAAACGGTTTTGACCCAGTCAGCGAGCAGGAAAAGGCCAGGAAATCCTTCGGAATTGTATTTCAAGACCCTTCACTTGACGATGAATTAACCGCCTACGAAAATCTAGAGTTCCATGGAGTTTTATATGGAGTCCCGAAAGCTCTAAGGCATAAAAGGATTGAGGAGATGCTTAAATATGTGGATCTTTGGGAAAGAAAAGATTCCCTAATAAAGACTTTTTCGGGAGGGATGAAGCGCAGGCTTGAAATTGCCAGGGGGCTTCTCCACCACCCCAAAATATTTTTCCTGGATGAGCCAACCCTCGGACTTGATCCCCAAACCAGAAACCATATCTGGAGCTACATTAAAAAACTGAATCAAGAGGAAGGCATCACGGTTTTTTTCACTACACACTACATGGATGAGGCTGCGAGGGTTGCAGACAGGGTTGCAATAATTGATCACGGAAAAATCATTAAAATCGATACCGTTCGTGGGCTACTTCAAAAAACCAAGAAGAATAACTTGGAAGACGCATTTCTGGCTCTTACCGGACACGAAATAAGAGACGAGGCAGTTGGAGCCAGGGAGTCGATGCGAATGCGACACCAGGCTTGGACAAGACACTAATTATATGAACGCAATTTATATTCTCTGGCTTAGACAATTAAAAAGATATTTCAGATCCCGTTCTAGAATAATTGGATCTTTAGGACAACCAATCCTTTTTCTCGTAGCACTTGGGTTTGGTCTTGGACCGGTTTTTGCCAAGGCGGGCCAAGGAAATTATTTGGAATTTATTGCCCCGGGTATTGTCTCCATGAGCATTCTTTTTACTGCAGTATTTTCCGGAATAGAAATAATTTGGGATAGGCAATTCGGTTTCTTAAAAGAAACCCTGGTTGCCCCGGTTCCGAGGTGGCAAATAATGGTAGGAAGAACACTTGGAGGAGCCACTGTTGCCACTCTTCAGGGAATTATCGTACTTCTTCTCTCCCTTGCTTTCGGCTTCAGAGTCGAAACATTTACGCTTATTCCCCAGATGCTTATTTTTATGATTCTTATCGCGCTTCTTTTCACCGCCCTTGGAACCGCAATTGCATCAATCCTCGAAGACATGCAAGGATTCCAACTTATCATGAATTTTCTTGTTATGCCATTCTTTTTCCTCTCCGGAGCACTTTTCCCGCTTAACGGTGTTCCCAAAGCCCTGCAGATCGTAGCCAGCGTCGATCCCCTCTCTTACGGAGTTGACGGTCTTAGAGGGGCCATAACTAATGTTTTTCATTTTGGACTTTCAATAGATCTCACTGTTCTTACCTTAACAACATTGGTACTAATCGGAATCGGCACATACCTATTCAGTAAAATCCAAATATAATTTCCTTAACAAATCCCGGGTCAAAAAGTCAAGACTTGAGTTTATCTTCTTTAGAAGCTTAAATAATCAATATGACCAAATATAAAGAGTACTTCGACAGAATGGTAGAAGAAAACAAAAATGTTTTTGAAAGGTTCAAGATGCTGCATGCCAACTACGGTATGGATGAGAACAAATTTCAGGAAGAATTTAACAAAGAGGGAGAAAAAATTCTGGCTATAGCCCACGATTGGGAAAATAAACTCTGTTCCCAATCAGAAAAAGCAGGTTTTTCAAGCTACTCCGGAAACCTGGCTGAAAAATTTCAGGCCGAACTCAAGAATGCCTTCCCTTTAATTGACCATGTAGGAATTGTGGTGAAAAAATTCTCACTTAAGAAAATTTCTCTACGCTAATCCCAACCCGTGACCATCCTTTCTCTTAAAGCTCTTAAAGAGCAATCAGTATTGAAGCGATAATAACCCCTATTCCGACAGCTGCACCGGCGATTGTCGGCCAGTCAGTTCCTGTAACAGGAATTGGAAGCGGAGTTGTTTGGATAGAAGGGGTTGCTGACGCCGTTGAGATCAACGCCAAAGCAGATGATGTTGCTTCCGATGTCGGGGTGGGTGTTACAACGGATGGCGATGATGTCGCTACTGCCGTGGGAGTCGGAGAAGTTGAAGTAAGTGAGCTCTGTGTTCCGGCAAAAAATGCTGTTGAGGAACCTGTAGGTGAAGGGAAAGGAGATGCAGTACATAAACTCAAATCAACTGTCCAGGCAGCTCCAAGAGACGGGCAACAAAAGGTTTGCGACCCGCAGGAAACAGTTTTCCCGACAGATCCCACATTGGAACAGCTAACCTGATTGGCAGTCCCATCCGCATTAGCAGGGGTACAACTCATGAGTAAATCAGGCTGCCCGGCAACAGGACAGGCCTCAGCCCCGGGACAAAGATTTTGCGCAGCTTTCTCCTGAATATTCTGCTGCTGTCTGACAAGAATTACCCCTAAAACAACACTCAGAGTTAGAAACAAAAAGACGACAATGGCAACAATTATCCCTTTCTTGCCAATTTTTTTGGATTTTGTAGAAGTAATTACTTCAAAAGGTTCACCAGCCATACATTTATACTATCACGCCAGTGACACAATCTCACGCCACGGGTTTATCTTTCACTTCAAATCCCAACTTCAAAATTTCATCTCTGATCTTATCCGCTTCATCATATTTTCCTTCCGATCTTAGATCTTCCCTTTCCGTTATAAGTTTCTTCACATTTTCAGGAATCTCAACTTTTTGCACATCTTGAACCTGGGACAAATTCAAACCCAAAATTTCATCAAAGGTCATCATAAGGTCATACTTATCGGGGCTCGGGATATTACTTTTAAGCATTTCCCAGATAACTGCCAGTGCCTGAGGGGTATTAAGATCATCATTTACCGCCTCTGTAAACTTATTCCTAAATCCGTTAATTTTTTCTTCTTTTTCCTCCGAAAGCATTGTCCTCTCCGTCTGGGATTTGAAACTTGCAATCTGGCTTTTTAATTTAGTCAAAGCGTTTTGAGAAGACTTAAGGGCATCCCATGTAAAATTTAAGGGTTCATTATATTTTCCTGACAAATAAAAATATCTAAGCTCAAGTGCGCTAAATCCGTTTTTCTCAATATCGGAAATTGTATAGGCGTTTCCAAGACTCTTGCCCATACGGCCTCTATCAACAGTCAAAAATGCTCCATGAATCCAATAATCGACAAATTTTTTGCCGGTTGCCCCCTGACTCTGAGCAATTTCATTCGGGTGATGAGTTGATTTAAGATCTTCCCCTCCGACATGAATATCAAAAGTATCACCTAGATACTTCATGCTCATTGCTGAACACTCTATATGCCATCCGGGAAAACCCGCTCCCCAAGGAGAATCCCATTCCATATCTCGCTTAACATCCTTTGGACTGAATTTCCAAAGTGCGAAATCTCTTGGATTCTTCTTTTCGGGATTAACTTCAACTCTGGCTCCTTCTTTTATTTGATCCAGGTTTGAAAGTTCCCCATACTTGTTACCAGTATTTTTTTCGTAAGTGACTGTGTCAAAATAGATTCCATCGGAAGTTTTATATGTAAATCCTTTTTCTTCCAACCTCTTTACTAAATTTATTTGATCTTCGATATGATCTGTCGCTTTAACAAATCTGACGGGATCTTCTAAATTTAACTTATGGAAATCTGTTAAAAATGCATCTGTGTATTCTTTTGCAATTTCCCAGGCAGTTTTCCTTTCTTTCGCCGCCTCTTTTACCATACGGTCTTCGCCTGTATCTGCATCCCCCAAGTTATCGCCCGTAAGATGTCCAACATCTGTTAAATTCATTATGTAGTCAACCTTGTAGCCATTGAATTTTAAAACTCTAAAAAGTATGTCGGCTGAAGTGTAGGTCCGAAAGTTGCCGATTGTCGCATAGTTATAAACGGTCGGGCCACAAGTATACATTCCTACTTCTTCATCTTTAAGGGGTATGAATTTTTCCTTGGTCCGAGTTAATGAATTTGTTAAATAAATGTCCATTAGTCAGATTGTAAAGCACCCCGCATCAAATTCCAAATTCCAATTTAAATTTGGGGGTTGTGGTTTGTTTGTAATTTGGATCTTGGAATTTGTTTTTTTACCCCGAAGGAGGCACGGGTTTTTCAACACGAGTCTGCTCATTTTTCATTCCCTGTTTCTTGCCAAAACTAAAAAGCTGTCTACCCTTTTTGGATGCCGGTTCAATCAGGGTTTCGTCATTTGTATTTTTGGCATTTAGCATTTGCGCTCTAACTACCTCCATTTGGGCTTTTAAAACTTGTTTTTGCTCCAGGGAAAGATCCGGATAGTCTCCAAGAGAAACTTCTTCACCGGAAGAAATTCTTGCTTGAAGGTCTTTAAGTAAATTTTGTTTCTTTATGTCGTCAATTTCCCGCTCGTAAGCTTCCATCAAGCGCTTAGAAATCTCCTGATCATGAAGTTTGTCCTGATCCTGAGATAATTTTTGTTGGTTTCCTTCGGATATTTCCTGTCCCGGCTTCTCCACCCCGGTTCCAAACACCTGATCCGGAACATTTTTCAGTATCTCGAACGGCTCTTCCGCCGCTTGTTTGGCTATTTTTTGAGCAATATCTTGGGCAGTTTTATTCATATTGGTAGATTACAATTCCCTACGCCCTTCCAAGGCCTGAGTAAGGGTTACTTCATCAGCATATTCCAAATCGGCACCCGTTGGAATTCCCATTCCAAGCCGCGTAACTTTTACCTTTGATCCTTCACCTCT
Organism: bacterium; assembly: GCA_021790215.1. Taxonomy (GTDB): domain Bacteria; phylum Patescibacteriota; class Microgenomatia; order UBA8517; family UBA8517; genus JAJYIG01. Next base: position 5,039 of record JAJYIG010000006.1, read on the forward strand.
TACCTGCCTCATAAGGTACATTGCAGTTGCTTCCCCCTCCATTGTCGGATTAGTAGCAATTATAATTTCTTTCACCTCCCGGTCGGGATTTTTTACTCTGTCAAGTAACGCCTGAATGTAAATTTCATCCGGCCCGATATTTTCCAATGGATTAATAGCGCCGTGCAGGACATGATAAATCCCTTTATATTTTCCGGTTTTTTCAAAAGCCAGGATGTCCAGAGGTTCCTCCACTACCAAAATTTGAGAATGGTCGCGGGAAGTATCGGAACAGATCGGGCAAGGGTCAGTCTCACTTACATTTTTACAAACCGAGCAAAGTTTGGTGTCTTTTTTTAGACGGGAAACAGCATCGGAAAACTCGTCAAGCTGCATCTGTGGAACATGAAGCAAATAATAAGTAAGTCTTTGCGCAGATTTTGGGCCCACTCCCGGGAGTTTTTGAAATGAATCGATAAGAGCCTGTATAGGACGAGCAATCTTCATGTTTATATTCTAAAGGAAAAGGAAGTTATTTCAATCCACCAAGAAGTCCGCCGATCCCTCCGCCCATTTCCATCATTTTCTTAGCTGATTCTTTTTGAACTTTCTTCATCACATCATTGATAAGATCAACCAAATCAGTCATATCCTCGCCGTCTTTTTTGATATAACGGATTTTCTGATCTCCTGTAACAGAAACCACATACCCATGTTTTTCCATTGTCTCAACAATTTTCTCAAGCTCTTTTTGGAGCTCCTTGGCCTTCTGTTGCATCTTGGCTAAATCTTTAAGCTGATTAAATTTATTAAACATTCTAACTACTAAATATTTCTTCTGCTGCTTTGATTATATCTTTATCTTCTCCTTCGGTCAAAACATTTGCAGTTTTTGCTTCCTCTACAATCTTTTTGGGTGGCGGCTCCATCAAAGTGCAAATAACTTTAGTGGGACTTTGAAAAACTCCGGCAATCACATCCTCCAGGATTCTCCGGTGGCGGTTATCTTCCAGCCTTTCTTTGTGAAACTTGTAAAAAACACCTAAAGTTAGGGTCTTTCCGTCATAGGTCATGGGTTTCGCCGATCTCAAAAGTGCTTCAACTGATGCATTTATCGGCTTAACCAATGAAAGAATCTTTTTCCAAATATCATCATTGATTGACGTTAATCTATCCGCCAAATCTTCTGTACTAACGCTTGCCGGTTCACTAGTGCCGGAAACCCCTATCTGAACTAAACCTTCTGGTACTGAATTGAAATCGGAAATTTCAGTTGGGCCTGAGGTATTTGAACCGGAATTGACAGAGTCATTTCCGCCTTCTGCGGAAGGCGAGTCAATTTCCAGACGAACGGACCGCGAATGTCCGGAACTTTCATTTTCCTCCCCACACCACTTTATAATCGCAATTTCCAAAGGCAATTCCTCTATGGGAGATTCGGGGATATTCCTAAACGCTTCCAAAAAAAGATCAATAAGTTCAATCAAGCCTGCTTTATCGAAAGTCTTGATATCTTCTTTATCCATACCGGATTTCGCAAGAAGTGCTTCCTGAAGTTTTCTCAAAAAAGACTCCAAAAAAATTTCAACCGAGACACCCTTCACCTCAAACTTTTCGACTTCCTCTAAAAGCTCTTTTACCTTTCTTTGAGCCAAAAGATCCGTAAATTTATCCAGATCAAAATCCTTTTGCCTAAAAAGAGATTCTTCCAATGATTCCTTTTTTAAGTCCTTATCTTCAGAAACCAACTGTTCCAAAATTTTTATTGCATCTCTAAAAGATCCGCCGGAAACCTTAGCAATAACTTCCAATGCACCTTTGTCAATTTTTATCTTTTCACCAGCAATCACTCTTCCGAGCGACCTTACAATCTCATCAATATTTGCTTTTCTGAAAGGAATGTATGTAGTACGTGAACGAATTGTATCGATAAGCTTTTCAGGATTAGTTGTGGCCAAAATAAAAATCACATGTTCGGGGGGTTCCTCCAAAGTTTTAAGAAGCGCATTTGAAGCTTCAGTTGTTAACATGTGGGCCTCGTCAATAATATAAATTTTCTTTTTAGCTTTTGTCGGAGCGAGCTTTACTGCGTCCCTTAAAATTCTAATATCGTCGATTCCGCGGTGAGAAGCGGCATCCATTTCAATAACGTCCAAATTATTTCCTTTTGTAATTGAAACACACTGCTCACACTTATTGCAGGGGTCTGTTCCTTTTAGGTGTTCACAGTTAATAACTTTAGCGATAATCCTAGCCGCGGAAGTCTTGCCAATACCCTTCGGTCCAGCCAACAAAAAGGCATGAGGAACCTTTCCTGAACTAAAAATACGCGTCAAACTATCTCGAGCTTCGCTACTATCTAACTCAGAAAATAACTGTGGACGACTTTTTAAATATAAAGTGGTGTAATTCTTCATAAATACTTATTCTTGATTAAACAATTCACGTATTTTTAAAATAAATGGATCTAAATTCACAATATCATTTTCTATAATTATATCCGCCATTTTTATTACCTCCATCATCCCAGATTCATCTTCCATATTATCTCTTTCTATCATTAAACCCAACCCGTAATCTTTAGATTCACGCTTGGCTATTCGATCAGCCCTTACATCACGAGATGACTTTACATAAATTAATGTATGCTTTGCGTTGGGAAACATTCGCTTAATTGCATTCAAACCATTTATACTTCTCATGGATGGTATAACCACTTTCGACGCTTGAATATCTTGGGGGTTTTCTTCAAGATGAAGTCTTAATAAATCTTGACTAAATCTCTCCTCACCACCTCTAATCTCTTGTCTTATCCAATCTAGTATGGACAGTGGTTGCCCCACTGCCTCTGACACATATCTCTTGTAGGACGAGTTCACTTTAGCGCCTAATTCTACTCTCGTAAAACCAAACTCCTCCTGAAGAACTTGAGAAAGTGTAGATTTGCCAGCGCCTCCGTACCCTATTACCCACACAACTTCTGTACAGTTCTCAAATAAAATTGGGTAACTGTTTTCTTTTTCCTTATCTATAGTCATTAATTTCTTTAATCTAATCTTTACAATAATTTATATTTGAAGGTTGCACCTTTATTGTCCGGTTTAAAATGATAGATGGCGTCAATGCCTAAATCTCTAAAGTGATCATCTGCTATTTTGGGGTTTGAGGTAAGAATAACCAAATTTGGTCCGACACTCGAAACGAAAGCAGTGACAACCTCCTGATTAAACCTTAAACTTGCCAAACTATTCATCATTTCTATCATACCAACCCCGGGACAAAGCATGTCAATAGATGTTTGAATGTCTCCATATCGATTCAGAGTATAGTCAAAAACAACCTCTCCCACAGTTTTAAAATCACCCCTATTCATAGCTGGTATCACAATCTCACTAACCACTTTCTCCTTAACACCCGACCACTCAGCATCTAACTTTTGGTAGTAAACAAAAACTTTTTGAAAAACAGCTTCCATCTCTCCTATATAATCCTGTCTATTAATGTATGGAACTCCGAGCACATAGACTAAGTCTTCGGGAATGGAAACTTTACCCAAAACACGTAACCCTTCCCCAAGAGCTACAACTCCTCCTCCAAAAAGAGAGACTGCTCCAACTCCACCTGTACTTGGCTCCATAGCAAGAAGTCCTGGCTTCGAGGTTTCCTCACCATAGTTTTGAGGTAAATATTTGATCAGCTGTTCAGAACTAAACGGGCTACCAAACAATTCATTTGTTGCATAAGCTACCGCGTGTTGAACGGCCGCTGCTGAAGCTAGACCAACATGTTTTTCCCTAAAATCATTGTGCGCTTCAACACGCAACCCAAACTGTTCCATCCCAATTCCATTCCTAATAATCTTTGCGGCATGTTCCGCAACCAAAGGTCTGTCTGAATTCTGATCGACTTTCACACCACCTCCCTCGACTAGACTAACTTTTGCAGTTGTGAAAGCTGCCACTGAAAAATCTATTACACCCACATCATATAAACCCATCCTTGAAGGGTTCCCAAACTTCGAAGGCCAAATCAAAAAGGAGCCAAACCTTGACGGGACTGTGCATTCCACCTCTTTATATTTAATTACTGGCTCCTTTTCTGGTTGCTCAGAATTCAACACGCTGCCAGGCTGGAAAAACTCATATTCAAATCGACCCATAATTATTCTGTTGGCAGAAGTATAAATCTACTAAAGGAAAAGTCTATTTATTCATGGTGCACCCCAAGTAGATGCAACGCTCCATGTTCGATAAGCTCATAAACTCTTTCATCAATCAAAACATTTTCTTCTTGAGCTTCCCTTACTGCCTGAGGATAACATACGATAATTTCTCCCAAGTGAATTTTATTATCCGGCGGATAGACGAAGCCCCCTTTAGACTCACTCGGAACAAATGACAAAACATTATGAAGTTTTTTGTCTTTGAGATATTTCCAGGCAAGGTCCAACATTTTCTTTTCCCCAACAATTGCAACTGAAACCTCAGCATCAGAGACTATACCGTTTTTCGTGAAAAAATCGGACAATTTTTTCTTTATTATGGGAGTTTTAACCGGATAATTAGACTGTTTTGTAATAAAAACTTTGATCATATTTCGAAGAAATCCGATTTATTTTAATTTACCTCTGACAATTTCTGCCACTTTTCCACCATCAACTCCGGGGGCATGTTCTTTAACGTAACCGATTACTCTACCCATATCTGCAATCGATACGGCGCCGGTTGCTTTAATGGATTCATCAATCAGATGATTAAGTTCTTCCTCACTCATTTCCGGGGGTAAATACTTCTGCAAAATTTTGAGCTCGCTCTCTTCTTTTTGGGCACGATCCGGAGCATTGCCTTTCTTATACATTTCTATTGCCTCTTTTCTCTTTTTTGCTTCGCGCCGGATGACAACCAATTCTTCCTCATCCGAAAGTTCATGCTGTTTATCAATTTGCTCGTAATTAAAGGCTGAGAGGAGAAGCCGCAAAGTTGAGACCCGAATTTCATCATGTGCCTTCATCGCCTCGCCGATTAATTTTGTGAGATCTTTTGATAACATACTTTTTATATTACAAAATTACCCTGGAAAGTTTGAGAAATCATAGTTTATATCCAATGTCTCTTAAAAACTTTTTCCTCTTTTTAATATCTTCATTACCTTCAACCCCCAAAGAAGAGCCTCCGTCAACAACTCCGACAATTGCCCTGCCTCTAGAAGTCTCGGCTAAAATAACCTGCGCAGGATTGGCTGTTGCACAAAAGATATTAGTAACTTCATGAACCGATTGTACCGTCTTTAAGACATTGATAGGATAAAATCCTTCACCCAAGAACAATATGAAACTGTGCCCTGCTGCAATCTTTTTCAAGTTTTTCTTTGCAAGATCAATCATTTTTTTATCGGTTCCGGACCATCTAATTAGCCTTTCACCCGAAGCTTCGCAAAAAGCCAGTCCGAATTTTATTCCTGGAACAGCATCCATTAGAGACTCGTGGATGTCTTCAACGGTTTTAATGAAGTGACTTTGACCCAAAATAAAATTGACGGGCTCAGGTTTCTCGATTGTTACAATCTCAAAATTTATTCCGTCCATAGAGCCCAGTATAATTATTTTCATGAAACTGAACAAGTAGCGCAAAGTATGTCAGAAGATGGATACTTAGATATTCAGTCTTGAAGTTATCTCTTCAAAACTCAGAAGTTCGGATTTTTCGGAAGTTCTTTCTTTCCACTCAATTTTATCTCCTGTCTTCCCGGAAACAATCAAACGGACAGGAATACCAATCAAATCTGCATCTGAAAACTTTTCCCCCGCAGAAACCTCCCTGTCATCCCACAAAACATCCACACCAGCATCTTTCAACTTTCGATAGACTTCTTCCCCATGCCCCCCTGGTAGCTCAATCAAATGAACATCAAATGGTGCAACTTGCGGATGCCAGATGATACCTTTCTCATCATGCGAAACTTCAACCAAAGTTCCCATTACACGGGTCGGGCCAATACCGTAGCTTCCAAACCAAACAAGTTTCTTGCCTCCGTCTTTATCAGTAAAATACATTCCCATTCTCTCAGCGTACCAAGTTCCAAGGGGAAATATATTTCCGACCTCTACGCAGCCTTCCTTTTTAACAATTTTGCCTTCTTTGCATTTGGGACAAGATTCCCCTTCCTTACCCTCAAAGATTTCCCTATTTTGGGCAAAATCGCACTTATCGCATGTGTAAATAATATCCTCCCCTCCGGCATCCAAAACCTGAAATTCGTGTGTGAATTTATCTGTAAAAACACCTCCGGAAGCTTCAACCACTTTAAAGTTAAAACTTAATCTGTTAAAAATTTTCCTGTAAGCCTCTTTAACTTTTTCGTAGTAATCCATCAAATCTTTCTCTGTAGCGTGTGCCGAGTAAAGATCTTTCATCATAAATTCCCTGCCCCTTAGAATTCCGCTTCGTGCCCGGGGCTCATGTCTGAATTTAGTCGAGAAGTGGTAGACAGAAACAGGCAGATCTTGATAGCTTTTAATATTTTTCCGGAGTAGGTCCATAACAATTTCTTCGTGGGTAAAAGAAAGTACATATTCTTTACCATGCACATCTTTAAGTTTATACATTATCTCGTCAGCCTTATCCCATCTTCCTGTTTCGCTCCAAATTTCTTTTGGGTGAAGAAGAGGCATTAACATCTCCTGAGCATCAACTGCGTTCATTTCTTCTCTGATTATTTGGTTAATCTTTTGTACAACCCGAAAGCCAAGAGGAAGAAGTGTCCAACTTCCAGCCATAAGTTGGTCGATAAAACCCGCGCGAACTAAGAGTTTGTGATTAATGCTTACCGCTTCTTTAGGAGCTTCTTTCCGAGTTTTGGGGAAAAGTTGAGATTGTTTCATTTGAAAAATATTTTATCACAGGGTTTACTGATTAGTCATCGAATTAATAAACCCGGTTATGTTTCCCTTCACCATAACCAATCTTCTCACATCACCAATGGTAATTATCAAAATAAGAGTCAGTAGAATCACCATACCGGCAGTATGAATGGCTGCCTCAACTTTGGGGGAAACTCTTCTTCTTGTCACAGCCTCAATAACGATAAAGAGAAGACGCCCTCCGTCGAGTGCCGGAAAAGGAAGAATGTTAAGAATTGCTAAGTTCACAGACAAAATACCCACAAAATTGACCAGAGTCAAAATCCCATAATGAGCCGCTTCTGTTGTCACCGCAAAAATTCCTACTGGACCGGAAACTCCTTGGGGTACTTTTCCAACTGAAAGCTCCGTAATAATTCCCCAAAGCCCTGTAAGAATTGTTTCGCCCCAAAAGATAGCATCCTTAAAGCCGTAATAAATTCCGTAAAAAGGACGTTGCCAAATCGGGGGGAAATAAATTTCCGTCGTGGTTATAACAACACCCAAGGGACCCTCATCTTTCGGAGGATTTGCCCTTGGAGTAACCTCCAATTTCCTATTTTGTGTTTGCACTTCCATCTTTTTTCCCTCCTGCGTATCCACATATGATATAAAATCGTTTAAGTTTGTAAACGTCCTTCCATTGACAGATGTTATAACATCTCCCACCTTAAACCCGGCAGCAACTGCAGGTGAACCTGGGATGATATCGACAACTTTAATTTGATGAGTATCCCGGGGAATTCCTGTGGAGGAATAGAAAATGGTAAAAGCCACGATTGCCAGAATAAAATTCATAACAACTCCCGCAGTTACCACCAAAGTGCGAGTCAGTTTTCCTTTATTTAAAAACGCTTTCTTGGGATCAGTAATTGAACCTTCCTCCTGCTCTCCGTGAAGCCTTACAAACCCTCCAAAAGGAAGTAGGTTTAAAGAATAAATCGTGTCGCCTATTTTTTTACCCAATACTCTAGGCGGCAGACCAAGACCAAACTCTTCGACCATAATCCCGGATTTTTTGGCAACAATAAAATGTCCAAATTCATGGACCAGAACAAGTACAGAAAGTACAATCAAAAAAATCAGGATTGATATGAGCATAATAGGAGTATAGCAAAAAATACTGAGAAAGGGTTTATAGAAACGTCAAAAGGTTTTATTTTCTTTCGCAAAATGGGCACGAGATTTCTTGGCATTCGTTGCCCAACATTGGTATAGTCTTTCCATCTCTATTACAAATACCTCTAAGACGATCAACAAAAGCCAATACCTTACAATTATCGGGTGTTACTTCCTCAGGATTCCCGATAGGAACATCCAAAAGTTCTATTGTGTCGTTAGCATCTCTATTCATATAGATTCTTTAAAGTTGCAGCAAATCTGTCTTCTTTTTCTCCCCCATCTCTTCAATATCTTTTATATACCCATCAGTAATTTCCTGCAACTTTTTCTCTTCAGCGTACTTCTCGTCCTCAGTTATAACTTTTTCTTCAAATTTCTTTTTTATTTCATGCATCTCATCACCTCTAACTTGCCTGATCATCACCTTCCCATTCTCCAATTTTGCCGAGAGAAGCTTAACATACTTTTCCCTATCTTCGGTTGTAAGAGGAGATATTATAATGCGGATTATTTCACCATCTATTGAAGGGTTTAGTCCAATATTCGCCTCAACTATTCCTTTTCTGATATCCCCGATTATTGACTTATCCCAAGGATTAATAATTATTTGTGAAGGGTCAGGGGCGGTGATGCTCGATAGTTCCATTACTCTAAGTCTTTGGGTTCCACCATATGCAGGGCATACAATATTTTCGACCAACGAGGTGGTTGCCCGTCCTGTCCGAATTCCTCCGATATCCGATGCCACAGTATCTACTACCGACTGCATCTTTACCCGAACTGAAGATTCATCCATGAATAATTAACAATTTACATTAAATCTCAAATTTTTCAATTGGCAAACATTATGAAGATAAAAACTAAAGCTATTTTTCACCAAGCCCCATCCTCTCAACCCGACCAAGTCTGATATTCTCGCCGGTTTTGGCAATGACTTCTTTGATAAGATCAGAAACTTTCTTGGAAGAATCCCTAATAAACTCCTGCTTCTCAAAATTTTCGTCTCCCATTGAAGCTGCCTGCATAGAAAGATCCTTTCCAAGTGTCTCAAAAAGATCGTTTCTGGCAACAAAGTCTGTTTCGCAAAGAAGTTCAACTATTCCCACAACTTTACCTGTGTGGTGCGCGTAAACAAAAATTTTACCTTCTGAAGTTTCGCGACCTTCGCTCTTTGAGGCTTTTTCCAAACCCTCTTTTTTCAGAATCTCAAGAGCTTTTTTTTCGTCTCCACCAACCTCTTCCAAAATTTCACGGATTCTGATAATCGCAACACCAGTTTCCTCACGAAGTTTTTTTATCTGTACTATATCTATCTTTGCCATACTATTTCTCTTTAGCCTTAACGCTTTTAGCCTGTTTCTTGGGGGAAGAGATTTTCTTTCCTGCAGATATAGCTTCTTTAACAAGGTTCAAAACATACTCAACAGCAGCCTTGGCATCATCGTTCATGGGAATCGGATAATCAATCAGGTCCGGGTCTGCATTAGTATCAACTATACCTATCACAGGAATTTTCCTCTCGTTTGCTTCATGAACTGCGCCAGCTTCTCTTTTGGTATCGACAATAAAAACAATATCCGGGATCTTACTCAGAGTTTTGATACCTTCAAAAAATCTTTCAAGTCTTGTAATTTCTCTATCAATAAGAAGTCTTTCTCTCTTTGTATATTTATCATAAGCTCCGCTAGCCATATTGGCCTTCATTTCTTCCATTTTCTTAACGGATTTCAACATCTGGCCAAAATTAGAAATCGTTCCGCCAAGCCATCTTTCATTAACATACGGCACTCCAACCTCTTGGGCCACCTCCGCTACCTTATCTTTAATTTGTTTCTTAGTTCCCAAAAGGAGCACAACTTTACCTTCTTTTACAGACTTTGTAATAAATTCCAATGCGGATTCAAGGAGGGGCTTTGTTTTAGTTAGATCAAAGACATGAACGCCGTTTTCCACCCCATAAATATATTCCTCCATTTTGGGGTTCCAACGTCTGGTTTGGTGGCCAAAATGAGCACCGGTATCGATCATTTCTTCAAGTGAGATTTTCATATATTTTTTGTCTCCTTAAACCGCCATCAGTCGGAAGTTATAACCCTGAGCGACTACTGCGAGTCGAACGGGATTCCAGGAGACCTGACTGATGTGTGTAACTGGTATTGTACCAAGGCCGGAGGATTTACGCAAGACTTTTGTAAACCTCGCCGGCCAAATACAAAGACCCGGTTACAATTAAAGGAAACTGTTGCGTTTCCTGAAGGGCTAACCTCAAACACTTTGACGGATTATGTATGATTTCAACATTTTTAAACCCTTCCGCATTTAGACTTTTCACTATTAAACTTTCATCCAAAGAAAGGTTTTCCTTCATATCGCTTTGAAGAAAAAATGAAGTTACGTAAACTTTAACCGCTAGCGGATAAATCTGAGAAAGCATTTTTTTAAAATCCTTCCCCCTCTTGAAAGCAATCATGAAATTATATTTTTTAGCAGGAAAGACCTTAACCAACGAACTTAGGAAGGCCTTCATTTTCTGTGGATTATGCGCACCATCTACTATCAAAGTTTCTCCGTCTATATTCATAACATCGAAACGCCCACGAAAACGAATATTAGCTAAAACCTTCCTTATTTTTTGTTCCGGTAAAAAGAAATGATCTCTCTCCGACAGATAAATTAGAGCCCTAAGCGCCAGGGAAAGATTCTGAGCTTGATAAAAACCGAGTATGGAAATAGATAGTTTCTTGAATTTCAGATCTCCCAAGGAAAAATCAAAACAAATTCCCTCCTTATTAAGCTTTACATTTTTATATTCAATATTTTTCCTTACCAAAATCATTTGGGCTTTATTTTTCTTACAAAATTTTTCAAATACAGAAAGGGTTTTGCGCCTTTGATCAACTGTAAAAACAATATTGTCCTTATTGATTATTCCGGCTTTTTGTCCCGCGATCTTCGCAACCGAGTTTCCGAGGATCTTCGTATGATCGAGTCCTATCTTAGTCAGCAGGCAAACTTTATTTGAATTCTGAACCACATTTGTTGCATCAAACGTACCTCCCATACCAGTTTCTACTACCGCATAATCCACTTTCTCTTTATAAAAAATTAAGAAGGCTAATGCCTGAACTATTTCAAAGTAGGTCGGCTGGCCATACTTTAGGGTTTTCATCTTCTCAAAAGCCGGCAAAAATTCGTTAAAATACGAAACTATCTTTTTTCCGGACAAAACCCTTCCGTTTATTTGAAAACGCTCCCTAAAGTCGGTTAGGTGGGGAGAAATAGTAAGACCAACCTTAAACCCTAAACCCAATAAAAGCGCAGATGCAAAACACGCGGTGGAACCCTTACCCGAAGTACCTGCAATGTGGATTATTTTTAATTTTTCCTGAGGGTTGCCAAGAAGTTCCATCAGGCACTTCATCCGTTTTAACCCTAACTCACCAGGGAATTTTTTCTCGAAAGAAGGAATATTATCAAAAAGAAATTTCTCAACGTCCTTTAATGAGGTTGGTTCAGTTCTCATATTTTTGGATGAGGTTTTCCAGAAGACAGGTGATTGTTACAGGTCCGATGCCACCCGGCACTGGAGTCATAAATCCAGCAATTTGGGAAATTGACGAATCGACATCGCCCTTAGGTGACCCGACATCAATAACAATTGCGCCCGGTTTTACCATCTCAGAAGTTACAATTCCGGGAATACCGGTTGCACTTATAAGGATATCTGCCTGCAATGTTTTTTGTGACAGATTAGTAGTTTTTGTATCGCATTCTGTGACCTGATAACCCTCAACTTTAAGCTCTTTTACTAATGGTTTTCCAACCATACCGGAAGCCCCAACCACCGTTACCTTAAGAGGAGTCTCCTTTAAAGGTAGTCGCACAATATCTCTGGCTTCGTTAAGGATTTCGACTACTGCTTTTGAGGTAGGATGTAAAAACTGACTGTCGTCTCTAAGTCCATCAACATCCTTATCTGGTGAAATCGTAGAAAGGATCTCATCCTTATGACTTTGCAACTCTCCCGGTAACGGAAGCTGAATCATAATTCCGCCAAAAGTCTCATCCGAGTTCAATTCTTTAATTTTTGAAATCAGCTCGTCCTTCCCGGCATTAGTGCCAAAGCTAAAAACTTCTACCCCCACTCCGATTTCCTCTCCTTTCTTCTTCTTCAACCCCACGTAAAGCTTACTGGCAGGGTCATCCCCAACCAAAATAGAGGCAAGTTTGGGCTTTACCCCATTTCCAACCAGTCTTGAAACACGAGCGTTAAGTTCTTCCTCTTTCTTTGCAGCAAAAGCACGCCCATTAAAAATAGCTACCATGAGACTAATTTTAGCCCTATTTCAGGCTATAAACAAGGAAGTACTTGAAAAGTTGCCAAGAAAACTATTTAATCAGAACTATGGCCGATGTTCGAAGAGTAATTGTGGGTGGCAAAACACAAATACAAAAAGTGGTGGCAGAGCTCAGAAAAAGACCAGAAATTCAAGCTGAGCTAAAAATACATCAAGACGAAGTAAGTGACCTCGCGGGTCTGATTTGGGAACAAAGGGGGGCGGCATAAGCACCAACGAACAGAGTATGGCAGATTATGTGGATGCCGAAAATGCCTTTATCGCCGCTAACCACTCTAAAGAAATAATTAACTGCTCTCTAGTAGCTGTGGAAAGGGCCGGGGGTTAAGGGGTAGGAAATTTCTTACAAAGCAACTTTACTTCCGAAGCAATATCTTTCAAAAATTTATCCTCGGCAATCTTCTCCCTGAAATATTTTATAAATTTAGCTCTTTCATTTTTCTCTTCCGGCAACTTTTCATTTTTAACATGATCTACAACTTTCAGAATCCAGTCGGCGATAATTTTCATCTGCGGCTCTTTCATGCCGCGGGTGGTTACTCCCGGGGTTCCGAGCCGGATCCCCGAAGGGTAAAAAGGCGGCATGAAATCATTGGGAACTGAATTTCTGTTGGTCACGATCCCGGCAGCTTCAAGTGCTTCTGCAACAATATTTCCGGAAAGTACCAGGGGTCTAAGATCGATAACCATCAAGTGACACTCCGTTCCACCAGTCACTAAAGTGAGTCCTCTTTTCTGCAGTTCTTCTGCAAGAACTTTTGCATTTTTGACAATCTGCTCTGCATACTTTTTGAATTCTGGCTCTTCGGCTTCACTCAAGGCCTGTGCAATCCCAGCTGTAGTATTATTGTGAGGGCCTCCCTGAAGTCCCGGAAATACAGCTCTATCAATTTTATCCGAAATTTCAGAGTCTTTTTTAATTCCTTTTTTGGTAACCATTATCATTGCGCCTCTCGGACCTCTCAGAGTTTTGTGAGTTGTTGTTGTAACAACATGGGCAAAGGCAACAGGACTCGGATAGACTCCGGCAATAATAAGTCCGGCAATATGTGAAATATCGGCAACTAAATATGCACCGATTGCATCCGCAATCTCCCCCAGCCTCTTCCAGTCCAAAATTAAAGGATAAGCTGTGGTGCCAATAATCATTAATTTCGGCTTTTCCTTTTTGGCTATTTTTTCAACTTCATCGTAATCAATTACCCCATCATCTTTTGTGCCAAACTGGACTGATTTGAAAAATTTTCCAGAAAAAGTAATATCCGGATGCCCGTGGGTTAAGTGCCCACCGGAAGAAAGTTTTAACCCCATTATTTTTTCACCGGGATTAACCAGTGCAAAAAAAACTTCTGCATTTGCGGGAGATCCGGAATATGGCTGGACATTTACATGCTCTACCCCAAAGAGCTTCTTAGCCAGATCCTGGGCTAAAATCTCAACTTGATCAGCAACCTTATTACCCTGATAGTAGCGTTTGCCCGGATAGCCTTCTGAATACTTATTCATCAGTACCGACCCAACGGCCTCGCGGACAGCTTTTGAAGCATAATTTTCCGAGGGAATCATCATGAGAGTTTCCTTCTGCCTTTTCTCTTCTGCCTTAATTAATTCCGAAATTTGGGTCATTTGATTATTTTACTCCTTTTTAATATTATCAAAGCCTCGTCGCGAACCCCATCAATAGACTTTGAAGCGTCTATCGTCTTCCACCTATTACCCAATTTCTTTCCTAACTCATGATAGCTTCTCCTAACCTTCTTATGAAACGCTATCTTTTTTATGTCATATCGATCAGAATCTTCTTTTCCATTCTTTCTGGCCATTCCAATTTTTGGATCAAGATCAAAAAATAAAATGACATCGGGTTTCAAATTGTTTGTAGCAATCTTACTTACTTCCTCAATTGTTTTTTTAGATACACCATTAGAACCCTGGTATGCATAAGTCGAATACCAATATCTATCAAGGAGCACATTCTTACCCTTTTTTAATTCAGGAATAATAACACCCCGTATTAAATTTGCACGACATGCTGAATAACCAAACATTGCCGCATATTCTTCAACTTCATAATCATGCAAACCCTGAACAGCGTCCCTCACCTTCTCACCATATTCTGTACTGCCCGGCTCTCTATAAAATTCCCAACCCTTAAGCTCTTTCTTTAGAAGTTCTATCTGTGTAGTTTTCCCGCAGCCAACACCACCTTCAATAACAACAAATTTCCCTCTTTTCATCTAGAAAATTTATAGTTATTATCGTAACTAATGTCAACGGGTAAAGTTGTCAAAAATAACGCAGACCGTGAGTACCAAGCACTCCTTTCCGATATCCTCAAAAACGGCCAGAAAGAAACCCACGAAAGAACTGGAACCGGAACCACAAAAGTTTTTGGGAGAATGCTGAAATTTGATCTTTCGGAAGGATTCCCCCTTTTAACCACCAAGAAAATGTTTCTCAAAGGAATCATTTATGAGCTTCTCTGGTTTTTGAAAGGCAACAGTAACATCCGCTATCTCGTCAAAAACGGTGTGAATATCTGGAATGAATGGCCTTTCCAAAAATATTTGGAGGCCGAAAAACTCGATAAAAAGTTTCCGAAATATTCCCCGGAATGGAATGCAGAGATGCAGAAGTTTATCGAGAAGATTAAAAAGGATGCAAAGTTTGCCGAAAAATACGGTGATTGCGGACCTTTCTATGGAGTCCAGTGGAGAAACTTTTCCGGAGTTGACCAGATCAAATGGATAATTAGTGAAATTAAGAAAAATCCGGGAAGTAGGCGCCTCATCGTTAACGCCTGGAACGCTCCTTACATAAATAAAATGGCCCTTCCTCCCTGCCATGTTATGTATCAATTTAATGTTTCGAAAGGGAAACTTTCCTGCATGATGTACCAAAGGTCAGTTGATACTTTTTTGGGACTGCCTTTTAACATTGCGAGCTATGCTCTTTTAACCATTATGGTGGCTCAAGTTACCGGCTATAAACCGGGTGAACTAACAATGGCTCTTGCGGATACACATTTATATTTAAATCATTTAGACCAGGCCAGGGAGCAAATTAGAAGAAAGCCGTTCGCCCCACCCAAGATGAAAATCAATCCTAAAGTTAAAAGTATTTTCGGTTTCAAGTTTTCCGACTTCGAACTTCAGAATTATGAATGCCATCCGGCAATTAAAGCGCCAATTTCTGTCTAACGATGAAAATCTCAATTATTGTTGCCGTTTCCCAAAACGGCGTAATCGGTGATAAGAAAAAACTTCTTTGGCATATTTCCGGGGATTTTAAACATTTCAAAGAAATTACAACTGGACATCATATCCTAATGGGACAAACAACTTATGAATCAATTGGAAAACTCCTTCCTGGGCGTACCAGTCTAATCCTCTCTTTTGATAAAAACTTCAAAGTCCCCGGAGCTTTTGTTTTTGGAAGCCAGGAAGAAGCAATAAAATTTGCGGAAGGATCCGGTGAAAAAGAATTAATGATAATAGGTGGCGGAATGATTTACAAAACTTTTCTTCCTCTGGCACAAAAAATTTATCTGACCCGTATTCTCAAGAACTATGAAGGCGATGTGACTTTTCCTGAAATTAAAAAATCGGAATGGAACGAGAAGATTATTGAGAAACACCCCAAAGAAGATCCTCCTTTTGAATTTGTGGAACTGACAAAAAAGTAGATTAGCGGTTATCCCCGCTTCCGTGTAGTTTATTTTCTTTTTGCCTTTTGGCAAGTTTTTCCAAATTATATTTAGCAACAACGGAAAGTTTCAGCCCCAGTTCTGTTGAAAGTTGGGCAATATACCACATCATGTCTCCCATCTCTGCCTTAATTTCATCCCGCCTTTCTGAAGTAATCTTTCCGTTATCATCGCGAATTAATTTTTTAACTTTATTGGCAACTTCTCCTGCTTCTCCCATAAGGCCAATTGTTGGATATGTAAAGTTTTTCCCTATATTCGGATAAACTGCAGTTTTCTTACATTTCTTTTGGTAATCGTCAAAGTCTTTAAAGTCCATTGCCAATGAGTTTAATAATATATATACTCTTTTTCAATGTACAAACTGGTTTGCATTGCAGGGCTCCCCGGTTCAGGAAAAAGCACCGCCTCCGACTTTTTTGTAGAAAAAGGTTTTCAGTACCTACGCTTCGGTCAAATTGTTCTAGACGAAGTTAAAAAAAGAGGACTTACCCCAACCGAAGGAAATGAAAGACCAATTCGTGAAGAATTCCGAAAAAAGTATGGAATGGCAGCAATGGCAATTCTCAACTTACCTAAATTTAAATCATTACTTAAAAAAGGAGATGTAATTGGTGATGGCCTATATAGTTTCGAGGAATATAAAGTATTAAAAAATGAATTTAGAAAAAGCTTTATTGCAATCGCAGTCTATTCTCCACCCGCTATTAGGTATAAAAGGTTAACAACACGGAAATTGCTGAAAAGTGATACCAACCTGAGAGACAGACCGATGACTGTAAAAGAAGCGCAGTCGCGCGATTTTGCTGAAATAGAAAATTTAAACAAAGGTGGAACCATTGCAATGGCCGATTACACAGTTGTAAATACTAAAGACATAGAGTACTTTAGGAGGGAGCTAAATGAAATCTACAAAGAAATCCAAAAAATCTGAGGTCAAAATGGAAAAACATATTCGCCCCAGTTGGGATGAATATTTTCTGGATATTATGAAGGCAGTCTCAATAAGAGGAACTTGTGACCGTGGACGCTCAGCCTGTGTCTTCGTAAAGGATAAGCAAATTTTAGTAACCGGATATGCAGGTTCCCCTGTAGGGTTTCCGCATTGTGATGAAGTCGGACATGACTTAAGAAAATCTATTGATGAAGAAGGAACCATCTCGGTTCACTGCGTCAGAACAGTCCACGCCGAGCAAAACGCCATCTGCCAAGCTGCCAAAAGAGGAGTTTCTATTGAAGGTTCGACTGTTTATGTCAATATGACTCCCTGCAGGGTTTGTGCCATGCTTTTGATCAATTGCGGAATTAAAAGAGTTGTGGCCGAGAAAAAATACCACGCAGGGGCTGAATCTGAAGTAATGTTCAAAAAAGCAGGAATAGAATTTGTGTGTAAACACAATGAAGTTGAAAGCTACGCAAATCAAAGAGGCTAAACCGGAACACTCTTAACGTCCTCCTTCTTAGGGTTCCTCCAACTGGCATACTTACATTTCGGATACCGGGAACATCCGAAAAATTTCCTTCCCTTCGAAGTCTTCTTAACAATCACATCTCCGATTTTACAATCGGGACACTTGACTCCAACCTTTTCCAAATATTTAGCTGTATATTTACAATCCGGAAAACGCGAGCAGGAAATAAATTTCCCGAAACGCCCGGTTCGGATAACCAATTCCCCCTCTTTGCATTCAGGACATTTTTGACCCAATTTCTCAGTTTCAATTTTTACCCTGCCTGAATTCTTCTCGACATCGGCCAACTTCTTATCAAAAGGATTATAAAAATCTTTTATCGTCTTTACCCAAGGCAATTCCCCTTTAGCGATATCATCGAGTTCCCCTTCCATATTTGCCGTAAATTGATAATCAAAAGTCTCCGGAAAATTCGTAATCAAAAAGTCATTAACCGCAATCCCAATCGCAGTAGGAATGAATTGCTTACTGTCGTTCTTCTCAACATAATTTCTGATTTGGATTGTGGAAATAGTCGGAGCATAAGTTGATGGACGGCCAATTCCAAGTTTTTCAAGGGTTTTAATAAGAGATGCCTCATTGTATCTGGGAGGCGGCTGTGTAAACTTTTGGGTTGGATTAACTTTAATCAGCTTAAGCGAATCGCCTTCTTGAACATCTGGAAGTGTTGCCTCACCATCCACACCCGCTACTTGCCCGGGAATGCCTTTCCGAATCCGCATCCAACCATCAAACTTCATAATGGAACCGGTGGCCCTCAAAAGATATTTTGCAGCTGTTACATCGATTGTAGTTTCATCATAAATTGACGGATTCATTTGGCACTCTATAAATCTGCGCCAAATAAGTCCATAAAGTTTTTCCGCATCTTTTTCGTATTTTGTATTTTTTATTTCGTGTTTAAAAATATCGGTTGGGCGGATTGCTTCATGAGCCTCTTGGGCATTCTTACTGTGGGTTTTATAAAAATGTGGTTTTTCCGGAAGATATTCCTTTCCGTACTCCTTTTCGATATAAGCCCTAGCCTTGGCAACTGCCCCGGCATTAAGATTCAAGGAATCGGTTCTGTGATAAGTAATAAGTCCTTCTTCATAAAGGCTTTGGGCAACGGACATGGTCTTTTTACTTGACCAGCCGAAATTCCTGGCAGCCGACTGGGTCATTGTTGAAGTTGTAAAGGGTGGGTAGGGATTTTTCTTTACTTCGCGTTTTTTAACTTCAGCAACTTTGTAATCAGATTTTTCAAGTTCAGAAACAATGAAGTCTGCCTCCTTTTTATCATGAATCTCTGCCTTCTTATCATCTATCTTAACAAGGGAGACTATAAAGACGTTGGGGTCCTGCCGCTCGTCAGCCCCAGGGCCTTTCCACCGGCTAACAAGCTCGGGGCCCCTTCCCTGGGGCTCCCCGACTCGCGTCACCCCTTCCTTTTTTACTTCACAATAAATCTCCCAATATTCCTCTGCCTTAAATTTCTCTATCTCTCTCTCTTTCTCAACAATCAGCCTTACGGCAACGGATTGAACGCGCCCTGCAGAAAGCCCACGCCTCACTTTTTTCCAAAGAAGCGGAGAAAGTTTGTAACCAACAAGCCGATCCAGTACCCTCCGGGCGGTTTGAGCATCCACTAAATTTTTATCGATATCTCTGGGGTTTTTGATTGCCTCTTCTACTGCCTCCTTAGTGATTTCATGAAAGACAATGCGTTTAAATTTGGCTTTACCAATAACTTCTGCAACATGTTCAGCAATAGCTTCACCCTCACGGTCAGGATCTGAGGCAATATAGGTAATGTTGGCTTTCTTGCTCTCACTTTTTAATTTTTTGATAGTATCCGCTCTTTTGACTACATCGATATATAAAGGGGCGAAATCGTGTTCAACATCAACTCCGAGCTGGCTTTTGGGTAAATCTTTAATATGCCCAGTTGTTGCCTCTACATTAAAATCTTTACCCAAAAACCGGGAAAGCGTACGCGCTTTGGTTGGACTTTCTACAATTATAAGATTCATTGCTTTTTATATATTCCTCCCCCCAGACTTTTAACCATTCCTTTCATTTCCATGATTGTCAGTGTAGCAGAAATTTCGCCTGTCGGCTTGTTAGTTATTCTAACAAGCTCGTCAAGATGCAATGCTTCCTTCTCTAAAATTTTCAGGATATTCGCTTCTTCGGGACTGCCCGGCGCTATCTCTTCAATTTTTTCCCGATCTACTTTGATCTGTAAATCCAGTTCCTCCAAAATATCATTCACCGAGGTGGTCAGTTTGGCCCCATTTTGAATCAAATAGTTGGGCCCTTCCGAAGCAGGAGAAGTAATCTGCCCCGGAACTGCAAAAACCGGCCTGCCCTGATCAAGCGCCGCCTTAACAGTGTAAAAGGTTCCGCTTTTCATTCTTCCCTCTGTAACTACAACAGCTTTTGAAAGTCCGGAGATTAGTCTGTTTCTAACAGCAAAATCCGATCTAAAAGGAACATGCCCCAAAGGATATTCGGAAACTATAGCCCCGTTTCTTTTGATAAACTCGAGGGCCAGAGATTTATTGGTCAATGGTGAGATAATATCCAGTCCCGATGCTAAAACCGCAATTGTTCTACCCCCGACACTAAGAGCCGATCTTTGAGCTGTTGCGTCCACTCCAAGAGCCAGTCCGGAGACAATTGTGATGCCAAAATTTGCAAGGCTGGTGGAAATTTTCTGCGTTACCTCCCTTCCGTAACTTGTCATCATCCTGGTGCCAACTACGGCAACAGCCCGGCTATCCGATTTTTTAAGTTCCCCCCTGACATACAAGACTGGCGGTGCATCAGCCAAGTCTTTAAGATTTCCCGGATAATCTTTGTCAAAAATGGTCAAAATTTTTATTGAAAGCTTATCTAACTTCTCAAAATATTCTTCTATGTCAAAATCCTCACGATATTTCTCAAATTTCTGAGCCGCACTGGGTTTTATACCGATTTCCAGAAGTTTTTTCTCAGGTGCTTTCCAAACTCTCTCAGCACTTTTGAAATAAGACAAAAGAAGATTTATCCTCGCCGGGCCGAAGTATTCAAAAGAGCAAATGGCAGTAAGATATTGATTCTCTTTCATTCAGTCGTAAGTTGCGCCGAATAATAATCCATTATTTTTCTGGCGACAGGCCCCGCCACGGATGAGCCTTCCCCGCCTTTCTCAAACACAACTGTTACTACAACTTGAGGTTTATCAGCAGGAATAAAAAGAGTAAACCAAGCATTAGGGGTTCCGTTCGTTCCAACCTCTGCAGTTCCTGTCTTGCAGGCAACTGTTAACCCAGGGTGTTTTTGTCCAAAATCAAAAAATGTATATCCCGTTCCGCCTGTTGTGCAAGCTTCTTTCATTCCTTCTTTAACTAAATCTATATTATTTTGGGCAACATTTATTTGGTGACAGTTTGGTGCGGAATTAAGTAGGAGTGTGGGCTGACAAATTTTGCCATTATCAGCAACGGCCGCAATGTAGGTATTGAGTTCAATTGGAGTGACGGATACATCTCCCTGGCCGATTGACATATGATAGGTATTACCCAAAAACCACGATTCCTTCTTAACTGTCTCCTTCCACTCGGGAGTCGGAATTAACCCGTGAGTTTCCCCCGGAAGGTCAACCCCGGTTGGTTTATCTAAACCGAAGGCGTCTGCCCATCTTGCAATTGCGTCCGGACCAACCATGCCCCCAATCGTATAGAAAAATGTGTCAGTTGAACGGGCTATAGCCCTAACTAAATTGATCTGCCCCTCAAGTTTACCGTACTCCGTGTAATACCAATTTCTATAAGAAAAATTGTTAACTGTGATAACTCCGGGGTCATTAAAAAGGAAATTTTTATCAATCGCCCTCTCTTCAAGAGCTGCAATTGCCACAACAGGCTTAAAAACTGATCCCGGATTAAAAGTTCCGCTTATAACCCTATCAAAAAGTGGCAAGTTCGGATCATTAAGCGACGGTACAATATTCGTCGGATCAAAACTAGGAGATGAATAAAATGCCAGGATCTGACCATTCGGGTCTGAAACAATAGCCGCACCCTTTCCCCCACCCATATCTTTTGCCACTTCTTCCTGCAAACCATAATCAATGGTTGTCTTAATATCCTGACCGGGGATGGGATCGCGTTTACCCAGAATCCTAACCTCATGACCGGATGTATCGACTTCAACCAGCTCCTCTCCTGGTACCCCCATAAGCTGGCATTGATACTCATCTTCCAATCCTGTTACACCGATAAGCATTCCGCTTACTCTGGGTCCTTTTTCGGGACAGTTCGGATCAATCGTCCCAACCTGATTCGGGGAAACAACGGCCAGGTATCCTGCAGCATGCGCAAACTGGTCCCCAAGTGGATAAACTCTTTTATAATCCGGAATGATTTCATCCGCGGTTGCACCTGTTAAATCATCCGTCACTGAAATACTTCCGTCTAAATTAAACTTAACTCTTTTCTCAATTTCCACATTGGTCGCCAATTCTTCTCCGCCACGTGCCAAAATTTTCCCTCTGGGTGCAGGAATTGGAACATTCCGAATTCTGTTGTCCTGCGATAAAGTTCTGTAATACTCACCCTTTATTATCTGCACTTCAAAAAGTTTGGCAAAAAGAATAAGAAAAAGAAGAATGAGAACTCCTCTTAAAAACCAGGAAAGCCAGGACTGAGATTTATCAGCGGGAGATAAATACATAAATATTTATATATTACAAACCTTTGGTTACTCTCATTTTTTTCAGTAAACCATTATCCTCAAGACAGATACCACAACCACGGACCACGCAAGTCAGCGGGTCATCTGCTATCCAGACAGGCATTTTAGCAGCCTCCGAGATAACTTTATCGATTCCGGAAATAAGCGATCCTCCACCAGCCAGCGCAATCCCTCTTTCCATGATATCACTGGTCAGCTCGGGAGGAGTCTCCTCTAAAGTATCGACAATGTTTCCGGTAATCTCCTGGATAATTGGTGATAGGGATTCCTGAATTTCACTTGCTGTAAGTTTTATGGACTTGGGAAGTCCGCTCTCCAAATCGCGTCCGCGGACAACCGCATATTTTTCTTTATCCAATGAGGCCGAACCTATTCCTATTTTTACAGCTTCAGCTGTAGGCTGTCCCAAAAGAAGGGAATATTTAAGTCTTACGTAATTAATTATTGCCTCATCCATTTCGTCTCCGGCAATTCTTACAGACCTTCCAAGGACTATCCCTCCCATAGAAATTACCGCTATCTCGCTCGTTCCACCTCCAATATCTACAATGAAACTTCCTTCCGGCCCTTCGACGGGGAGGTTTGCGCCAATTGCTGCCGCCATGGGTTCCTCGATTAGATTAGCTTCGCGCGCTCCCGCATCGAGTGCCGCATCGGCAACAGCCCTTCTTTCAACTTCAGTTACCCCCGATGGAATTCCAATAACTATCCTGGGTCTTGGAATTTTCGGCAGAGAACTACCAGATTCATGAACTTTCTTTATATAATGACGGAGCATCGCAGCCGTTGCATCAAAATCCGCAATAACCCCGCCCCTGAGAGGTCTTATAACTTCAATTGTAGAAGGGGCACGCCCGAGCATCTTTTTTGCAGAAGCACCAATTGCCAAGATTTCTTTGGTTTTTTTATGTCTTGCCACTGCGGAAGGCTCACGAATTACAATTCCTTTACCTCTGACGTAAACCAATGTATTGGCAGTACCCAAATCAATCCCAACATCGTGAGAGAATAAACCTAAAAATTGATCAATGGGATTAATGAATTTCACTGCAAGTGGAGTATATCGGGAAAATCGAAAGTTGCAAAGAGTGTGTCAGCCGGCTCCGCCTCCTCCACCTCCACCTCCCCCTCCACCGCCGCCGGAAAAACCACCACCTCCTCCGACTCCCGAGGCACCAATTGAACCCGATAGAAAGCTCATACTGGAAGAGAGAGCCGAAAATGATGCGCCAAAATCGGGAGGTAATACATTGCCTCCCATTGTATAGCCTACAACATACATTCCAGATGCCATAACCTGAGAAGATTCCTTTATCGGTAACTGAGATAACGCTTTTACCGAAATTCCAAGAGCTGTTCCATAAACCAAATATTTTTCCCATAGAATCACGGAGTCTATCGGATAATTTTTGGTGACAGAATATTGCCTAAGCCACTTTTTGAATGCACGCCATTCCGCAAGTTCCTCGCCACCCCATTTACTTTTCTTGGGCATTACCGCAAATATGATTACCATAAAAAGCGAATAGATTATAAGAATACCCAACGCCAGAAAAAATATAATTCCAATATTCAACGACGCCAGTTCTGAACCAAAGAGAAAAGATAAAACCAGAATGGCAACAGAAATAACAAATTCGGGCTTAGCTTTATTCTGCCAATCAAGGCTTTCCTGTTCGTAAAATCCGGATTTCTTTAACTCGTCATGCCCGTCACCCTGCCACTTCGTCCAGAAACTTCTCGACTCAACTGGTTTTGACCTTGAAAGATCTTTCAAATCGTCGAACGAGATCTTAAGAGCACTTCCCGAAGTCTCTGTTTCCAATGAAGAAAAAATATAATCCAAAAGATTCTTCTCCATTTCTGAAGATAATGGC
Source organism: bacterium (assembly GCA_021790215.1). Taxonomy (GTDB): domain Bacteria; phylum Patescibacteriota; class Microgenomatia; order UBA8517; family UBA8517; genus JAJYIG01. The sequence continues at coordinate 29,170 of JAJYIG010000006.1, forward strand.
GCATAATTCATTTCGTTTAGCTGAAGATAATATTGATCTTTACTTCCTAAAAGAGTTTTCTTGCCATCCCTAACGTATTGAATAGTAAGCACCTTGCGACGTGTCAACTCTAAAATAGTAGCTACAATTGATTTCCCGGTTGGAGACCCGGAAACCATAGTCTCCACAAGTACCGGCGGCAAATCACTCGGTGGTTCATGCAAAGTCCCGGCGAGATTTACCTCCGGTAAAGGGTTATCCCTACCAATCAACCACCAGCGCCCATACCAAACAATAAACCGCCAAATAACAAAAGCTGCCAATACTATAACAAAACCTACTGCCCCATAGTTCATCAACTTTGTCCTAAAGGCAAGCTTTTTCTCCTCGGCAAGAATTGAGGTTAGAGATTTATTCCCGGTTCCTGCATCGGTAAATGAATTTTGCCTAGGGAAAAGAACTCTAACTTCAAAAAATTTGGTAGCCGGAAGATTATCGGCAGCAAAATCTACCTCATGATCAGAAATGATATTTACTTTTCCGTTAAGAGGTCCATGCCCAAAAGCCCAGATCTGGTTATTGGCAACTGGGTAAGGTAGAAAAACCTTTGCAGTAACATTTCCTACACCCTTTGACCACTCATTTCCAATAAGCTGCCAATAAAATTCGGAGATGTCGGCCTGATTGGTAACTGCCTTATGAATCGTGTATGAAAGTGTAAAAGTCTTTTCCTGATTAAGCGCATAATAAAACCATTTTACATAAAACTTGCCGCCAGAAACACTTGTATTAAAAGTGCCCTCTGAATTTGTTGAAGATTGCCTGTAGGGCTCTTGCTCGTCAGAAAGAGTAACGTCCGAAATAGTGGAATTTCCTAAATTTATCCACTCATCCGCCCAGGAATAACTTCCGCTGAAGTTGTAAACACGCGTTTCTGTAACCTTTGCTGAACCGTCTTTGTTTATTTGGACACTGATATTTGCTTCGGGAATTGAATAGTCTTTACCACCAGATACGGCTGGTGACACATGCGGAAGAAGTTGCGCAATAATCATGAGAATAAGATAAGCCCCAAAGATAAGGTAAAGGGCTGACACCAACATCTTCTTCGCAGTCTCCATAATTCAATAATATAACAACTGATATCTGATATTCACTAATTTACCTAAATTGGTTACAATGTTATTCATGCAGAAATATCAAAAAACCATCTTCTGGTTTTTTTCGATTCTCATCTTTCTGGTCCCGCTAATTTTATGGCCTTATACATCCGAGGTTTTTGAATTCAACAAGATGGTTCTTGTATACATTCTTACAACGTTGATAACAGCTGTTTGGATCGTCAGAATGATTGCAGAAAGAAAAATCATATTCCGTCGCACAATATTGGATATTCCTCTTCTTGCATTTACCGCATCACAAATCATTTCTACCATTCTTTCTATTGATCCTCAAACATCTGTCTTCGGATATTACTCACGTTTTAATGGCGGACTTCTCTCAGTCTTTTGCTATAACCTCTTATATTGGGCATTTGTCAGTAATATTGCCAAAAAGGAAGCCCGGAAGTTAATTCATATTTTTCTCGGATCCGCAACTATCGTGTCTATCTACGCAGTTTTGGAACACTTCGGGATAGACAAAAAGGTCTGGGTGCAGGATGTTGCCTCCAGAGTCTTTTCTACCCTGGGTCAACCCAACTGGCTTGCTGCCTGGATAGTTGCGCTCTCTCCAATTACTTGGGCCCTTATGCTTAATACTGACAAAAAACTCAAAAGCGTAAAATTTTGGATCTACTCCGCATTATCAATCCTTTTTTTCTGGACATTAATCTTCACCAAATCGCGCTCCGGTTATCTGGGATTTGCAGCTGCCGGTTTTATATTTTGGATACTTGCATTCTGGAAATATAATTTCAAAATTAAAAAAATACTCTGGCCACTCTTCATTGTTGGAATTTCCTCCGCTCTTATCTGTCTAATTAGTGGAACTGAATATACCCCAAGTATCACCCAAATCCTTCATCACCAACTTCCGTCAGATTTAACCCAGGTGTCAGTAGGAACTACTTCCTTGGAAACCGGCGGCACAGAATCCGGAACAATCAGAAAAATTGTTTGGAAAGGTGCAATTCAAGTTTTCCTTCATTACCCGATTTTTGGAACTGGCGTAGAAACCTTTGCCTACTCGTACTACTTATACAGGCCTGCGGAACATAATCTGACAAGCGAATGGGATTTCCTATACAACAAGGCGCACAACGAATATCTGAACTTTGCTGCTAATAGCGGAACTGTGGGAATTTTGACATACCTTATCGTAATTGTTTTTTCAATCCTCCTCATGCTTAAAAGCAACAAATTACAAGAGCCAAATCATAAGCAAGCAACAAATTACAATTTGGGAAATTGGGATTTGCTTGGAACTTGGAATTTGAAATTTGCACTCCTTGCCGGCTATTTCAGTCTTTTAGTCACAAATTTCTTCGGTTTCTCGGTTGTTCCCACCCAAATCGAACTTTTTCTTTTTCCGGCTTTCGCAATTGCCGTTTCCCTAAACGATGAGATAAAAACGGACGAGAAAAAGACTAAATTGAATTATTTCCAAACGGTTTCAATTGCCATACTTTTGCCATTTATATTTTACCTTCTATTTTTGATCTGCCGCTATTGGTATGCCGATACCCTTTACTCTTCCGCGAAAAACTATAATGCTGCCGGCAGACCAGATACGGCAGCCCTCTATCTTTCGCAGGCAATAAACTTGGAACCAAATCAACCAATTTACCGTAATGAAATCTCAACTTCCTACGCCAACCTGGCCGTTTACTATTACAACCAAAAAGATACGGAGGATGCCACCAAGTTGGCAAATCTGGCTGTTTCCGAATCCGATTCTGCAATTAACTCTTCACCTGCAAATGTAAATTTTCCAAGAACCAGATTCGGCGTCTTTATAACTTTGACTGCCATTAATCCAAATTATCTTCTCGACGCCCGCGATACCCTAATTGCTGCTATTGCCAGGGCTCCCACAAACGCCAAACTTTATTATTATTTGGCTCTTGTTTATGCCAGAACCGGTCAATCAGACCTGGCCCTAAGTACGCTACAAAAGACAATCAAGCTTAAAGCTAATTATGAAGAGGCAAGGTATGCATACGCCCTCCTTTTGATTAATGATAAGAAAAACCAGGAGGCAAAGACACAACTTGAATACATCCTCAAATATATCAACCCAGAAAGCTCCACCGCCAAAGAGGCTCTTGCTGGAATAAAATAGTCGAATTTTCCGATTTATCCGGCTTTTTGATATAATTGAGCTATATGATACGTAAAGTTTTACAATCCGGCGACCCACTGCTCCGCAAAAAGGCCAAACTAGTTACCAAGATAGACAAGAAGGTTCGAGGCATTATCAAGGATCTGAAAGACACACTCAGTGTCCAAAAAGATCCTGAGGGAGTAGGGCTTGCTGCCCCACAAATCGGGAAAAATCTGCAAATCTTTGTTTGTGAATACAAAAAGTTCAAGCGAGTTGTTATAAACCCAAAAATAATCAACATCGAGAAAAAAAGCGGCATCAATAAAACTCCACAAAAGAAGAAAGAAATCCTTGAAGGATGCCTTTCCCTTCCCTATTATTACGGCCCGTTACGAAGGGCACAAAAAATTACCGTAAAATATTTAGATGAAAACAGTAAGGAGGTTACAGAAACATTTGAAGGTTTTAATGCTCAGATAATTATGCACGAAATTGACCATTTGAATGGCATTCTTTTTATCGACAGGCTATTAGAAGAAAGAAAACCTCTTTACAAAGTTGATGGAGACGACTGGGAGGAAGTCGAGCTTATTTAATAAGCGAGATCCTGAGCGACTAAAAGGAGTCGAAGGATGGAATAATTATTTATGAAAATCGTATTTTTTGGAACACCAGATTATGTTTTGCCGATTCTAACCGCAATTCACAAAAAATTTGTGACTGGGCCAGGCAAATCTCCTATTGCTGCTGTTGTCACCCAAAGTCCGAAACCGGTAGGGCGAAAGCAAATTCTTAGCTATTCCGCAGTTGATAAATGGGCGCATGATAGAAAAATTCCTATTTATTACTCCGCCGATAAACTGCTTGAAAATCCGGTCGAAGCTGATTTGGGGATTTTGGCATCATATGGTGAAATTATCAAGAAAGAGGTTATTAACCAGTTTCCGCAGGGAATTTTAGTAATACATCCCTCCCTCCTTCCTAAGTTGAGGGGCGCATCCCCGATCCCTGCCACAATTATCAGCGGTGAAACAATAAGCGGTGCATCAATAATCAAAATGGATGAAAAAATGGACCATGGCCCAATCATTTCCCAATTTAAAGAAGATGTCCTACCAACCGATACGGCAGCTTCACTAAGAACCAGAATTTTTGAAAAGTCGGCGGGGGTTGTAACCGAACTTTTAACCCCTTATCTGCAAGGGAAAATAAGACCAAGGGTTCAGGATAATTCACAGGCGACGTATACCAAAATCATGAAAAAAGAGGATGGGTTTATTGATTTGACAAAGACTGACCCGACTGAGGCCGAAAGGTTTATCCGTGCTATGGATCCCTGGCCAATTGCCTGGACTTATGTAACTCTAAAAAATAATGATCGAAAGAAGAGAGCTAGACTCAAAATCCTTGGTGCGCATTTAGATAATGGCAACTTGGTCTTAGATGTAGTTCAGCTTGAAGGTAAAGGTCCGGTTTCCTGGAAACAATTTACCGAAGGTTACACCTATTCCTTTTAATAAAACCGGAGTCGATGGGTCTTAAACCAATATTGTCTTTCCGGTCGAAAATCGAAGCTTTTTAATTTTACCTTCCTTCTTAAGTTTCGAAATACAATCTGCGCAAAGTTTCATTCCTGCCACCTTCTGCAAATTTGGCATAAAAAGTCTGGGGGTTTTTTGGGCACGCTTTTTCCACCGTTTTCCGGCAACACCCCTACCATGTGTGCTTTGACGGCCATGAACTATCCCTTTTCCGCAGTTGTCGCAAATGTATGCCATTTTTTTGATACTAGTGACTAGTTACCGACGTTGAATTATACTATTTAGACAAATATTCCGCAATGATAATAATCGAGGCCCTTATTGGCATAATAGCCTTGGCCGTAACCATAACCATACACGAATCAGCTCACGCCTTCATGGCGGACAGGCTTGGCGATCCCACAGCCAGACTTTCCGGAAGACTCAGTCTCAACCCCCTTAAGCATTACGACCCGATCGGAACTACCCTTCTTCTAGTCCTTGCGATGATGAGTTTCCTTGGTCTTCCGGTAATTCCATTCGGTTGGGCAAAACCGGTCCCTTTTGATCCTTATAATCTGGAAGACCCCAGAAAAGGTGCAGCACTAATTTCCGTTGCCGGGCCTGGTGCAAATATAATTTTTGCCGTATTTTTGGCCATTATCGTCAGAATTTTCCCGATAACTACCGGTATGCTCGCTCTGGTAATTATATTAAATCTAAGCTTAGCAATTTTTAACCTAATTCCCATTCATCCATTGGATGGAGGAAAAATTTTGGCTGGGTTTCTCCCGGAAAAAGATGCCAGGGAGTTTGACTATTTCATGAACCGGTTTGGAATAATTCTTATCGCATTTCTGATCTTTCCCATATTTAGAAGTACCTCACTAATCTCAAGTATCTTTTATCCGATAATAAATTTTCTTCTTAACATTCTTATCCCCGGCTTCGGAAAGATCTGAGCTGCTTTTGCGAGGCTAATTTTCCAATAAACAAGAAGAGTTTGGGCTTTTTTGGCATTGATTTTTTTTGGTATAATATATACGACCCTGTTAGAAGGATGAGCGGTTTAACTTTCTGACCATTTATATAATCTGGGAAGGCGAAGTCCGCCTGAGATTTTCAAGGGATGGCAGCCTACCCACCTGGATTTTACCAGGAAGATCACCGACATTCCGAAGACGGGGTCAACTTTATGTTAATTGCCCATCAAAACCCCATCACACTATCCAACAGAAGAAACAAGCCGATACCATAAATGTAGGTGCTGAGGACAGGATTCGAACCTATGCAGGCCTTCCGGCCGTCAGATTTACAGTCTGATGCGATTGTCCACTCCGCCACCTCAGCGCATAGCCGAGAAAAGGATTTGTATGCAAACTCAACTTTAGCCAGCACAATCAAACCCAATCCGAGGCTTTGAGCCGAGGAGAGGATTCGAACCCCCAACCTTCGCTTTACAAAAGCGCTGCTCAACCGTTGAGCTACCCCGGCATCTCAGGCTTATATTATACTTTCTCAAGGCATATAATTCCATCACCTTAAAGATTAATACCCGCCAAAAAATTATCATGGTCTCAGTTCAACCCATTCATTTAATCCAATATTTGAGCCTTAAGCGGTCCAAAACGCCACACAACCTAAAGTGTCTCTTCTACCTGTCGTGGGAAGACGCCCTTTGGGATCTTCTTTTGAAAAAGAGGGTCAAAAAATGTTCTACCATTCTCGTCCCCAACTTTTATTGTGTAGATGTTGAGAATAACATCATCAGTCACGGTTATAAAGTAAACCATTATCCCGTAAATAAGGACTTTTCCGTTAATTCAAAATTATTCAAATCAAAGATAAAATCGGTCAATCCTGCTATCATCGTCATACTGCATTCTGTAGGAATTACCAACAACCTTCTTAAAAACCCGGAGTGGATAAAAGAACTTCCTCCCGAAACAATCGTTATAGAAGACTGCGCCCACCGCCTGGTCAATCCTCAAAACATTAAAATTATAAGAAAAAATTATTTTATAATCGACAGCTTAAGAAAAGTTGTTCCCCTCCAGGGATCAAGAGTTTTCGGACTAAAGGAGGATCTGAATTTTGATACGGAGACAAATCTAAAAACATTAATCTATTCTTCCAAAGTAACTGCTCTTTGGCTTCTGATGCTAATCTTTTGGAATCTTTCTCAAATTTCCTATAGCACCAGATTGTCCCTATATTTCGGTGTTATTGCTGAGAAGCTAATGCTTTTAGGCTATGACGTTATCGGAGATAGTCCCCGCGCAGCTTCCGGAAGCCGCTTCTTTGCATTTCTGACAGATCATCTTAATTACGATAAAATTTACAAAGTTAAAGATACGCAAGCTAAACTTTACGAGAAAAATTTAACTCCGGCAGTTCAGTCAAAAAATCTTTATAATGGAGATTCTCGGAAAGAGCTGCGGCACTACCCGGTTATTTTGCCCATAAAATCCGCCGGAAAAATTCTTAACTATCTAAGAAGCCGTGGTCTAATTGTCCGCTTTGAACTTGACGACTCACCTTGGAGTCAAAAGCAAAAAGTAATTTATTTGCCTTTGGGACTACATATTAATGAGAAAAAGCAATTAAATATTTGCAATTTGGTAAATAAATCCTTTAAAAATATTTCATGAACATTTCTAAATTTAATTACGTGTTACCAAAAAACCGGATCGCCCAAACTCCGGCAAGCCCAAGAGATTCTTCGCACTTACTTGTTATTGACCGAAAGATAGGCAAAATCAGCCACCACCACTTTTACGATCTTCCGGATTTACTAACTCCGAACGATGTGCTGGTTTTTAATGAAACCAAAGTTATCCCGGCCCGGATTATCGGGAAGAAAAATACAGGGGGCAAGGTTGAAATTCTTTTGAATAAAGAAATTTCACCAGATACCTGGGAGGTAATTTTCGGCGGAAAGTTAAAGGTTGGCTCCATAGTTATCTTTGAGGGTCTTGTGGGCAAAGTTCTGGAGCTGGGAAACTACATTGCAAAAATCCAATTTAATAAATCCGGCAGTGCCCTAAAATCCACCTTTGAAAAACTCGGCAAGACTCCCCTTCCCCCATACATTGTGCCGCAGGATCCCGAATCAAAAATAAGAAGACAATATCAGACTGTTTACGCTAGGCTTGAAGGCTCCGTGGCGGCCCCAACTGCAGGCTTACATTTTACCCGAAGGCTTCTTGAGAAATTAAAATCCAGAGGAATCCAAACTGAATATCTAACCCTGCACGTAGGCCTGGGAACGTTCGCCCCTGTTAAGGAAAGAGAGATTGAAAAACACCACATTCATTCTGAATATTTTGAATTAAGCAAAGAAACCGCAAACCGTCTAAGTGATTCTCTACGGGTGTCGTTCGCTTTGCTCACTTACCCGTAGCATCATTATCCCATACAGCTTTCAGCTGTCCTGAATCTTGTTCTCTTTGAT
>JAJYIG010000045.1 GCA_021790215.1 bacterium
CTTTAACAACAAATACAATAATCTCAGATACCACCAGTCTTTGGGTTACAAAACACCCATGCAGTACTTACAAAACTTACAGGAAAAGAAAGGAGACAAACTGTACGTTATGTAGGTGGCCAGGACACCACTTTGACATAATTTGTCCAAAGTGATAGATTCCTTGGTATATGGCAGATCCAAAGTTGATAAATGTTGGGACACCAGAGCACCCGAAGTGGGTGAATGAAGATTTGGTCTGGAGTAGAACCTTTCAAAGTGAAGAGGACCATTATAATGAAGGTATAGCTTCAGGAAGTATCGTACCTGACGAGGCTTCAGATGAGAAATCAGATGCTTCCAATGAACAAAAATCTTAAAGTTTCGGCTCCTGGGAAGGTGATTTTGTCAGGCGAACATTCTGTTGTTTACGGTTATCCGGCACTTGTTACTGCAGTAAATAAAAGATTGACGATTGAAGGAATCGGGAAGTCAACTAAAATTAGTTCAGATATTCCAATTGGAGCCGGAATGGGTTCTTCAGCCGCTTTTGCAGTAGCCTCATCTGCTGTGAAATTGGGGAAACTTGATTTGGAAAGGATTAATGAACTTGCTTATAAAATGGAGAAGAAGCATCATGGAAATCCAAGTGGGGTTGATAATACAATTTGCACATACGGAGGATTTCTGTGGTATCGGAAAGAAAGTGAGAGCTTCAAGATCTTTAATTCTGTAAAACCGAAAGTTAAATTCCCTAAAATCTACCTATTCAATACTGGCAAACCCTCCGAGTCCACCAAAGAAATGGTCTCCCATGTTTCTGATCTATATCGAAGTAGAGGATCATATTTTGATATGTTGTTCAAGGAGATTGAAAATGTAACAAGGGACTTTTTGACTTTTTTGGTTGACGACAAGTCCTCAGATTTTGGTGAATTGGTTAAATTAAATGAAAAACTTCTTGAAGAAATTGATGTTGTTTCTTCCTCAACAAAAAACATTATTCGTTCGATCGAAAAGATTGGGGGTGCGGCCAAAGTTTCGGGTGCCGGTGGAAAGAAAAAGGGGAGCGGGATGGTTATCATTTATCACAAGGACTCCGAGAAGTTATTAAGTTTTGCGAAAAGACAAAATCTGAAACTTTTTCAGGTAAAATTGGGGGAGGAGGGAGTAAGAATTGAAAAATAACACGCTTAGGCACAAAGCAACGGCGATTTCTCCTGCGAATATTGCCTTTATTAAGTATTGGGGTAAAAAAGACCCCAAGTTAAATATTCCTTTTAACGACTCTATATCAATGAACCTGAGTGGTTGTTCGACAAAAACTGTGGTGGAATATGACCCCACGTTTAGGAATGACCTGGTTATTGTTAATGGAACCGAAGTTAAAGATGATAAGAGGAAACGTGTAGTCGATTTTTTGGATATTATTAGGAAAATGGCCGGAAAGAAATGGTTTGCAAAAGTTGTATCAGATAACAACTTTCCTTCTGATGCAGGGATCGCATCCTCAGCATCAGCCTTTTCGGCCCTTGCGCTCGCGGGAAGCCGTGCTATCGGGCTTGAATTGCCTCCCAGAAAACTTTCCATCTTGGCCAGGCTTGGGTCAGGATCAGCTTGCAGATCTGTCTTTGATGGATTTTCTATCTGGAAAAAGGGGAGTGGAAACAATTCTTCATATGCAGTTGCCTTTGCAAAACCTAATTTCTGGAATTTGGTTGATATTGTTGCTGTTGTTGATGCTGGAACTAAGAAAGCAAGTTCCACTGAAGGGCATGAGGCTGCAACCACAAGCCCATATTTTAAGACCCGGCTTAATGAATTGAAGAAGAGAATCCCTGCCTTAAAGAAAGCTTTTCTTGCACGCGACTTCGGAAAATTCGGCGAGTTGGTTGAGGAGGAGGCAATAAGCTTGCATGTCGCAGCGATGACAAGTAGGCCGCCTATTTTTTACTGGAATAAAGGAACTTTAGAGGTTATGGAGACGGTTTTTGGTCTGAGGGAGCGGGGAATTCCGGCTTACTTTACTATGGATGCCGGACCTAATGTCCATATCATTTGTTTAGATGAAGATTCTAAGAGGGTTAATTTAGCGCTTAAAAAGTTGCAGTTTGTCAAATTTACTATAATTAACAGACCCGGAAAAGGGACGATGCTATTAAAATGAAGGAACTGACATTAAAGCGTGAGCTTGTGCTCATAAAATTGGGAGGGAGTGTCATTACAAACAAATCTAGAGAGTATTCGCTTCGTAAGAAAAATATTGACAGGTTGGCAGGCGAGTTAAAACAAGCATTCGGTTCTTTTAAAGGTCATATAATACTGGGCCATGGGGCGGGGAGTTTTGCCCATGTTCCTGCAGCGGAATATAAAACCAAAGACGGAATAATTAACAGCGGTAGTATATATGGTATGGCCGTCACGGAAGATGCAGCGAGAAAACTTAATATGATTATTATTAGCAAGTTGCTCGAAAAGAAAGTACCGGCATTTTCTTTTTCTCCGGCCAGTTTCTTAATTTCTGATGCAAAGGTTTATAGTAAGTCATACTTCGAACCTATTCAAAAGGCTATGAATATTGGAATTGTGCCGGTTGTTTATGGGGATGTAATCCTGGATAAAAAAATCGGTTGCACTATTTTTTCAACTGAAAAAATTCTTTCGGTACTGGCTCAAAAGCTATCATCTGAATATCAAATCAGGATCATTTATGTTACAGATGTCGATGGAGTATATGACAAAGACGGAAAAACCATTCCGGTCATTTCGCGTAAGAATTTTGATCAGTTGAGGCCTTCCATTACCGGCGCAAAAGGAGTGGACGTAACCGGTGGAATGCTTCATAAAGTAGAAGAGGCGCTTAAATTAGCTGAAAAAACAGGAATCAGAACCTCGATTGTTAACGGAACCGTGCCAGGTAAATTCCTAAATACAATCTTTGATAAAAAAGAAAAAAGTGTCACGTTAATTGTATAGTCATTTGATTTTTCTACTTATTGAGTCATATAATATTCACCAGTAATGGGAGAGAAACTAATTAATATTGGTGTAGCGAACGGAACTGAAAAGGTAGGTAGAGGCCTTCGTCGTCAGGTCAATTGTGTTATTGGAGCCCTCAAAGAAAAAGGCGTTGTATCGGAGGGTGATGATATTTATGTTAATTTGCGTCCAGACGCTTCAGTCCTGGCAGGAAAAGTCGGCAGGAGAGTCGAGGTGAAGCATGTTTATAGGGACGGAGAAAAAGGCGCTTTAGATACAGTTGACGAGACTTACAGGATTGACTAAATGCTTCTTACAAAAGTTCAAGTAGTTTTAATTGACGATAATGATAAAGTCGTGGGCTATAAGGAGAAATTTGCAACCCACAAAGTTCCTGTTCCGCTTCATAGAGCAATTTCAATCGTAATTTTCAACAAGGATAAAAGTGAGATACTAATTACCCAAAGAGCAAAGATTAAACCAACCTGGCCACTTTTTTGGTCTAACACCGTTTGTTCCCATCCTTATGACGGCGAAAGTTATCAGGAAGCGGTCGATAGGAGAATCTCTGAGGAGGTGGGTTTTAGGACCAAATTGACCGAAAAGTTTAGATTTACTTATGAAGCTACCATGGATAATGGCGTTTGGGGCGAACATGAGTATGATGTAGTTTTTACCGGGACTTATGATGGAGAAGTGAAACCCAACTTGGATGAGATTGCTGATTATAAATGGATCAAAATAGAGGATTTGAAGAATGACCTGAAGGAAAATCCCAAAAAATATACCCCATGGTTCAAAATAATCTTGGAAAAATTGGAGATTTAATATTTTCTTTCCAAAATGAAATCTGTAAGTTCTTTTAATTGAGACCTGGCAGGTTCTTTGGAAAGAAAACCAAGGTCTTTTTCAAAAACTTTCCGGGCCAGATTTTTTTCTTTTTCTGCTTCATTCCTGGCGTATTTTTCTCCCCTGGTAAGAGCAATGGTTGATTTGCCCTCTAATTTATCTTGATCAATATCCAAAATATCATCAACCAACTGGAAACACCTTCCTAAATGGAGTCCGAAATCTGTTAATTTGTCTAACTGCTTGTCGGTTGCCCCTGCAATAATGGCTCCCAATCTCATTGGCCCGGCAATAGAATAATATGCGGACTTACTGTCCGCGATAAAATAGTATTCTTCGTCTGTCAATTTCTTTTTGTCGTTTGCCCAGATCTGCTCTACACCTTGTCCCAAGGCAGTTCTAAAAAGCATTTTGTAAAATTCCTCGCTTATTTTGGGATTTCCAATGTCTGAGATTATCTTCCACATAATCATATGCAAACTGTCTCCGGCATTTATCGCCAGTTCGGTTCCATAAAGTTTGTGAAGGGTGGGAGCGTCTCGTCTTACGTCTGAGTGATCCTCGATATCATCATGGATCAAGATCCAGTCTTCGGAGAGTTGCATTGCCGCAGCGGTTTTAACTGCATCTTCAGCTTTTACACCCATTGCCTCCGCAATCAGAAGAACCGCAGTCGGGCGAAGATATTTGCCTTTTCTTTCCGGGTAAGTCTTATTTATTTGCCAATACAAGTCTACTTCTTTGGAAAATTGCCCGGGTATGGCGAATTGTTTGGGGTAGGGAGGGTTTTTTAGGTATTTTTTAATTTCAGGCCAGACAAGCCTTTTTGTTTCTTCAAGAGTGTCCTGCACCATACTTCGGTATTATACCTCAAGAAACGCCCTGTGATATAATTTGCCAATGCCGGATTCAATTTCTCTTCCCAAAGGCACTGTGGTGCCAGATCACGTAGCAATGATTCTTGACGGTAACCGCCGGTGGGCGCGTGCCCGGGGCTTGGAGCCCTGGCAAGGCCACTACTACGGCTTCAAGGCAGTTGAAAAATTGGCCGATGCTTCCCGTAAGCTTGGAGTCCACACATTTACTGTTTGGGCTTTTTCAACAGAAAACTGGGACAGGCCCCAAATAGAAATTGATGCAATTATGAACATTTTCAGGCGTGCCCTCAAGGAAAAGGAGAAGGAATTCCATAGAGGTAGGGTGGCATTGGTTCACCTGGGCAGGAAAGACAGGCTTCCACCCGATATCAGGCGTGAGCTAACTAGAATTGAGTCAGAGACGGCCAAATATATAGGGCACAACGTTTTCAATTTGGCAGTTGATTATGGCGGGAGGGATGAGATTGTCCGGGCTACTCAAAAGATTATAGATTCCGGATTAAAAATTATAGATGACAAGACATTTGAGAGTTTCCTGGATACGGCCAATCAACCATATCCAAATCCGGATCTTTTCATTAGGACTAGCGGGGAGCAGAGGACTTCGGGACTCCTTCCTTGGCAAATGGTTTATTCTGAATTTTATTTTGAAACAGAGCATCTTCCTGATTTTACTCCGGAAAAACTAATGGAGGCGATTCTGGACTATTCAAGACGTCGCAGAAGATTCGGCGGGAACGATACGGTGGAACATTTTCATTTTGATCCTAAAGTCACAGCTAAACTCGAAATTCAATGGTGGAGACTTAGGAATATTCCGGAGGGGATTGATTTTAAGGATTATGCGATGAAGCATATTAAGGAGCAATTCGGACTCTCGACGATTCTTGCTTTACAGGCGGCGGGATTTTTAATGGAGGCAGTAATTGAGGAAAAGAAGAGTAAATTTGATAAAGCCGCTGTTACTATGAAAAAGTTCTACGAACTTGTTAGAGATGAACTCAAACTTGCATTTGAACCCAAGATAGTTGCTTTCTTAGAAGTTGAGCTAGATAGAGAACTTGGAGGAAAGGAAAGTGTTGAAGGGACTTTTGAGGCGGAAGAAACTGCTAAAAGGTTCTATGCAGAAGTTTATAGAATCTCTCTTTTTCAGGCTGCAAAGGCAGCGCATCTTAGGGTTTTGGCGGCTGTTGAGAGAAACATGGCTGAAGCAGCACATTCGACAGGCTCAGGGTCTTCGAGATTTGCGGAGGAGCATTGGGACAAGGCAGAAGTTTATCTCCAGAAATTCTACAGTGCACTGAAGGAACGCGTAGCGTGACGACTGCGCAATGCCAAGCTTTGCTTACAGTGCACTCAAAGAAAGAGTTGCCTAAAAATTGGGCACTGAAGCTTTAGCGCTCCGGCTCTAAAGGAACGTGTAGCATAACCCCTAATATTTCTTTACTCGCATAAAGAAATATTGATAGAAAGTGCGCGCTATTTGTTCATCATCCATTCCTTCATTCGTTCATGCTCTGCAAAAGAACTCTCCTTGCGTCAGGCGCAAGGTCGAACATGCTTTTGCTTAACCGGTATTCACTCATTCAGCTATGGAATCTTCACAAACGCTTGATTGAAACGAGACTGCCTAATCGGATCCCTTTGAAGCCGCCGCCTGAGATTTTAGTAATTTACCGAAATGGTGCCTGAAACTGATTCGAAGGGAATTTTAGGGGGTCCCTCGGGAAATTACGTTAAAAAATCTCTGGAAAGGCTTCACCGGGTGTCCTTTCTTGCCAGTACTTCTTTGGACAAGCAAAGAAGTACTGATGAAGGCTTGTAGGAGAATGAGAAGAGCATGTAATTAAAGATTAAAAGATGATTATAATTAATTGAGTCTATGTTTACCGTCAAGCGCGAGAATATCTTAATAATTTCTATTGTTGGTTTCCTTCTATACCTTAATTCCTTCTTTAACGGTTTTGTGTGGGATGATGAGGAACAAGTAGTTAATAACCCGATAATTCATTCGATTGCAAATATCCCGTCTCTTTTTGCGGAGTCTACTTTTAATGCTGGGGGAGCGGTCAAAATGAGCGGTCTTTATTACCGTCCTTTAATGACCACCGCTTATACGCTTATATATTCCATTTTTGGTTCAGGGGCATTCTTCTTCCACTTCTTCCAGGTAGTTTTGCATATTGCAAGTGCAGTACTTCTTTTTTTGATTCTTAATCATTTCTTGAAGAAAGAAAATCTGTCACTTTTACTTTCACTTATATTTTTGGTTCATCCAATAAATTCTGAGACAGTTCTATATGTTGCGAATCTTTCCGATATACTATTTTTCTTCTTTGGAGCATTTGCATTTTGGCTCCTTATATCAAAAGATGGTTTAAAGTATCTTTTGATATCATCTTTTTTACTGTTAGCTTCGGTTTTGTCGAAAGAAACCGGGGCAGTTTGGTGGATTGTTATTGTTTCCTATCTTTTTATTTACAAAAGGAAAAGTCTCAAGATTTTTCTTCCTGTTTTGGCTGTTTGGGCTGGTATTTATTCATTTCTGCGGTTTGACGTGGCGAAAATATTTTTTGCCAAGCACGGCCTAACCCTGATTTCCAAGATGGATTTTGCTCAAAGGTTGGTTAATGTTCCTGCGATTGCCTTTTATTATCTAAAAACCTATGTCTGGCCGATTAATTTGGCTATAAATCAGCAGTGGGTGATCAAAAATATTTCTTTTTCCCAGTTTTTCCTGCCTCTTTTGTTAGACCTTATCTTTCTTTCAATATCTTTTTATGGCGCCTGGTATTTATACAAAAAAGGGGATAAATATCTGAATTTCTATCTGATCTTTCTAAAGATCCTCACTTAGATCCCCGACCGTAAGGTCGTGGGATGGAGTTATCCCTGCAGCTTTTTGTTGGTGTTAAAATTGGAGGATGGATTTAATTCATTTAAGCCACTGTGTATACCAATGTG
>JAJYIG010000046.1 GCA_021790215.1 bacterium
TTAAACCTCATAAAACCCGGGCCGATAAGAACTGCGTCAGATTTTTCAATATAAGCCTCAGCATCAGACCATGGCACCCAGATGAAAGAAGATAAACGGGACTTGACCCCTTCTGCAACTCTACCCACAGATTCCTCGGGTGAAGCAAAAAAAACCATGTCCACAACTCTCGAGGCTGTTGTTAAAGAAAGAATTGGCGCTCCATGGAAAAGTTTTGAACCCCCAATGATGGTAACCTGTCCATTATCTTCTCCGTTACTGTTATATGGAGGCTTATAAAGATCTTTCAGAAAATCCTTACGAAAAACATCTGTCATGTTTTATTGTTTGGTAGATGAATCAAATGGGTTAGTTTTGACCGAACTTTCACCCTTAACTGAAGGCATGGGTATCTCAGTTACTACTACATATGAACCTGTCTTTGCAAAATCCTCTGCGGCCGTAACAACCAAAGAATCTTCAGGCACTGACCGCGCCCCTATGTTAACTATTTCAACCTTTCCGTCTTTTTTCTCCATATGCCTTTATTCTAGACTTATAGCTCTATTTTTTCCACTCCTTCAAGATCCATCAAATATTGTGGTTCTGCCGTAGTAATTATGGTTTGCTGTTTTTCCGCCAACTCCATAACAATTCCCCTGTGATCCTCGTCCAGTTCCGAAAAGATATCATCCAAAAGTAACGTCGGTTTTTCGGAAGTCACCTCTTCAATAAAAGCCAACTCTGCCATCTTGAGCCACAAAATTCCCATTCTTTGTTCCCCCCTACTTCCAAAAGATGCCAAGTCTCTTTCTTTCATCTCTTCGCCAAAATCTTTTATTTTAAAAATAAAATCATCCCTGTGGGGTCCGACCAGGGTTGTTGCCGCCGCCACTTCCTCATCTTTATATTGCTCAAGTCTGCCTTCCGAGATCACACTCTGGTCATAATCGATTTGAAATTTGAAATTTTGAATCTGCAACTCTCTGCCATTAGCAAACTCAATAAATTTACGGCGGTATTGATTTATATAATCGCCGTTCTTGATAAGAAGCTGATCCCAAAACATTAAGTAACTTCTGGGATACCCTTCCTCTCTGATTCTCAGTAGAAGTCTGTTTCTTTGCCTTAACCCTTTTTCGTAAGAGAGAATACTTCTCCTATATTCTCTATCGACCTGAGACAGCATAGTATCTAGAAACTTTCTTCTTAGAGAAGGAGATCCCGTAACAAGATCCATATCCCAAGGCCCAAAAAGCACAGTTTTGAAATTGCCAGCAAAATCAATAAGCCTTTTGGGAACTCCATCCACAGTAAGTTTTTTACGAGCAACTTTCTCCGGATGGTCATTACCGATATCCAAAAGCCCTCTTGTAAGTACAACCTCCAATCTTGTTGATAGAGGTCTAATAAACTGTCCGGAAATTCGGGCAGGTTCACTGTCATAATTGATCATTTCCTCTTCCACTTTTGCCTTGAAACTCCTGCCAGTAGAAAGCAAAAATAAAGATTCTAAAATATTTGTTTTACCGGAAGCGTTAGGTCCAGAAATTACCGTAACCTTATTTGAAAACTTTAAAGTCTTAGATTTGAAATTTCTGAAGTCAGTTAATTTAACCGTCTCAATCATTTTTCCAGCCTTCTTACCAATTTATTGGAAAAGTAAGTAACTCCGAAGTATAAGCCAATTAATATCAAAGTAAAAACAAAAAGTCCCAAAACCGTAAAGTCTACATATTTTTTGAAATTTGTTATTGTACTTCCAAAATAATAACCCACAGCCAAAAGAATCAACGATTTCGGAAGAGTTGCTAAAAAATTAAATTCAAGAAAATCTCTTAGGGGAATTTCTGCAGATCCTGCCGCAAATAAAATGAGTCCTCCTATTGCATGGGAAAGCTTGCCAAAAAATAGGACTTTTCCCCTGTTTTTTTTAATCGCAGCCTCCAGCTTCTGGACAAGTTTTACGTTAAATCCAAAAAAAGATGCAACTTTTCTAACCGCGTTATGAAACCACCATCTTCCCGCAGAATAATAGATCACATCCCCACCAATATCCCCCAAAATGACAGTCATATATGTGGGGAGAAAATCCATGAATCCCAAAGAGACCAAAAAACCGGCAATAATGGTAACTATCGGGCCTTCTATAACAACCAAGGGAAAAAGAATAAGATAGCTATATGTATAAAGTAGCTTGAAAATTTCCAAACTTGATATCATAAAACGTATAATTCACAAATTCTGAAAATCACACCTGACAAAAAGGGCAAAAGTAGGTCCCGCGCCCGCCAAGAAATATCTTCTGGAATCTTGCCTTATGACACCTCTCACAAGGCTCACCGGTTCTGCCATATACCAAAGTATGATTTTGGTAACTTCCTTCAGATCCGTCAGGTGTAACAAAGGAAAGTTCGCTCGCGCCGCCCCACTTCAATCCTTCTTTCAAGACCTTCAAAATTGAATTATACAGCTTCTCGCTTTTTTCATCCTCTAACTCTTTTGCCGGAGTTTTGGGGTTGATTTTGGCTAACCACAAAGCGTCATTTGCATAAATGTTTCCTACTCCCCCAATCTTTTCCTGATCCATTAAAACTATCTTGATAGGACGGACGGTATTGGAAAGAATTTCTCTAAATTTTTCTAAAGTAAGGTCTTTAAACGGTTCCGGACCGAGCTTTTTGATAAATGGCTCTTCCGGAACCTCAGAAGTTTTTGCAATTTTAATCCAACCAAAACGTCTGACGTCGTTATAATAAAGTTCGCCGTTTTTGTCTAGCTTAAAAATTACTAAAGTATGAGGCCCGGGAATTCCTCCGATTACTTTTTTAGACAAAGGCTTGGGATTTTTTAAGTTCGGGCCTCTATAAATATATTGCCCGGTAAGTTTGACATGGGTAAGGATTGAATAACCATTATCTAAATCAATTGAAGTAACTTTCCCAAATCTCCTCGTACCAACTAATTTTCCTCCAATTATTTTCTTTTCATCCCCCTGAAAGGTCTTCCTGTTCCTAACTTCAACTGACACAAACTTATGGCCCTTCAAGTATTCTCCTAACTGGAGTTTTATTGCTTCAACCTCTGGTAATTCCGGCATAACTTTACATGACTCTTTTCCTTTTATAACCAAAAAATCTCAGTAACTTTCTCGACATTCCCTCTCCCTTCCATAACTTAGGGTAGACATAATGATAGACGATTTCCATGGAGAGTTGAAATATAATAAGTCCAGCAAGTAAGAAAATGTATTCACTCAAGTTATTCTTTGGATAGAGTCCTGTTTCTTTAAGAATGATAGTAAAAAATAAAAATGAAATATAAAAATCCGGAAAGAGTATCAGATATTTCTCATTTCTCCTAAGTAAATAAATGAATGTTCCCAGGAGCCTAAAGATTAAAAGGGCTAGAAGTGCATAAAAGACTCCATATTTAAAGCCAATCGGCAACAAAATCAAAAATGTTACAGAATCGATAACCTTATCCAGATTTTCGTACTCGAAATAATTAAGACCTCCAAAATCCTCAAGGATAAATGTGTCGCATCCGTCAAATACCATATACAACGCCAATCCCAAAAAAGGATTTACATAAACCATCAGGGCAGATGTAGTCCTAAGTAGAAAAACTAAAATGATGGCAAATAACCTCTTTTTATGAGCTATGTTCATTTACAAATTTTTTGATAGATTTTATAAATGCTTCTTTTGAAAACTTCTTTGCATTCTCTATCAACTTTTCTCTACTCCATTTTGTTTTCTCGATAACCCCGATCGCCACCCTAAGTGATTCCTCACAAATTTCGTCTATTAAAACTCCCGTATTTTGATTAACCGTCTCTTTGAAGCCTCCACCATTAAAAGCAATTACCGGAGTTCCGGCGGCCTGTGCCTCCACAACAGTCATCCCAAAATCTTCATCCTTCGCTAACGCGATTAGAGCCTTCGCTTTTGCATACTCTCTGTAAAGATCGTTATCGCTGAGTCTTCCTAAAAACTCAACTTTGTCCTTATATTGATTTTCAATATTTGAATATCCGGAAGACTCTCCGACAATCTTTAGCTTAATTCCAATAATTTCTGCTAAATTTATTGTTTGCTCAATCCCTTTTGCACCTACGAGTCTTGAAACAATCAAAAAGTGATTTTCTTTTTTGACGCCTTTTATAATGTCAACTATTCTTTTAATATCAGTCGGAGGATAAATTACAGTTGAATCTCTTCCATAAAACCTCTTGATACGACCGGCAACATTTTTAGAATTGGCTATAAAATAATCTACTTTTTGCGCGGTTTTATAATCAAATTTCCTAATATATTTCCCTACAATCTTTGCGTAAATTTTTACCGGCCAATATCTTGTAAAACCGACCGAAGTTTCAAACCCATGAAGCCATCTTGGAGGTGTGTGGCAATAATCAATAACTTTTGTATTGGATCCGACCCTGAAACCTCGGGTTACATACCAACTGGATGAAGTAATAACCAAATCATATTTTGACAAATTAAAACTCTCCCAAATAAGAGGGATTAAGAACCGTAGCGGAGAGTAGAAATTACCAATTTTCAAAATAGGAGCATAAGGACTTTCGATTATCTTGACCCCGGTAAACTCCTTATCAGCAGTTGATCCTTTAACCCGAAAGGCCGTATAAACTGGGGCATCCGGAAACATTTCGGTTAGAGCTTTTAAAACCCTTTCCGCGCCACCGGACTCTTTTATATAATCATGAACTATTGCTACTTTCATTATTTAAACAAAGAAATCTGTTTCTCCTCATCAATTTTCTTACCAACCTTTGTGATACGTTCTGATAGGGTCTTGAAACCAAATTTCCGGAATAGATTTAATACATCCGGCGAGTCAATTTTCCACTTTTTCATCTGCGGAAAATCGATTTTTATAGGAACATTCCTGACGATAGTTGCCAGTTTATGATAAAGCTCCGCATCCGATTTTTGTGACTCAAGTTTTTGCCTTACATTCGGTTCTATATCCGATAAATGAGCATAGATTTCATCGAGGGTTTTATAACTCTTTAAAAGCTTCTCTGCAGTAACCGGTCCGATTCCCGCAACCCCTGGATAGTTATCCGACGCATCCCCAACAAGAGCCTTGTAGTCAGGAATTTGTTTGGGGTTTACCCGCATTCTTTCAACTGTTTCTTTTTCTCCAAAAAACTTGGCATTACTTAACCCAACCATCGGCATATAAAGTCTAATTCCCTTTTTATCATCAACCAGCTGAAGGATGTCCCGATCGCCGGTTATGATAACAACCTCCTCCCAGCTTGTTGCCTGAAAGGTAATTGTGCCGATTACATCATCCGCCTCAAACCCGGGTTTCGAATAAACAGAAACTTTTACAGCTTTGAAAAAATCCTTTGCTTCATCAAATTGTGAAGAAAGTTCATCTGCCATTTTGGGACGTTGTGCCTGGTAAGTCTCCAGTGCTTTATGCCGAAAAGTCGGTTCTTTTTCATCGAATGCAACAGTAATAGCATCTGGCTTTAGGTCCTGCACAACTCTTAAAAACATTGAAACCAATCCGTAAACTGCATTGATCGGTCTTCCATATTTGGTAGTTAAAGGGGGAATTGCATGAAAGGCCCGGTGAAGAATTGCGTTACCATCGATAATTACTAATTTTGCCACGAAGCTATTTTATTCCGTTTTCTTTCTTACCTACAATCTTTTCAAAATCATCTCTATCCAGTGTTTCTTTCGTAATAAGCGCTCCCGATACTTCATCTAAAAGCTTTTTCTTGTCTTTAACCATCTTCAACGCCCCCTTGTAACAAGTGTCAAGAATTCTTTTGACCTCTGTGTCAATTTTCTCCATAAATGCCGGTGAATTTTGAGCCTGTTCATACCATTCCATCTGCCCAAAATCTCCCAAACCCATATCGGGGCCGAGGTTTATGGGCCCCAAATCACTCATACCCCACTCAACAACCATTGCCCGAGCAACTTTTGTGGCCTGAGCAATGTCGTTGGCGGCCCCACTTGTCATTTCATTAAACACCGCTTCCTCTGCAGCACGTCCTCCAAGCATTGCCGTAATCTGATCAACAAGATGCGATTTTGTTTCATGGGTTCTGTCGGCTGCCGGAGGAATTAAAGTGTGTCCAAGGCTCATTCCACGGGCCACTATCGAAATTCTGTGAACCGGATCTGTGTTTTTCAGGAAGTGGGTAACTATTGCATGTCCGGCTTCATGATAGGCAGTAATTTTCTTATCCTCATCGCTTTGTAAACGCTTCTTGGCGGGTCCAAGTTTAACCTTAGTTGCTGATTCCTCGATATCCGCCATAAAAATTTCATTCTTACCATTTCTAGCTGCTCCGATTGCTGCTTCATTAAGCATATTTTCCAGATCGGCTCCCGAAAAACCAACAGTTCTATCTGCTACATCTTCCCACTTTATTCCTTTGGCAAATCTCTTACCTCTTGCATGGATATACAAAATTGCCAATCTACCCTCCTTATCCGGCAAATCAAGCATTACTCTTCTATCGAAACGGCCAGGCCTAAGAAGCGCAGGGTCAAGAAGGTCCCCTCTATTTGTTGCAGCAAGAACTACTACGTTATCATTCGGTGTAAATCCGTCCATCTCAACCAAAATTTGATTCAAAGTCTGTTCTCTTTCATCATGTCCCCCCATCATTCCACGTCCACGTTGTCTCCCGATTGCATCAATCTCATCAATAAAAATGATTGACGGAGCCGAAGCCTTGGCTTGTCCAAAAAGGTCCCTGACCCTACTTGCTCCAACCCCAACAAGCATTTCCATAAATTCGGATCCGGCCATGCTGAAAAATGGTACCCCTGCCTCTCCCGCAACAGCTTTGGCCAAAAGGGTCTTACCAACCCCGGAAGGGCCAACGAGAAGTGCTCCTTTAGGAGTCCTTGCACCCATCCTTCGATACTTCAT
The DNA here is from genome assembly GCA_021790215.1 of bacterium. Classification (GTDB taxonomy): domain Bacteria; phylum Patescibacteriota; class Microgenomatia; order UBA8517; family UBA8517; genus JAJYIG01. The sequence continues at coordinate 6,913 of JAJYIG010000046.1, forward strand.
CGGGTTTCTAAGAAAATCAACCAGCTCCTCCAGTTCCTTCTTAGCATCATCCACTCCGGCAACATCCGAAAAGGTTATATTTTGTCTACCTTTTGCAAAAATCTTTGCGCGGCTTCTGCCGAAAGAAAATATATCCTGGGCTCCTTTATTCTGTGCCTTTAGGATATAGAAAAGAAAAACACCCATCAGAATAAGTGGGAGTGCAATTCCGGCAATATCCCCGGCAATAGTAGCGAAGGACTGATCTATAACTTCAGTAGATACAGTTGAAGGGTCTATTCCGGAATCTTTTAAAAGAGTAGAAAAGTTCTGGGAACTCTGCATGATAGCAGTCTTATTGCTGCCGTTACCGTACGCAATCTCAAGTTTATTACCATCCACTGTAACTTTATTAACCTTTCCTGCCTTAATATCGGTTAAAACTTGGGATATATTTTCCTGGCTGGAATTTCCTCCAACCTGTATTGCCGTAATGACAGCAGGGATAATAAAAAATACCAGAGCAATTCCAATAAGGATTGTCCAAAGAGATC
>JAJYIG010000047.1 GCA_021790215.1 bacterium
AAAAGTTTTCCCAACAATCACTCCCTTTTCCTTGCGTCGCACAATATATTTAGCAGAATTATAGGTGGAGCGCTTTTCACGACATCTTCACACGACGGCGTTGCATATTACTGGTACGGGTTTACAAATTCCGAAGGCCGCTCTACCCTATCCCAATATCCACTCCTCTATCAAGGAATACTATGGGCCAAAAGTCAAGGTTGTAAGAAATTTGACTTTGAAGGAATCTACGATCCCCGTTTCCCCAATAAAAGCTGGCTTGGATTTTCCCATTTCAAACGCTCTTTTGGCGGAACCGAAGTTACATATCCAGGATGCTATACTAAAATAAGATTGCCCATATGAAGAAATCCCGTCACATATTAATGCTCACTAATATGTCTGAGGCCCATACTGTTTGTGATTGGTTTACCATTTTTGACACAATCTTGGTTTTTTGATACTTTGTTATGGATCTGTCGGCAAAAAAAGAGAAAATGAAAATTTGGCAATTAAGATTTATGTCTTATAAAACTTCGGATGACATATTTGATTTGGTTATTAGTGGTGAGAAAACGATAGAAACACGCCCAGCAACTAAAAATTTTAAAGTTGGAGATAGATTAGTTTTAACATCAGTGTCTTCCGGAAGAAAAATCGAGAAGGAAATTACTTATGTTCATAAATATGCATCCCCCGAAAGGATGTTGGAAAAAGAAGATTATGAAAAAATATTTCCAGGAATCGGTTCAAAAAAAGACTTATTAGAAGTATACAAAACCGCCAAGAAAAAATGGGGAGAAAAATATAAGTTCGAACTAGAAAATTATGGGATTGTTGCAATCGGGTTTAAGTAAAAATACAAGCTCTAAATAATTGCATTTAAGTAAGAGATTTTATTTTTTCCAAATTTTCTTTTATAAGTTCTCTCTGCTCGGGCCACAAATGTTTTTTATACTCTTCGAGTGGAAGCCAAACAACCGCTTCGTGTTTTGGGTCGGTGGGAATTCCATCTATTTGGTTGGTTGAAAAAAGAAAATAATATGTAGTTTTCCAAGCATCCTTCTCAAAATTTAGACGCTCTTTGGTTCCCAAAAGACCAATAAGTCTTAGGTTTTTTAATCCTGTTTCTTCTTCGATTTCCCTTCTGGCTGTTTTTTCATTACTTTCGCCTTTCTCGACTCTACCTTTCGGCAAAACCAAATCACCAAGATCGATCTCTTTGGTAGTCGCAAAAAGAATTTTATTGTTTTCTTTTCTAATAACCACTCCCCCCGCCGCATCGTGTTCCGGAATTCCAATGGGTTTTATGTACCAACTTTTGTCAATTTTCATTTCTGATCAGATTTGCAAAACAGCGAATACTCGCACCCCATTTGGCAGAACATGTGACCTGAACATTTAAAATCAGACTTCTCTATCTCATCACGAACTTTGAAAGTTTCCTCTGTCGCTTTTTCCAAATCTTTTACACTTTTGATCGTTGAAATTTTCTCCTGTGTATCCAGAAAATATAATGAAAGTTTAATCTGATCCGGTTTTTTTCCAAAAGGCTCCATTTGAATTTTACTCGCGGCTAGAGCGTAAAAACTAAGCTGCAGGTTTTTATCAACTTCCCTCTGAGTCGGAATTGTGGCCCCGGTTTTATAATCAATAATTTCTATCTTTCCTCCCCCCAAATCGTCCACCCTATCGATCTTTCCACCGATCTTCAAATCTTTACCAATCGGTACTGTAAATGGTTGCTCCAATGCTACAGGCAAGTTTTTCGGATTAAATCCTTCTCTCAAAAAACCGGAAAGATAGAGTTTGCCCTTCTCAAAAAAATCTCGTTCGTGTTTTTTTGTTGCATACCCTTCCCCGACCCAATAATCCTCCAAAAGTTTATAAAGTAGTTTATCAGAAGGTTTAGCTCCACTCGCCACTTGTTCAAAAAAGTTTTTCAGAGTTAGGTGAATACTCGTCCCAAAACTCGCGGATGCAGAAGGCGGCGTAGGAACTTTATAGATATATTTCAACTTGTAATGCAGTGGACAAACATTAAAAGTTTCAATTTGAGAATAACTTAAATAGTCGATTTGCAAAGGTTGTGTATCAGAATCTATATCCGGGACATTCGAAACTGAATAATCTAGGAATGATAGCTGATCACTCTTAACTACTGTTTTTTCAGCGGAGATGATTTTATCTCCCAGCGCCTCAAAAATAAATGGTGACAGTTTTTTTTCCCTCTTCCCTTCTCCATAATAATCTGCCGCCGTAAGGTAAAGTTTTTCTTTTGCACGAGTCATTCCTACATAAAAAAGTCTGCGCTCTTCTTCCAAATGGTAATCCCCAACCGGCAGCACCTCTTTTATAAGACTTTCGGGAATAGGGATTTGTTCACGCCGCTCCGTGGTCGGAAATCTTTGGGCTACAAGGTTAACCAAAAACACAACTGGAAACTCAAGACCCTTCGCTGAGTGTGCTGTCAAAATGTTTACGGCATCAACCTCGGTCCAATTGGTATCAGCTGCCAACGGAGATTCGCCCAATTCCATTGAAAGATCAAGCCAATCAACCACGGCAGGAATTGTTGCGTCTTCATGATCCACTTCATAAGATTTTAGTTTGTCAAAAAACTTTGAAATATTTTTGGCTCTCCCCTCTGCTGTCACAGTTTCCGGGGACAGAAGTTTTTGCATTAAACCTGTATCTTCAAGATAGTAATAAAGAATCTGCCCGGCAGTTTCCTTTTTAATCAAACCAAAGTGTTTTTTAATAATTTCCAAAAGTTTTTTAACTTTTCCCTTTGTATCGTCCATTACCAAAACGTCGTCTATTTTTTCTGTGGTTTCAAAGAGTGAAAGGTTGTGTTTTCTTGCATAATTTCCCATTGCAGCAACATCCCGCGGATTAATATCAAAATATTCATTGGAGAGAACTTTATAAAAAGCGACCGAATCTTCAAAATTATAGAGAACTTTTAGATAAGAAATTAAATCAACTATTTCCGGTTGCTTGAAAAGCCTCCCGGGACCCAAAAATTGATATGGGATTCCATGTCGTGACAATGCCCGCATGATAGGCTCTGAGTGGTTGTTCGCCCGAACCAAAATTGCAAAATCCAACCATCTATAGTGTTCTTCGGCTCCTATTTTTTTTATTTCCTTAGCGATAAGATCCGCCTCATTTTCGACTCTGTCAGCGTGTATAAACTCAATCAGGCTTCCATTTTTCGCTACTTGGGAAATAAGTCTCTTACTTATCTTTTCTATTACTTCAAGACGGTCTGGATTGTTAAACTGGATTAGGTCATGTGCTCTATCAAGTATTTCTTGTGTTGATCTGTAGTTTTTTACCAAACTAATGACCTTAGTTTTTGGATAACTTTTTCTAAAGTAAAGTGCATTGGACACAGCGGCCCCACGGAATCGATAAATTGACTGGTCATCGTCTAAAACAGTTGTAACGTTTCCATCTTTTCCTACCAACAATTTTACTAATTCATTTTGAGCAAAATTGGTATCCTGAAATTCATCAACCAATATATATTTAAATTGTTTTTGGTATTCGGACAAAATATTTGGCCTGTCCCGGAAAAGCTTAAGAGTTTTAACAATTAAATCCCCAAAATCTAAAAAACTATTTTTGACTTTTATCTCGTCATATTCACGATATGCCCGAGCCAGTTCCTGCCACTTTTGGAGTTCTATCTTTTGTTCCTCCGTTTGTTTGGAATTTGGTTCTTGGATCTTGGAATTTACCCAAGCGATATAGTCGCTTGGGCTAACATCCTCATCCTGAAGCCTACTGAAATGTTGCAGCATGCCACTTAAAAATTTTGTTGGATTTCCAAGTGGCCTAAAATAATTCAGGTCCAGCTTAAAAAGATTGGTGCGAAGTAATTGGATAGCATCCGCCTCAGTCATTAATTTATATCTGGGGTCAAGTCCGATATGGAGAGCCTCGCGCCGGAGTATCTGGTCGCAAAAAGAATGGAAAGTCATTATCCACATCTGTGTGTAACCATAAGGCATGGCAACATCAACCCTCTCTTCCATTTCGCGTGCCGCCTTTTCCGTAAAAGTTAATGCCAAAATTTGATCCGCTTTTGCCTTACCCGATAGAATCAAATATTTTATGCGCTCGGTTATAACCGTGGTTTTTCCGGTTCCCGCCCCGGCAATAATCAGAAGCGGTCCGTTACCAAATTTAATCGCCTCAATTTGTTCTTTGTTTAGTTTTAATCCTGAAGTTTTGCCCACGATGCAATTCTAACACGAAACGTAAATTGCGGTGATATAATTTCATTTATGAAAGTATCTTGGTATGTGATCAACTACACCTCGGGAAACAGAATAAAATTCAAGCATATAGTTCAGGAGATACAAGAACTTCTTGAAGAAATCAAAAAGGGAAACAGAGAAGGGATCCATGAAGAATACCAAGACGTTCTTCATTTTTTCCAGCTTTGGCTTTTCTGGCAATTTAATATAGACGGAAACATCTGGAAGATAACAAAAGATTCGGTAAATAAATTTATGGCCAGAAGAAAAGTCTGGGAAAAAATTTACGATTATGTGGGATTAAATAAAGATATCTCCAGGTTTTGTGGAAACTATAAACGGGAATACAAAGTTATAAAGCACCTTTCGGCGTTTGGAATTTCTGAAGCAAAAGCCAAACTGGCTTTTGAGAAAATTGTGGAAGGTGAATAGTTTACTTAAGAACTCTGTAGTGAAGCAAAATTAAATCTTCTCCAATCTCCTTAACATCAACAAGTTTTAGCTGTTTGAACAAACCTTGAATCTCTCCAAAAAGTTTCTTACCTTTACCAATCAACAAAGGATGTATATCAACATATATTTCGTCGATTAAATCTTCTTTTAAAAATGATGAATTTAACTTTTCACCACCAACCAAAGCAAGTTGTGTAAAACCCATGTCTGAAACCATCTTGACTATTTCTACAGGAGATTTACTGGTAAAAATTGCTCCATCTATTTTTAGATTCAACAATTCTGGTTTATTGGTTACAACGATGTTTAACGCCTGCTTTTGAGGAAAGTCATCTTCAAACTGTTTATATGTGACACTTCCCATAACCATTACTTTCGACCCACTCGTAATTTTGTTGAAGTGTTCCCAATCTGACTTCTTTACCCAGTCAGAGTTTTCTTCACCATTAGTAATATTTCCATTTACTGAAGTCGCCATGTATAAAATCACTTTCATTTTTCCAGTTCCTTCTTTTCCTCCGTTCCTCCCAACCTCTGTGTTGAAGAAATTTTTTGTCCCAATGACCCAAGACTCGTAAAAACAGTCGTCATCATATTGTAAGCATTGGTTAAATGTTTTTGCAAGATAGAAAGAGCATCGTTTGTTTTTTCGTAATCTTTTTGTATAGCCCGGAGTGAGGTGAGAATTTCTTTTGCCCTGCTTTCAATTTTTTGTCCCTCAAAACTCATGAGAATTGCGCGAAGGTATGCATAGAATGTTGTCGGTGATACGGGCAGTACCCTTTTTTCCTGCGAATAATCGAAAAGCGTCTGATTATTTACAACCTCATAATAAACACCCTCTGAAGGAATATACATAAGTGCGTAATCGATAGTCCCTTCTTCGGTCAAAATATATTTTTTGCTGATAGAGTCTATGTGGTTTTTTACATCTTTCATAAAATCCTTTTCGTATATTTTCTTTTCTGTGTCTGTCCCTGCACCGGTCATTTTCCTAAAATTCTCCATTGGAAATTTTGAATCTACCGGAATAATACCGCCAGCGGTTTTAATCGCCGCGTCAACCTTTTCACCGCTTTTAAACGTATATTGCAAATTAAATGATTCTTTTGGTAAGAATTGCCCCAGCATTTCTTTAAGAACCTGTTCTCCTATGTTGCCGCGGACTTTAGGACTTCTTAAAAATTCCTGCAGGTCTTTCATTCCGCGGCCTATTTCGGAAAACTCGCCGATATTTTTCTGAACCTGTGAAATTACCCTCGCCGCATTATCCAACCTCTCATTCATTGCCTGAGTATTTTGCTGAAGTGAGGTTAGAAGCACACGCCTATCTTCCTTGCTACCCGTTTGAAGCATTTTAATAACCTCCAAAAGCTCCTCCGATGGCTTTTGCGATTCCTTCAGATCGGAAAGTTTTTTATTAATAAATAATGCCAGTACAACGAGAGCCGCTAATACTATAATTAAGATAGCTATTGGATCCATCCTTAATGGTATTCTAACATAGAGTGAAATGAGAAAACGAAAATATTTGCATCAAGAGCAGGTTCTTAAGCGTAAAAACTTCCTCCCCACCCTTATACTTACAATCTTTCTTTGGATAATTACTGCCGGAATTATTTACTTTGTTGACCCCGCCTCTTTTGCTGCTATTCCTGCATTTTTCATTCTCGCATTTACCAGTATTCTTTTTACATCCTCACTCATTTTTGCCAATTCCCGGCGGGGTTTCATTACTTCCCTATTCGTAACCCTTTTTCTTTTTCTTGCCTATCTTGGAGTCGGAAACATTCTTAACTTAATCCTGATAGTTGCAATCGCAGTTACTATCGAGCTATATTTCAGCTTAAGGTGAATACTTCTCTAAAAAGACAATTAACCAAAACTTTTGCGCAGATGCTTGCAGATTTGAAGGATGAAGACGAAGCCGAAACTTTCCTGATAGATTTTTTTGACGGAAAAGAATTGGAAAAATTCATAAAAAGGATATCCATTATTTATTGGCTTAAAAAAGGGCGCGATAGGGAAAATATAGAAACAAATCTCCTGGCCACCCCTAAAGAAATTTCGGAAGCTCAGGAACTTCTGAAAAAAGATGGTGTAAAACTTGCTCTCAAAAAGATGGAGGCAGAAGATTGGGCAAACGTCTGGACAGAAAGAATCAAAAAATTGGTAAGATAAATACCCCACCCGCGCTTGGTTACCCGGCCTCATACGAGTTATACTACAAACATGGACAGGAAATATTACATCACCGCCGCTATTCCTTACGTCAACGCCGAACTACAATAGTTGGTTCGGAATTTCAAATGGGTTATTATAAATTATGGGTTCGCCATTACCTATCTCTGTCTCATACCTACCATACTTGAAACTGCGGGTGTCAACCCGCAGAGGAAGTGAAGCCTGAAACTTGTTTGTTTGGATTAAAATATAGCCAATAATGCAAACAAGAGTTCAAGCCCATGTAGCATATAAA
>JAJYIG010000048.1 GCA_021790215.1 bacterium
TAGAAGAGCGGCAGTAAGTTCCATCCTCATCCTTTGCCCTAGAGAAAGTTTCCTGACGGGAATGTTAATAAGTTTTCCTATTTCAAGAAGATCTGTTAGTTCCCTAAGATTTTCTTCATACCTGTATGTGGGAATTTCATAAATTGCACGGTTAAGTTCAAATGTTTCAATTGCAGGAAGATCCCACCAAAGTTGGTTCTTTTGCCCCATAACAAGGGCAATTTGTTTCAAAAATTCCGGCTTTCTTTCCCATGGATCATGCTCCAAAACTTCAACAAATCCGCTTGTGGGGTAAAGTAGACCCGAAAGAATTTTAAGAGTTGTTGTTTTGCCGGCTCCGTTTGGACCGATAAATCCCACAAGTTCTCCCGGTTGGATTGTGAAAGAAATTCCCCTCAAAGCATGAACAGTTTTTTTCTTAGAAGAAAAAAGAGATTTCAAAGATCCTGTTAGCCCCGACTCTTTTTCGGTAACTTCGAAACTCTTAACAAGATCACCAACAATTATAGCCCTGTCCATAGCCCTAGTATACAGCAAAGTCGAAGTACCAAGCATAAAAACACAAACAAACTACAATAAACAATGTTGGAATTTGTAATTTATCGCGAGACCTGTCTCTTAAGTTTTTTGCCCGGAGTAAAACGTGGAGAACGGTGTGTCTTTATGGTAACCATCTTTTCCGTTTTGGGAATTTTTACGGTCTTGCCCTTCATTGAAATAACTCTAAAAGTTCCGAATCCTGAGAGGACAACTTTTTCACCTTTAGAAAGTGCCCTTCCGACTTCTTCTAAGAAGACCTCAACTGCTTCCTCTGCAGCTTTTTTGGTTAGATGTGCTTTTCTGGCCAATTGTTCGATAAGTTCCGCTTTTGTCATTCTAAGCGAGAAGCTTAGACGAAACAAAATAAAATGTCAAGTATACGGGAAAAATCAAAATCCATAACTTGAAAGAGTGGCATTCCCAATTCGGATCCTGGGGAGGTCAAAACGCTTACCTTTGCAAAGAATATTTCCGGAAACTGTGGTAAAAGCGGCCTTATAATCCAAAGATGATAGATAACTTTCCGCTTGGGAAGAAGTGAGACCGTAAGGATAGGCAAAAACTTTGGGAGAATTAAGAGAATGATTAAATAATTGAGTGTCCGCAGTCGATATCTCATATTTCATTTTTTGGCCGGAAAGCTCAATATTCGCATGCGACCAAGTGTGGTTTGCAAAAAGAATAAGCCCGTTCATTTGGGATATTTGGCTCCATGTAAGGTAATCGGGATTATCTATCAAACCCGTCGGCACAAACATTGTAGCGGGAATCCCAAGCCTTTGAAGAATCGGGTAGGCGTCCGTATAAAAATCTTCATAACCATCATCAAAGGTTATAAGAACGCTACGGGCTGGAATCGAAGTTCCGCTATCAAAAAAATTTGTCAAATCATTCATCCGGACAAAATTATAATTTTTATTTTTAAGATATTGCATTTGTGCAGTGAAATAATCCGTATAGACGGTAAGAGAGGTCTGCTTATCGGCAGTGGCAGCGTCTTTTCCCTGGATGTGGTGATACATCAAAACCGGCAGGTGAATGCAAGGACCATAAAGCGAATTCATCTCGGCAAAAGTTAAAGGCTTCGGAGTCGGTTTGGGGGTCGGGGTAGGAGTTGGCGTAGGCGAAGATGGAACATTATTAACTAAATTGTCAAATTTATTTTCCTGCGTCTGAGAGACTCCTCGTGAATTATTAAAATCTAGATGAATAACTTCAAATGTAATCCCCAAAACAGCAATAATTAACACAACCAAAAATGTTTTGTATTTTCCAAAAAATGAAGTCTTACCGGACAAGGAACCTATTTTCATTTGACAGAATTATTTAGCGGATGTAGTGTCTACCGCTCTGACCTCACGGATAACTGAAACTTTAATTTGTCCAGCGTAGGCTGCTTCTTTTTCCAACTTTCTGGCAATATCATGAGCCAAAATTGTCAACTTATCATCATCAACTTCTTCTGGATTAACAATGACCCTTACGTCTCTGCCCGCCTGGAATGCATAAACTTCATCAACCCCTGGGAAAGACCTGGCGACATCCTCAATATTGGTCATTCTTTTGACATAATCTTCGTGAGGTTCGTAGCGGGCTCCGGGGCGACTGCCAGAAATTGCATCAGCAATCCACACAATCACACTTTCATTGCTGGAGAAAGGTCTATCCTCATGGTGTTCTGCAACACAGACAACAACCTCTTTGGGAATTCCGTATTTCTTTAAGAAATTTACACCAAGTTCAACATGGCTTCCATCTCCATCGGTTATAACTTTGCCGACATCATGAAGGAGACACCCAAGCCGTACGACATCAACATTAGCCCCGATTTCTTGAGCAATAGCCACTCCGATTTTTGTTTCTTCGATTGTATGGATTCCCAAATTCTGGCCGTAAGAAGTTCTGAATTTAAACTTGCCGATAACTCTAACTATATCTACCGGCAAATTATAAACCCCGCACTCGTGAACAATTTTCTTACCTTCCTCAAGGAGAACATCCTCCATTTGCGCTTTAACTTCTCTGATTACTTCCTCAATTCTTGAGGGTTGAATTCTGGCATCTTTAATCAAAGTTTCCAGGGCCCTTTTTGCGATCTCACGCCTAACTGAATCAAAAGAAGATATACGAATTTCGTTTGTTTCGTCAATTTCAATCTCAACCCCGGCCTCCCTTTCAAATGCTCTGATATTTCTCCCTCCGGCACCGATTATCCTGCCTTTTACATCTTCATTCGGAACTGTAACCGAAGAAATTGTATACTCAGCCGAATAAGTAGTTGCTCCATGCTTCATAGCATCAAGAAGTATTTCCTCAGCTTTTTCGTGAGCGCTTTCTTTAATTTTTTCTTCAGCTGCCCTAATCTTTTTGGCAATCTCAGAAGTCAAATCTTTCTGGACCTCATCAAGAAGTACCCTTTTTGCCTCATCGGGTGTCAACCCAGCCACTTTGGCAAGCTTTTCTATATATTCATCACGTGTTGTCATATTCAGTCAATTGGAGCCAAGATGAACCCGCCTTAAATAAGGCCTGTCCCAAACAAAGAAGCTAATTTAGTCATCTTCTTGTTCATTTCTCTGACTCTAATGGTATTTTACAGCCTAGCAGCTACCCCGTCAATCTATTGATTAACCACCTTTTCAATAACCTCCCAGGAAAATCCTTTTCCGGCCAGGTACTGCGATTTTTTTTGGCGGGCAAGACGGGGTTCGAGACCTCCCCATTTGTAGGCCTTTTTGGCCAAAAGTTCCCGTGCCATTTTTTCTTCATCGATTTTTGTTTCACCTAATACTTTGTCTATTATCTCCGGTTTTATACCCTTAATTCTTAATTCTTGGGTCAAAATTCTCTTGGCTTTCGGGCGAAAAGCCTGCCTCTGCTCAACCCACCACTTTGCAAATTTTTCATCATCCAAAAGCTCAAAATGCCTTAGCTTTTCAATAATGTATTCATGTATTAATACATGAATACGCTTCCTTTTAAAATAATCATAGATTTCCTTCTCGCTTCTCTGGCGGACAGTTGCAAAACGCAGTACTTTATCAAGGGCTTTTTGAAACTCAACTTTCTTTACGATTTCGGCGACTTCTTTTTCACTTAATTCCTGATCAACTTTAAGGTGCAACAAAACAAAGTTGGTCAGGTCTATTCCAAAAGCAAATTTACCGTCAAGATAAATATTAACTCTACCTCTATTCTTCTGCTGTTTAATTGAAGTAATTACCGGCACAAATCGATATTATTCCTTTTCTTCCGATTCTCCAATTTCCTTTGGAAGTTTTTTGCCAGAAGCGGCCATCTCGCGGATCTTTTTATCAATTTCGTCTGCAACTCTTGGATTATCTTTTAAATACATCTTCGCTGCTTCTTTGCCTTGGGCAATCGGCTTACCCTGGTAATTAAAAAATGACCCGCTCTTGCCGATTAGTCCAAGTTCAAGTCCCACGTCCAATATTCCCCCACTCTTACTCATCCCTTCTGACTCCATTATGTCAAACTCGGCAACCCTAAGCGGTGGAGCAACTTTGTTTTTAACAATGCGGGCGCGGTGGCGTGATCCGATTACTTTCTCACCGTCTTTAAGAACTTCAATTCTTCTTAAATCAATTCTCACTGAGGAATAGAACTTCAAGGCCAAACCTCCCGGAGTTGTCTCGGGGTTGCCAAACATGACTCCGATTTTTTGGCGAAGTTGGTTGGTAAAAATAAGAACCGTTTTTGATTTTGAGATAGCACCTGTTAATTTTCTTAAGGCCTGGGACATGAGCCTAGCCTGCATTCCCATTACAGCATCTCCCATTTCCCCTTCAAGCTCTGCTCGGGGTACAAGAGCTGCAACAGAATCTACAACCACAACGTCGATAGCACCGGATCTAATTAAAGTTTCCGTAATCTCCAATGCTTGTTCACCTGTATCCGGCTGAGACATTAAAAGATTATCCAAGTCCACCCCAAGAATTTCTGCACGTTGCGGGTCCAGTGCGTGTTCCGCATCAACAAATGCACATTGCCCACCAAGTTTCTGCGCCTCCGCAATGACAGAAAGAGCCAGTGTGGTTTTACCCGATGCTTCTGGTCCATAAATCTCAATTATGCGTCCCCTGGGGAATCCTCCTACTCCAAGAGCCAGATCAACCGCAATAGAACCCGTCGGAATCACATCCACTTTATACTTCTCTCCATCCTGACCGCCAAGCCTCATTATTGAACCCTTGCCATACTGTTTTTCAATCTGATCCATTGCAAGACGAATTGCCTGGAGTTTTGCACTACCACCCTCCGTTTGCTTGGGGGAGCTGATTTCGGGTTTTTTACCTTTTGGCATTCTCCCTATCTTTTACAACGATCGGAAAAGAAATTCAATAAGGAAAAAGACTATTGACTAAATTTATTCATGAAAGATAATGATCAAAAGTTGTGTTTAAGGAACCCTGCGAATTTCAGGGGCTGTGCCGCAACCGTATAGCCGGAAAACTAACAACTAGGTAGTCCCGAGCAGGAATATGTTAAAGGAAATTGCACTTGACCTAAAACGTTACGATACCCCGGAAAAACTAGGATCCTTAGTTAATGATACAGCCTCGCTTGCCATAGAAGCCTCTGAAACCGGAATTCCAAGAGTAAATCCCAGCTATTTTGTTAAACACGGTGAAAGCCATGTGATTGCACCGGGACGCGACAAAAGAGATATACTCAAAATGTTTGCCGTAGATACACCGGATACAGAAGCAGCTAAAAAGATCAAGGACATGCTTCTTAATGACACCAAAAATGATGCATACGTTTGGATAAGTCCGGCAGATCCGTATCCGGAAAGCCGAATTCAAGTTGGTGTCAAAAAGATAACAAAAAGCGGGAGATCCACATACATGAAACGTTATGACATTAGTACGACACTTTCTCCCAGAGACTGTCTTTATCTAGGACAGATGTTAGTTTCAATATCTAAAGACAACGTGGATTTTCCTATAAATCCGAATGATTTAAGAAGCATAATAATAAAACTTAAAATACCGGCGGATCAAAACCCGTTTGAATATTTATCAAAACTAATTGAACTTCCCGAAAAAGACAGATGGAAAAGTATTTTGGACGGCACAGCGGATAAAAATAAGGCAAAGGCAGTGAAAGCAGCGGTTATAGCTACTGCACCAGTAAGACTCAATCCGCACGTAATCTATTCCGCACCAGCCGAATATGGAGCTTACGTTGAGACACAAATGAGAAATGAAGGATATGGAATGGATCCTGAAAAATTTGGGTGCGGAGGATCCAATACAACTTTTGTCTCGAGTGGTTCTTCATATACCGAAACAGTTACTCCTGCTCTAGGATTTGAGGACCAATATGGATCCTTAAGTTTTACTTGTCCAAAATGCGGAGCAACCAACATTCGACCCTCCGGACAACTTTTATCAGTCTGCCAACATTGCGGAGGAGATGTCCGCTGCTAAATTTCACTTTAATGATAATATATTGGCATGAGAAATAATTATAAATTTTGCCCAAACTGCAAGGGTGGGCTTTCGCGAAATGCAGAAAAAATATTTTGCAGAAACTGCAAGTTCGTCAGCTACATAAACCCCTCTCCCACTGCATCAGCAATTCCGATCGAAGATGACAAGGTCTTAATTGCCAAAAGGAGTATCAATCCTTTTAAGGGGGCTATTGATTTGATTGGCGGCTTTATGAAAACAGGCGAAACTGCAGAAGAAGCGGCAATTAGAGAAACTCTGGAGGAAACTGGTTTGAAAGTCAATATTGAAAAATATTTAGGTTCATATCCTGACACCTACGGAGAAGATAATAAGCCAACCATAGGCATAACTTTTATTGTAAAAATTGTGGCCGGTAAACCTACTGCGCAAGATGACGTATCTAATCTTATTTGGATTCCTATAAAAAACATCCCCAAACTAAAGTTCGATGGATTCAAAAACACCAAAGAGGTTTTAATGGATATCTACAATCTTTTTGGTCGAGATTTACGAAAAAGTTAGAACCTCTTTTTGCAATCTTTAACGCGTTCGCTCCGGGAGCGTTCCATGTTTTCCACCCCCGCGCTTTTATTTTTTCGCGCGTTGCCAGCGGAAATGCGCTTCGCGCAAAGCGCCAACGGGAACAAAAACAGTATTGGCCAAATTCCACCAAAATGGCAAAATAGCTTCCAACCTTAAACAAAAACACAAAACACAGGGGAATTCGCGACCTTTCGCCTTGGGAATGGAAAGTAAAGGCACTTCGCTCTTGTACAACAGCGAAGTAATCAAAATTTAAAAGTCACTTCGTTCTCTCGTTGTACAGCTCTTCTTCGATATAAATTCCTTTTCCGTCAACTTTCAAATTAGTTTGTAAATCTTTGGTCAATTCATCTACAATAGCCCAATCTTGACCTTTACCTCGCATACTCCAAAGAAATTGGTCTGTCGCAAAATCAGCTGATCGCGGAAGTGTCCATCAGCCTTCGCTAATAGGCTCTAAAGATCCTCACTTAGATCCCCGACCGTAAGGTCGTGGGATGGAGTTATCCCTGCAGCTTTTTGTTGGTGTTAAAATTGGAGGATGGATTTAATTCATTTAAGCCACTGTGTATACCAATGTG
>JAJYIG010000007.1 GCA_021790215.1 bacterium
CGGCGGCGGGGGCAACACATCGCCATTTACTTGTAACAACATTCCAGACAAAACTTACATCAAGCCTTGTTGAAATTACCGTAGTTGTAGGAAGGGTTGCTGAACCCGATTCAAAAGACGTTCCCCAAGTTATAGCTTGTGCAGTTCCATTGTCGGTTATGTCGATATCTAATTTATCTCCCTCAATAGGCGTTCCGGTTAAACCAGAAGTAAAAGAGGTTATAGCTGCGCTTTGAGCCGTAATATGAACAACATCGTATAAATCAGTATTTATAGCAGGGGTTGCTGAGCCTGCCGATAAGAGAAGAGAACGTTTAGTAATCCTTTTATTGGTTAAGGTCTGCGTGGCGGCTAAAAGAGCTACCGTATCTGTTCCTGTAGGAACGGTATTACCATTAATGGATTTATTCGTCAGGTTTTGTGCGGCGCTTATTAAATCTATTAAAGAAAGCGGGAAAATTGGCACGCTGTTACTATCTGTGCCACTTTGAGTAACGCCTGTAATAGCAGAAGCGCTTGTTACGACTTTAGCTATACGGATAGAATTTGCGGTTAATGCCGGTGCTCCAGCACCATTAGCAACTCCGTTATAGCTATAAGTGCCGTTATTGGCAACGTCTACATAAGTGTCCTGAGAGGCTGTATAGGTATGCCCGCCATCGGAGGGAATAGAGACAAGCGATCCGCTGTAATAAATCTGTCCCGAAGGGATAGTAACAGCCAGTCCCGAACTGGGAGCGGTAAAATTAAGTCCGCCGGTTACAATGTTTTTATATGTTGTTAATGCTTCTAAAAGCTGTGCTAGAGGAATAACGTATTCCGGCGAATCATAATCGACCACGGTAGCGCCGATAGTATGCGTATAGGCGCCGTTGCCGTCATAGTTTCGAACCACAGTTATTGAATTAGTTCCTCCCGATGTTGCTTGAACTTTTTCCTGAGCAGCTGTTCCGGAATCAATTATTAAAACACAGGGGAACCTGCCCGGAACAGCATTCACGTAAAACGTGGTCGAGATCGTATCAGAAACAGCCTGATACAGAGTTGTACTGAACTTACTATTTGGCCGGTTTAAGAATGCCATGCAGGATTATACAGTCGAAAGCGGGAAAAATTGAATTTTCAGATTAACGAAGATTTTGGCCACAAATTCCATCCCCAACTCTCCAGCTTAGACAACTTTTCCTCGACCTCATCGCAATAGTCGTCACGGGAAATAAAGGGAAGCCCCGCTATACTGACAACAATCGCATCGAGACGCTCATTGATAACTTTTGGTTTATGACCGATAATTGTAATATAGGTAAAGGTTGATCCGGTCGGTTCAACAATCCCATAGGGGATATTGTCCTTATAGATAATCTGCAAATTCTTTGCATCCGACCAGTGAAAATGCCGGGCTTTTTCCGGATGAAAATCAGTGATAATAACCGGCATTTCATAGGAGCTTTCCCTTACCTGTTCAAATTCGTGCAGTTTTTCAATAAAGGTATCAGGAGAGGAAAGGGACTTTTGCAGTTCTCCTTTCAGGTTTTTATTGTCTGCAAGCTCTTTTTTCAAAAAATCATAGGACATACCCTTAAAGATAGAAGGGGGAACATCTATGCGGACACCTACCGTGTATCCTTCGTTCCACTGGACATGTAAATCCTGTCCGTATGCCAATGCCTGGAGTAATTCGCCATAATCGGTTTTTCCATACAGCATCTCATAAAGTTGCGTTACCCAGGGAGAACCGGCCATCCGGACCGTCCACTCAAACGGATGGTACCCCCGCTCATTCATCATGCCGTTTAAGTTGATAAATCCATGAAATCCTACCTTACGCAAATAAGGCGCCAGAGGCGGATAGACGGTATTAAATAACGGGTTCCCATCTTTTTCCAATCCCCATGCCTCATTCATCATTTCACCGGTATGGGGTCCACGATCGCCTGCCAAAAGAGGCTGATGTTCAAAATCAACCTCGCTCCAGTTCAAAAAATCTTTACCGTTAAAAAATCCTGAAATAGCAACTTCTACACCGGTAGACCGTTCCTGCAGGAAAAAATGCACCTTTTTTTCTCCACCGAACCCTTTTTCCCGCAAATATGACAAACGGGCAATCACGTCCATGCCGCTATCTAGTTCTCCCTTATAGTTTAAGGCCCTGATATCCGAATCACCCGCCTCTTTAATCACCCATTTTTTTGGATTGGCTTCGACAAACTGAATCGCTTTATCAAAGTCGTTAAATTCCTCCTGCGGCAGTATATGAATGTTATAGAAAGAATTGCCATGTTTGTTATTGTAGTCTTCAATCTGCTGGCAAATTTTCATACCGTAATCCCGATCATCTTCCCATTTTTCTATTTCCGGATACCCGCATAAGGTCGGGTAGCCTTTTTTAATCCGCTCCTTAACCCATTTGGTCATCAGGGTGTCTTCAACAACGACAATGGCGTTTTTTTCCAGGAGGTATTTTTTAATTGCCGATTCTTCGGTAATAATTTCCAGACCCATATTTTCGTAGGCGTCTTCTAATGTATGAGGGTTGCCTTTATCATCTGTCGGGACGTTAAGAAACACCACCTCATATCCCAACTCTTCCTGGAGCTTATAAGGAATGGAAGGTTGCAAAAGATCACGTCCCAGAAAAATAAACAGAGATTTCAGAGATTTATTAGGCATTTTTAATTCTTCGCACTTTTAACTTTCGGGTTGAGGCAGCCGGCATCCGATGGCCGGCAGTTCTTCGTGTTGGCGTACCCGTATATTTACTCAGGTTTTTAGCAATCGGCGCTTTTCTAATCTGAGTAAGCTTCGTTACATCTGCGAGTGTTAAGGCTTTTACTGGATTGGCAGGGGCCTTCAAGGAGCGACTGACAAGACCTGCTGTTTTTCCACTGGGAAGGTGAAAGCTGGTTTTTGGTACCTTAAAAGGTTTACCCGCTTCTTTAATAATCGCTTTCCGCTCATTTAAAAGTTTTGCGGAAGAAGTTCCGGATCCTCTGGCAAAAGAAGTAATCATTCTGCTGTCGGGAATAATTTTACCGTTTTTCTTTTCAAAGGAAAGTTTTTTCAGAGAAGCCGCATCTGACCTGGATAGATAGTTATCCTTGTAAAGATTATCTATAGTTGTATTGGAAATAAGATATTTTCCTGATAAGGATTTTATCCGCCCTTGGGCGATTGCGGCTGCCATCTGGTCGGGCTGCATTGCCTCAAGCTGCTGAGTTTGATATGCGGAATTGTCAGTAGCGGTTGCTTGGTAATCATAGGCGACATCTTGAGGATTTAATTTCAAAAGTTGAAACGCCTGTTGTTTAGTTGCATCAGAAATACCCGAAGAGGCATAGATTTTGTCGGCTGCTTTGTATTTCTTCAGTGTATTCTGATATCCGGCAACTCCCCGGCCGGAAGTAACAAGAGAAGAAAGATCTTCCTTTACCGCTTTGTTTTTCGTATCGTCAATATAATATAAGGTATTCCCCTTAATTTGAGCTGGTACATCAGTGCCCTGCTGCAGTTCGTCGTTCATATTATTCAGGGTAGTAATATCATCTGCTGTTAAGGCTTTTCCTCCTGAGGGTTTTGGTTGGTTCATTTTCCCCGTTATAATCTGTTGCCAGAGACTATTGGGTGCGGTTGGAGAGGAGGGTACTAATTCGCCTTTACTGGCGCCGGACGTTACCTGCCGCATCCCGGGGGGTATGACATGACGGGTACGGGCACCGGTAAGAAATGTTGTCGCATATTCTTTAGGCGTATATCTTCCTTGTTTGTCAGTCAGCATCTGCAGCGGTCCAGACACACTGAAAGGAACCGGTCCCAAATTAGCAGCTAATTGACCCGCTCCTCTTATTGTCCCCACCACAGGGCCTGATCCTTTGGGAATAATCTGCTGGCCATAGTAATTTCTATTTGTTAAAACCTGCATGCCCGTTCTTGCAAGAGGGGAGGCTTTTGCGGCTAATTCCTGCGCAGCCCCCATTGGCACGCCATAATCACCCATATTACGTAACAGATTTACCGCATCGCCTGCTGCACCGACGAAATACATATTTTGATAAATATCCCGTCCCTGTTTATCTTTTCCTAAGTAAACTGAAGTCGGATCAGATGAGGCTTTCCCGGATAACATCAGGCTTGTTAACTGAGTAAGGACTAGACCAGTGACAGCGCTTCGGACCCAAAAAGCTCGTGCTGCCTGACCGGCAGGTCCTCCCTTTAGTCCCAGTTGCGCTGTACGGATATTGGAATATGTCCAGTCCGGGGCCAGGAAAAACGCCCGGGCGACATCCTGCGTCAGTCGGTTAATTCCTAAATCTTCCCAATTTAACCCTCCATACGCTGAATTGACTTCATCGGCTATCTGCTGTTCAGCAGAGCTTAACTCATTTGTCGAAGCGCCGGGTTGTTTAGCAATAAACTGCGCTCGCTGCAGAGCAAAATCCGCTACCTTAAATTTCCGCTGCATTTGATTAAAGGTAATATCGGTCATGGTTTTTGCCAATTGGTCGACTTGTTTAATTCCGGGAAGATTTCGCAAGGTATCAAATGTTCTTCCTATTACTCCTTGATTTTGGGGCAGGGAAGATTTCTTAAGACCACGGTACGCTTCAATTGTTTTTCCTAATTCACTAGTAGTTCCGCCTCGTTCCACAAATAATTGTTCCATATTCTTAAAATCAGCGGAATCCATACTTTGTCTGAATGCCTTCACCATGCCTTCTGGTCCCATATTATTGGTTGCCGTCAGGGAAAGAGCCCGCATGTGGAAGACTGACAGCCCCAATTCAATTGATTTAATATATGCCTGGAACATCCTGCCACGGGCGAAACCAGGGAGACTGTTTAAATAACTGGGGTCAGTAATCGGTTTTAATGCTTCGGCCACTTTTGGCGGTGCCATTAGGAAATTTGAACCTGGTACCGGTTTCCCTGTTTTTGGATCTTTCATGGCAAACCGATTTTCAAATAACCGGTTGCCAGGCGCAACCCGTACCCATCCGTCCGGAATGTTTGGTGAATTCTCTGTCCCAAATTTCCCCAGTCCGCTCTCCTTCAAAGTTGAAAGCAATTCCTTTGTTGCTGCAACAGTTCCATGACGGGAACCGTATAAAGTCATAGCATCCAATGCGTTGAGCGTTGCGGGATTTTTCCCATTGGCAATCGCATGAAGAAGTGTCGGATAATAGCGCTGCTTCCCAAACTCAAACGTTCTTCCAATTTTTCCTCCCCGTACGTTACTTATGGGTTTCGGAGGTTCTTCTCCTGTTAGAAGGATATGGTTAATATATTCGTCTGGATTGATCTTACTATCCAAAAAACCTAATTTCTTACCTTCGACGAGCTTTTCATTAAAAAACTTTGAAAGTGTCTTATCGGCAGTAACAAGATTAATCCCGGGCTTAAGGGTACGTTGAATAACCGGTGCAAGGCGCTGTATCCGCTGCAGTGCTTCCTGCTTTACTGCCTGCAGTTGAGCTTTTGTTGCGGAGGGGTTCTCATTCTTGAAATTATCCTGAATGGTCTTATAGTAGGGATGAGTTCCATTTAAAAACTGTTGAAGCTCTTTTGGTTTATTTTTGAACTCTCTGTATAAAGTGAGCGCTTCCTGATCCTGATAATCAGGAAGAGTTTTTTTCAATTCATCCCGTAACTGATTCGTTTGAACAATACGTTTGTCCCGTCTACCCGTAAAAAAGGTACGAAGTGACTGGCCGAAATTTTTTGACTGCGTATTTAAATAGTCGGGAAACTGATTCTGCTTATTGGTGTTAACGGCAGGAGAACCAGGTTCTGCATATTTTTTCACTCTTCCCAATAGTTCATTAATTTTCTCTTTTCCGCTTTGGATATCTGTGCCGACTGTCTTTTGTATCTCTCCCGTATCAATAGACCCTTCCCTGTTTCCAAGCAGATGCTGCCACATGGGTTTTGTTTCCCCGGTCCGCCAGTCATAGACAGGGATGGAAGCTTTCCGTTTTAATTCCAGGAGATTGTCATATATTTTTCCCGCCGTATCTTTTAGACCCGTTGCCTCCAATCCTTTTCCGGCAGTATTCATTACGGCTTCACCGCCAATATTCATTAACGAACCAACTCCGAAGTTCTTACCAATAAAGGCAACTTTTTGATCAGGAGAAAGGTTTTTGGACATATCAGGAAGCATTTGTAACAGATTGGCAATTCCTCCTTTTATTCCCGTTTTTACCAGCCATTGTTTAAAAGGAAGCGCTGCCTTTGCTTCAGGAAGAAGCGCATCTACCATTCCAAACACTTTTTCATTAAAAGGATTTTTCGTAAATCCCGCCATTTGTCCTATTCCCTTGACAACATCCACCTTTCCCAGTACGGGAAGATTGGTCTTGACATCAGGCACGTTTAATGCCGTATTGGGAGTTCCCGTATATCCCTGATAAAACCCAGCCGCTCCCCGCCGAAACCAATCGTGTTTTCCCAGCTGAGGCGTAAAGGAAGTTAGCGCATTGAAAGCAAGGCCAGGCGGCGTTGCCGGAGCAACAATATTACTTACTCCTGCTCCCGTCTGTAATCCTCCGCTTAATTTATCAAGAAACGAAGGGGACTGTAGTTTATTTCCCGCTTCACGCAAATTTCGCACTCCCTGCATTTGAGAAAGTGCGGTATTGGCGATAAATTGCCGGAATGGCTGCATCCATGAGGGAGAACCCACATCCGGCTGCTGCATCCCCACAGAGAAATTGTTTCGTGCCTGTTCGCTGACTTTTGGGTTGGTAAGAATATCGAAATTCGTTCTAAAATTAGAGATAGGTTTTTGCAAACCTGAAGAAATAGGAGAAAAAAGGCCACTTAACCATGTGGACCGTGTTTGCGGATTTGTGAGGGCAGAGATATTGCCAGTTAAATTGCTTTTTGCCTTACCAAACCAATTGGAAAGATTATCCAGGAATGACATGCAGGATTATAGCCGAAAAAACCCTGAAAATTGAATATTAGGCTACTGAAGGATAGAAGGAAGAAGAAAAGGCGGGAGTGGCATTACCGAATTGATTACTAATAGCATTAAAGGAAGACAGATTTGTTCCCGTCGGATAAAGAGCGCTCATAATCTGCTGGAGCGTGTTATTGTTAAGGCCAGGATATTGGGTTTGGATCTGTCCAATAATTTGATCCTGCGTATATCCCTGGGAGGCCAGGCTTGCCGCATCGGTTTGAGCGGCAGCAATAGTTTGGGCATTATTTAATGGAGTAAAGCCCGTATTGACTGTGCCCGCAGTATTCAAAGTATTTTGTGTTCCCGTATTGAGGTTCTGTAACATGTTGGCAATATTAGTATTAGATTGTGCCCCGCTTGTAACAGAATCCTTGTACCCGCTCATGAGGTAAGAAATATTATTCAGGGTTGACTGCATTTGGTTATTGATCGCATTCATGGCGTCCGTATTATCAACTCCAGCCCGTGCCAGTTCATTCTGGATATCGTTATAGCTTGATTGGTAGCGGTTAATGACGTCATTTTTTGCCTGCGTTTCCAGGTCATTAAGGTTTTGAACCTTGGTATTGGTTGTCGTGTTTTCACTGGTTATCTGATTGGCGATCTGATCCAGTTGTGATTGTTCCTGGTTGGAGAAGTTGGTAATATTCTGGGCGGTCTGGCTAGCCGCATTTCCCTGCAAACCTTCGTAGAATGATGAACCCAGGTCGCCCATTGAACGGGCCAATTGTCTGTTTTGCCGTTGTACGTCCCCCAAAAGCCGTCCCTGATCGGTTTTTTGACCCTCGTAGCCGGTCGTGACGGTATTTTGGGCCGTATTGAGCGTATTGAGGTTGCTGGCCAGGGTGTCTTTTGCCTGCTGGATAGAGTTGCCATACATGGTACTTAACTGATCAAGGAGGGAATTTTTGGTATTGCTTAGATCGTTTTGCTGATTGGAGATTTGACCCCGCAGGTAATCGTATTGATGTTGAGCCTGTTGGCGGGCCAGATCCGCATTGGAGCTGACTTGAGCATTTATATCCATGGGTTTAAGTTGACCGTTTACATTTTGATATCCAGTTGGGATTACGTCTCCAGGGTTCCAGCCTCCAGTACTTCCACCTTGGTTAGGAGGATTCCAATTTAAGTTATTGGTAGACATGTTTGGACCGCCGTAATATTGCGGGCTGGAAGAACTATAGTTTATAGGGTCGGCATTTTGAGCACTGGCAGCATATACAGCAGACGGTATCCGTCCTGAACTATAGGGAGTACCAAGTGGTTCTGAAATACCCAATCCTGGGAGGTGATATGAATACCCCAGACCTGAAAGCCATTTACTTATGTTATTTAACATGAAGGATTATAATGAGTGATTTTATAAAAATTGGATTTTTTGCTAAAAACAAAAAAGTGGAGTATAATAGGGAAGATATGAAAATAGCTTATTGGGTCATATTGACAATCCTTTTTGTTATTTTCTTTTTATTTGGGTATATCTTTGGGTATATCAATACCCAAATCAATAAAACAGAATTAATGGCAACGCAAGCATATCCAACCACTGCTCCTGCGCCCTATATACCCAACTCCGATAAGCTTTGGAATTTAATTGAAGAATGGCGGCAATCACAAGGATTAAAACCGTATGTCAAAGATCAAGCGCTTTGTCAGATCGCCACCCAACGAGCAGAAGAACAAAACGCAGCGGGGCAGCTGGACGAACATGCGGGTTTTTTTGCTCGTTTTAGTAAGTCTCCATATTTGTGGTCAGAAAATGCACAATTTCTTCAACCTGACTATACAAGATTCATTAATAGTGAAACCCTTACTCTCCAAAGCTGGCTTCATTCTCCCGCACACCTTGCCAACCTCGAAAAACCCTATCTCTATTCGTGTGTGGAGCGTGTAGGAAGAGTATACGATCAGATATTTACATCGTATAGTAAAAATTAAATCATGAAAAAATATCTATTTACTTTCATACTCCTTTTGATAATATTTTCCGTTGGAAAGAACATTGCAAACGACACTCAATATAGCCCTTCAGTTATAGAATGTTTACAAAATGGCGGTAACGCAGAAGGCGATATGTCCTGTCCATCATTCTCTCTTTTAGTGTATGGCATTATAGCAGCACCTGTATCTTTATATTTACTTGCGGAGATTTGGAATGATAAATATTGATTTTATTTTTGGGAAAACAGGTGGAACTGATAAGATCAGATAAGACTGGATTTTAATCACAGGCATTATTACGATACCCGCTCCGTTGGCGGCGGAGGCTGATTGCTTGAAAGCCAGACTATATACATGGATAATATTTCAAAATAACTCGTTGCTTCCAGGTCTTCAAAAATTGCCTGTAAAGAAATGATATTTTTATTGATGTCATAATAGCGGCGTACTAAACGGGTATTCAGCGATACAGTGGTTCCTGATGATTGATCCCATAATTGGTTATCCCACAAATCCACATCCCATCCCGTCTGGCCTGTCCCCGAAGCAACCGCAAACTGCTTCAAAAGCGTTACGCCATCCTGGATTAATGACACGCTGACATTCGACGCATTGATGTTGCCAAAAATAAACCAGATGCGCCGGAGCATCTTGTAGGCATACGGCATATCCATGTCGAAACTTTTAGTTGACGCCCTGAAGTAAATATTATTCCCCATATCAGACGTGCCGGAAAAGAGTTGATAAATATTGCCTGATGAATCACCTCCATAACTGGCCTCATTACTGGATGAATCGACAAACTGGGCAAATACCGTTGCCGCTATGCCCCGGTATTCGCTCCATCCCTGATATACCGGATCAAAGGCTATAGAGGTGTTATTTGTCTGTGCTCCGTTGGGAATAGACCACAAAAGCACATGGTTTGCCTTATTGTATATTCCGCAGACGTTTGCTACCGCCGACTGGGTAATGGAGTTGACGTAGGTGGGATGTATGCGTATTGACAGCTCGGAAATGCGAAGAACATTAACAATATTCGGCTCCATGCGCAAGGTATAGGCCCCGTACCGGGACCAGAAACCTAGATCATTTTCAAAAGGAATAAGGGAAAGATCGGACTCCGCCCCTACTGCTAAATTGACATCGGCAACCGTCAAGTCTCCAGCTGAACCAAAATCAGCCTGCCCGATTTTATGGGACTTGAACAGGTAGAGATAATTTTGCCCCTTGCCGGCAAACGTCTTGATCCCATTTATACCCTCTCCTTCTTCGGGGTGGTAGAGTATCCACCCACCGCCATCGTAAGGGGAAAAGCTATCTATTTTATCTCCTCCTGCCGAAAACCATAACTTTGTCCGATTGGATTTCTCAACCCCAAAAAGCGAGCTTTTGAAAATATCGCCGGTAACAAAGATAAGACCAGAAGTTGTGTTTTCTGTTGGCGGCACAATCAAAATTGAGATGCCAGCATCCGCCTGTCCCTGATCATTAAATGAGATCGCAGTTACCGAGGTTAAAAGTTTTTCATTGCCAGGCGTGATAGAACGGTAGATATTGTAAACTTCAGCCCCAGTCACCGCAGTCCAACTCAGTTGAGCAAAAGTTGAGGAAGTTAAGGGAGACGGCATACTGGCAAGCGATACTTCCGACGTTCCCAAAGTTTCTCCAACGGCATTGCTGGCGGTGATAACATAATAATAAGTGGTCGTTCCTGTTCCGGTTCCTGATTTTGTTACCGTCAAGCCTGTAGGGTTGGTAAGAGCGGTAAACTGAGTAAAGTTTGTTCCATCCCACTTCACAATCGGATTTTGACCGTCCAGTATATAGAGCCAGGCGTTTCCACCGAAATTCCAGGGAACCATGATTACTCTATTGGTTGGAGAAAAAGTAAAGCCGGTTTGCAGGGTGGCAGTTTTTGCGACCGGATTAATCACATAGAACTTCCCGCCGGCGACCGCACAAAAATACTTCGTCAGGGAACCGTCAGCATTGATTTTATTAAATGATCCCATCCCCTGAATGGAAGCACCAAGATTAGCAATAAGAGAGCTGCCAAGACGTTTAATGAGGACACCGTACTGGGTATAGGCAACGTTCACCGCTTCGGCTAACTCATCCGGACGGATCTGTTGGGGATTAACAAGGCTGTTTAGCCCTAAAGGCCATCCCCGAACCGGAAGCACGTTTGTTTTTGGGATTTTATATTTATTTTTCGCATACTGTCTCATACTTAGAGATAATTCTTACGGGTATTACCCGAATAGAAATCGTGATCATTGTCAGCATGACGGGCCTGTTCGTAATTCGCCATGCCGGTTAAGCTCCCGGCAGTATTAATAGATTCGTTCTGAATGATTTCAGCGACCCTGTTTTCGTATTCCTGCCGAAACTCCGCCATATCCGTATAATTGCCAAGGGACATATGGTATGCGGTTAAGGCAAAAAAGATTACGGCATCCCCATCCAAAAGCACAACGTCTGTGGGATTTACCAACAAAGGCGGTGTTGCATAATAAATCATCGTTAAGTTTTGAGTCGTATTGGGTGCAGGATTAAATTGCAGTTGATATAAGCCAGCATTTGCACCGGACAAAATGCGGGTAATCCATAAAGTTGTCCCACTATACTGGATGCCATTTAAAGGAACAGGGGAATTGGTAGAGGTTATGGTATTGAAAGGATCGGTATAGACGGTCGTTCCATCAGCAGTTTGCAATGTCCTTAACGCATTGGGACGATTGAAGTCGGCAAACATCACATAGGTAGCCAGTCCCGCCGTTATCGGAAGCGTTGTATTATTGGCAAGCGAGGGAAAAAACCAGCGTTTTGCGATATCTTCCCTGGCTCGATTAAACCAACGGGTGCGTCTCATGTACAAAACATCAGTTACGGCCGGCGGCGTATCTTCGTTGATATAATCTGAGAAAGACTGATGTAAATCCTGCAGCTGATTAATAATCATGCAGGATTATACAGTCGAAAGTGGGAAAAATTGAAGTTAAGCAAAATCGCTCCCTTGCCTGGCAAAAGAATATTCTTCAAGCCATAAAAAACTCTAGGGAAATATCTAGAGTTTTTATACTGGCAATTCAGGCTATTATAAGCCTAAATCCCAGAGATAACCATGTACTCCAGGGACTGAAACTTTTGCTGTATATTCACCTAAAACCTGCCATTTAGAGCTGTCGCCCGTCTTGGCCAGTCTCTCGGTAAACCAACCCCTGTTCTTGAATGCCTTGTAGCCATATCTCGTCTCGTCAACCACAAAGATAAGGTCATTCAACGCATCGCCGGGAATCATGACAATGTCAAGTTCCCCTGCTTGAGAAAGATAGGTCGCTGGAACACCGTGCCCCAGTTTCTTATCAGTCCTGTCGACTCTCGTGATACCAATATTCCACGTCATCATTCTGCGGAGAGCCTTGTACCCTACATATAAAGCTGTAGGAGTTGACCGGTTGTAAACAAGAGACTGAACTAATGTATCCAGTTTCTCCTGAACAACGGTGTACTGCTCACCGGTTACGCCTGAAGGAATAAGGGTAGATTGAGTAGTCCAGTTTGTGGAACCACCCGCATCTACTGCATTGGTCGAAGCATAAGTATCAATGAAATTCTTTAATCCTCCCAATGTCCTTCGGGATATCGTATCATCATAGGCTACGCCTATTAGAAGTGCCGTTTGAAGCATTTCCATCAGTTCCTGCTGTTTTATGGTAATCTGATTGGAAGCATTGTCCCGACCTTGATCGGTCTTATACAAAAATGCTTCTTCTTCAGTCCCCGTCAACTGTACCACATCCTCGAAAATCTGGGAATAGTTGTACAAATCAGTCAACGGTTGCGTTACAGCATTATCGGCGTCCGCTCCTTCCGGAGCTGCTACACCAACCCGGTAGATAAAATGTCCTGCGCCACCCGTGTGGGTTGCGGCTGTAGAATTCCATCCTCTAACTACCGTCAATGTCACGCCATCTGTGGCGACTGCGGTAACAATCATGAATTCTGAGTCAATTTTAATGACATCATCAACATTGAAAATACCAACAGTTGTTGCCACGGCGGTTGTTGCCGTCGTTGAGGAAATAGAAGAGGCCAACACATCGTTAGTCGGCCGTAACACTTCCTGTTTCCACTGATATTTCGGATTATCAACCTCCTTCGTGAAAATCTTTCCATCCAGACGAGTCAAAAGCGGAAATCTTTTCCTTGGATAGCGGGCTACTAAATCCTCAATTGAAATATGAAGATTGTCGAGTTGGGTTGCGCTGCCGGACGCATATGTCGAAACCTGTCCGTAAAGTGCTGTTGTTGCCATATAGAATTCACCCCCTTTTTATAAAAAGCAAATGACAGAATTGTTAAGCTGTCTCTTATTAGCGCCCTTGGATAGATTTGCGGACACGGGAAGCAAGCAGTTCAGCCGGCGACATTTCCTCTTCGTTTTCTCCCTCTTCGGAAGAATAACGGTCTTGAGAAATTGCCCCTGCCCGTTTTCTAGTAATTTCCCGATTCGCTTGCCGTTTGCCTGATCCCTGAAACCTTGCAATATCCTTGTAGGTTTTATCAACTACGTGGGGCAAGGTTACTTTCCCTTGGAGTCCTCCCTGGGCAATAAAGCGCTCACCAATGAGTTGTTCAAGATCCGGATCAAACGCTTTATTTTTCGGATCAAGCTCCGGATGATCATGACGAATATTTGTCTTATCGGCATCGTATGATGTCCGTAGACGTTCCACTTGAATCCGGTTCTCAACTCCGTATTTGATACCGGCATCGAGTTTTTTGGCCAGCCGCTCATCCATATAGGAAGCGAGCTTTTTCAAATCAACTTGGCCGTTTTGGGTCAAGACTTTGGACTCAAGGTCCGCCAAATCATCTTCCTGGCCTTTTCCAGGCGCCTGCGTCCCTTCTAGACCTCTCAAATATTCCTTGAGAGCGAGCGGGTCGCCTAATAATCGCTTCATATCGGAGTTCTGATTTTTCAGATCCTGATAAAAGCGGCTTTCCGGTTCCCTGGCGACTTTCGTGCCACGGTCCGTCAAGTCTTCTTTGCTACTGTCTGTAGCGGATTCTTCGCCTTGAGTTTCCGTACCTTCGGCGCCTTCCTGGCCTTCCTCTGGTTTTGTCTCCTCTTGGTCTTCCGAGGGGGACGTGTCCTCCGAGACTTCCTCATTGTCTCTATCTATGACGTCCTCTTGATCGTCGTCCATATAGGTTTTAACGTCTTGAATTTGTGGCGACGTATCCACGGCTAATGGACATTTAGTTGAAGGATTATATAAATGTATTGGTGAAAAATTGGAGACTAGCCTCAAGGATATTGAGCAGAGAAGATTGCGGGGGACAAACTAAATACCCCGCAAAATGCGGGGATTTAGTATCTATCTCGTATACAAAATAGATGATTAAAGGACTATGAACGATATCTTCAATGTTCCGTTCAAAGCCACTGTCGCATGACCGTTCCTTACTATAATCGTCGCCGAACCTGCAGCGGGCGTTACCGAGAATAACGACGGATCTCCTGTCGTGTTAGTACCGTTACCAACGGACGCCAAAACCGCAGACGTAGCTGTGATAAAGCTATTAGTCAACGTTAAGGTGTAATCAGCCCCTGCTGCGGTAGTCAATGACTCTGAGGTAATTATTCCTGCCGGTGCATTTAATGTAGCCGCCCCAGCCGTCGCAGATGCTGTTTGGATATTATTGGCAACTTTTGCATTGCTTTTCAGCGTTACTCCTTTTCCACTAAACGTAAACTCCCCGTTTGCCTCATTATATGAAGCTAAATTTCCTTGAAATTCTGCCATAATTATCACCCCCTTTCAATCTTTCAATATAGGATTATAATGCTGAAAGTGTGAAAAATTGAATATTAGAGAAGTTTCAAACTATTCCAAGTCTTATTATTTTTCCCTTTACTAACTGATGAATACCAGGAACAAAAATACCTCCACGGGGACACCGGATACATTTTATATGCACTCGTCCTCCTTCCCGTTTCCCGTTATTTTCAAATGCAAAATAATGTTCGCTTTCCTTGCACATTTTGATTGAGGATAATTCGGCGTAGGCAACTTTATGCTTAATGATCTTTTCTGCGGGCGAGAGGCCAGTATATTCCAATTGCCCTTCTTTATTTATTGTAAAGAAGGGAACATCTTCAACGACTTTTTCCTCCTCCTCAATCCATTCATTAAGTTTTGGTGTTTTGCTATTTGAATCCATAGACGCATTTAATGCCATCTTGTTTTTGCATTTTTGGCAAAGACTAATTCACGTAACTTTTTTACCTCAGCCCTCGTTTTGTTATTTTTTGCCTTAAGATTCTTTATTTGCGAATTGATCTTTGAGAGCGGAATTTTACTTCCCTGTTTAACATGCATCTTTTTATGCAGCAAACCTTTACGGACTTTTGAGCCATAAAAGTTATACGATTTATTTCCTATCCGTGCTTTCATATCTTTCACCTCCTTAGCGTGCGCCTACATATTTATGATGTGTAAGCCTTGATATTTTCCGTTCTAGTCCTCGCTCCTTCGCACTCTTATGAGGAGTCCTCTCCAATTTTTTCTCCTCCTGCATCAGTTCCTTCACCATCTTGGTGTTGTATTGTCTTCCTGGTTTTCCTGTTTCAGACATAAGTTATATCACCCCCCTTGCGCCTTTTATAGGCTTTTTCTTTTTTTTAATTCCCATCCGCTCGGCAATCGTTGACCGGATACCGTCCATACTTTGCCTATCAACCATCGCTTGGTCATAAGCGGAGCCCTTGGGCGCTGTCTTTTTTCCTTTCAGCTTGTTGTAATCTTTCAGATGAGCAACGGTACGGCCATGACGACTGGCAGTTTTAACCCCTTTTTTGAATGACTGCCCCATTTTTCCTCTGGAATTTTCCATTCCAAAGTAAATACTCTCACCTTTCTTTTTCCCGTATTTTTTTACTAATGAATTCATCAGATCAATATTTACTGGCATGTGTGCTCACCTCCTTTGTTTGATCTTCCACTATAACCTGCTTATTTTTAATTGCTTCCTGTAATTTTTTGGGTCCCTCTATAATTGACTGAATAAAATCCAATAACAGTTTAATTTCCAGATACCGTCCGGAATATTCGGCCTTCTGCTGATCGGCAGTAGTTATATATGTTTCGCTTCCGGTTTCAGTTTTCACGGTTTCCTCCAATGTCCGCAGCCGGTTTTCCAATAACAAGTTTTTAATATACTCCAAACGTTCCATCAACTCAGTTTCAATGATTTTCCATCCCGTGCTCCGTTTCATGCCACGGAGCGAATCTGATTCTTCCTGAATCTTCAGTTTTCGTTCTTGGCTGATAGTCTGTTTAGCCATTGGTCAAGGTGTTTTGAATTGGTAATTTTGACCGAATTGGTTGAGCGGTTTTCCGTAATTGTTGTCCTTGTTGCCGTACTAACCCTTGAGTATTGACTGCGGGATGAGAAAATGGTACTTTCTGTGACGGTGATTGAAACTGCTGAGGTTGTTGTGCCTGAGCAGTTTGCGGTTGTGACTGCTTAATTTGCTGGATTAACTGATCAACAGGCAATCTTTTTCCCAACTCCTCCAATAGGTTTTCATCATAGGACAACTCCCATGTCTTGTGGTCGTTAATATGGCTCATAACTGCCTGTACTTGATCTTTCGTTAACTCCTTACTTAACAAAAGGTGCTGGTGGATAATGTTATGCATTTTGTGGTTGTCGGAGGCTTCCACCTCTACCAGCTGACCCTTGAGGAGTAGTTCATTTTCTTCCAGTGCTTCTTCCCGGTCATCTGGGACAATTTCATCAAGGTCGGTTTCTCCGATAAGTTCAATCAAACTTCGCCAGATGGGAACGGTGTTTATTTGCACCTTCTGTTCCCTGTCGGCCATGGATTTGATATTAATGAGGTTTTGGAGTTTAATCATGGGATTTTTGGGAAGTACCGAATTGGGGATGACTATTGGATCAAACTCATTAGAAACCTCATCTGGTTTAATACTCAAATGTTTATACCCATGCCGCCCCACAATTTTGATCGTTTGCTCATCGGTGATAAACTGTGTATTAAGTCTTAGGAATTGCTTGGTAAGTTCAACCAACGTGTGTTTTTCAAGAATCGTCATAAAGAGTTTTAGGTTTTGATCAAGATTTTGCTCTTCCATGTTTAATGCAGCTGCTCCCTTTGCTCCTGCGCCTTTTTGCGGCAGTCCCATCGCCAGAAAATCGGAAATACCGGTAGCCCGCTGAATGTCAGTTTTTATCTCCCCCATCATCTGCATGGCTTGGGCGGTAATATCTTTATGCGCTACTTCCCGCAAGTTTTTAATATCACCCTTGACATGGATGACGCCATTGGGGCGGGAAATAAATTCCCAGTCGGGGATGTGTGTATCGGAAGTCATCCACATATTGTTAAGTTGTTGGCGTGCGTTGGTCAGATATTGATTAAGAACCGAATTCAAGCCCATTTGCAGGTCCTCAATGGGACGCACAATTCCCGATGAAAAATACTCATCGTCTTCCGGGAAAAAGGGTGTATCCAAAATCGGATATTCGCCATGCCAAAAGGGATTATCTTCATGCCGTATTTCGTATTCAGGATGTCTTCCCACTATTTCTGTTACCTTATTGGAATCCTTATCCCACATCTCCCAGGTTTCCATAAGTCCCGCATCCACCAGGAAATCGTCGCTATCGTTAAACATGACGTCCCGCCCATAGTCCACAAAGCGGACAAAGAGATTTTTATCTTTAACCTTTTTGAGATTGTAAACGTCTTCCTGACGGGAGTCGTTAATTTTTTTCATTTCTCCCATAGTCCGCCAATGCCGGATAATTATCCACGATTGTTTTTGCAGATCAGCAATGTTCCTGTTGGCAACAAACAAATCAAAGACTCTTAAGTTATCCAGGTCGGTCCGGTTAATCATAGGATACATAACCACGCTGCGTGTTTTCCCATTTTCCTGTTCCTCTTCAATCACCTTTTCTTTTTGATATTTCCAGCCTGTTTGCAGATATCCTCTGCCATATAGAGCAGATTGAAAAACATGACGGGCGATCTTCAAAAAAAACCCTACCTCATTTAACTCCCACTCTATCAGTTTCTGGTTGATATCAGTCTTCGGTCGGCTTTCCTCATTCCATGCCTGGAGTGTTACGCCGATATTCGGCGACACCGTACGGGCAAGAAAATTACGCAATACGGTAAAAACAAACGGATTGAATAAATGGTAATCCCACGGATAATCCTGCGTATCGGTAATTTTGGATTTAAATAGTTGTCGATAGCGGGCAAACTCATCAAAGATGGGAGTTTGTTGATCGTAGGCGAACCTGAAGCGGTTATTAAGCACCTGTCCGATTTTCTGTTTTTTGGCCATGGAGGATTATACCGTTCAATTGTTAAGAAATTGAATAATTGTTATTTTTTGTTAATACTTTTCTCAAACGTTTAAGGTAATAGGTAAGGGTTCCCGGATCCATTTCCCAAATAGTGGCTATTTTTTTCTTCGTTATGTGATAACCCATTTCACGAGTAACAAAAAGAAGAAGTGCGATCGTGCGGTATTTATCGTTTGGCAGTGTTTTAATTAAAAAAAATAATTGATCTTCTCCTATTACGTTTTTAAGATTTTGATCTTCTTCACCAAACTCGACGGGATTATCGTTTTCACTTTCCTGGGCGTCCAGTGAGGAAAAAGACATCTCAACAATCGGACGCTTTATAAAACGCTTTTTTAATAATCGTTGATGGGTTTGTTTGACAAGTTCGGCCAACAACTCCTTTTCCAGTTTGGAATAGTAAACGCTCATAGATATTTCAACTCTTTAAGTTTTTTGGTAACTTCCCGGACAAGCCGGCGGTCAGTAAGTGTTGGTTGATAGTGATCCGGCCCAATATCATACTGGCTCTCTATTTTTCCATGGAAGAGGGGATCAATTTCTTTTTTCATCCATGCTTCGGCAAGAAGAATGACATCAGCCCATTCTGACAAGAGATTACGAAGTTCAATACTATTATTTAATCCCATGGCTACTGCATCATGGTGTTTATAGATCAATAAGCGGCGGGTGATTACTGACCGTTTATACCCCTCTTCACAAATACAAAGAATTTTCATGTTGGTTTTTCTCTCCCTAACTTGCCTTTGCTAAAAACATTACACCAGGCATTCATGACGGTTTTTATTGCAACAATCCGGCAATCGTTGGGAGGAAGATAATTTATACAATAAAGACAATATTGACCTACTGCCCGCTCAGGCTTCTGATTAGGAGACCATTTAACAGCATCCGGACTATAACGTTCCATATGATTTTCCATCTCCCAGAACGGCATTTAACTCCTTATTGACCTTTTCCCGCTCAAAACGATTATAGAATTTGTAAACTTTTAACAGCGCTTTCTGCTGCCAATAATCTAATCCTGTCTTCCTGGCATACCGCCGGAGCCGTTTAACTGTTTTTTGACTCATATTACTCTGCCGGGTCTATTAAAACTTTTAATGGGGTTGTACCATGAGGGCGGTGTCTGCTTACGGGATTCTTCAACTACCTCCAGTGACTCCATCCCATAGCGTCCGGCATCCATAGCATGATCGTAACCCTCCGCTGGAGTATTCAGACTTTTCCCGTTTTTATCAGTCATCCACATATAATTGCGCTGTTCTTTGAGGATATTTGTAGACCGTTTGGTAATGAAGATTTTCTGACTCTGCACATATTGAATTCCCTGATTGACCGAACCCGGACCTTTATAGGAAGGAAGAATTTCAATACCATATTCTTTGATCTCGTCAATTGATTTCGGTTCGGACGAATCGGCAATGACGAGTGCTTGGTCTATATTCAATAAAAAGTCGGCAATATTCCGGTTTTTCATGCCTGTCGTATAACACATCTCATCCCAGATAAACGCCTGATTCCATCGGTATATTGCAACAATCGCTGTTGGATCGTTACTGTATCCAAAATCAAGTCCGTAGCGTACTAAACGTGCTTCTTTAGGAACCTCGTCAATCGGAAGAAAATGCGGATAGATAAGGCCTGTCTTCTCGCCAAGTTTTCCCTCTCCGTATACTTTCCACCAATTTATATTATTGTGCCTTAATTCAATCGCCTGGACGATCGATGAATCAAGTTGCTCATTATCTTTATAGGTGAGCGTAATAAAATCCACGTCCTGAAAAGGTAAAACGTCGGTATACCACCAGAATTCAGATACAGGATTCCAATCAAGAAAGATAATTTTTTTAGTGCGTACTTCCAGGTTGGTATAGGTATCATACGAAACATTATTGGCCTCATTCAAAAAAAGAATATCACGGCGTGGGCCCCGTACCTTATCAGGCTGATCAGCAGAAAAAAATTCAATAATAGATCCCGACGGGTAGGTATAAATGAAATCTGTCTTATTCCAAAACTTTTCTCTGAATGAATGATCTAGCTTCTCGTGCATAATGGAGAGAAAATCTCTTATGGCGCCCCGTTTCAAATGAGGTATGGATTCTGAAACAACGGAAACAATCTCCTTACGGGAGGAGTTGTTAGTTTCGGCCCGGTCGATAAGCCATCCCAGAATAGAATAGGTCTTGGAGGCAGATGTGCCGCCGGCTATTCCCCGGATACGTTTTCGTAATGCGACAATTTTTTCCGTCGCAGTAGTTCTCTTGAACATAAGACTCGCTAGCTCTTTTGAGAATCACCACCCAATAATGGTTGTATATTTACCTGAACTGCAGTATTTCCTCCCTCCTCTTCAAGTCCCAACAGCTTGCCTAGTTTATCATGATACGCTTTACGTGTCTGATGATCAGGTTCGTCTACATATGTATAGATAGGTCTGCCTCGTTTATCTCTTCCAACCATCTCTGGACGAGCCCTGCTTGCGTTGAGACCATCTCTTAGCTGTCGGAAATAGACGTTAACATCTAATCCGTAGGATGACAAAATAATGGAAAGGTCAACCTTCGTCAACCTCGCCAGCGTACGTGAACCAAGAACCCGTGCAGAACCTTTTTTTACATTAGGATGTAGTTCTAGATAAGCTTGTGTCGCATTGAGACCTTTTTTTATCCAAGTAAGATAGAAAAGAACCAAGCTTTTGTCTCCTCCCATAAGTTCTTCCAAATCATCCAAATTCGGTGGGGGTAGTAATTTGGTTTCAGTCATATTAACTCCTTCATTTTAAAATCCATTTGAACTGTCCACTAACTTAATTCAGGATTAATTTCTATAACAACAATTTTATCCGAATCAATATTGGATAATTCCATAATTTTTTTATCGTCAGTTACCAATTTAATAGAGTATTCATTATCAAGACTGACAGTTTTTCTTTGTTTAATTTCTCTTATTTCAGCCTTAAATTTCATAAACGGGTTTAATATGATTTTCATCTATTTGTTTAATGAAAATTCTTCGCTTCTCATAGTATACTCCCCCCCTCTATCCTGTCAAGATCTTTCTTTAATAATTATCTTAAGAAAATCGGGACTGATGGGGGCTTTGATGGTATGTGTGAACTAAACTTGACTTTTCTTTTCCCATGACGCCATTAAGGCCCCTTTTTTTGTTTTGTCCAAAAACTATTTATCCATAACCGGTGCGGAGTTTCTATCCCTCCTGCTGCGGGATAAATCCTGAAACTCTTTTAACTTTTTTTATGTCTTGGATGATTAGGGTCATGCCACCGGCCCCTATATAGTCCAACAAAGCGGGCAAGGTTAGCGAGATGGTTAACGACATTTTGGGGCAATTCCCCGATATCCTGATCTACTGAATTTATTTCACGGCGGCGGAGGGACGCCCTTCCGTCATGACGGCCTTTATCGTGTTTACCGGTTATAAAATGTTCTGATCCCATGCTTTATATTTTATCACTTGACAAAGGGTTTTTAGTGTCGTATATTGAGTATGGGTGACAACGAAGTAGTAAAAATCAGCGAAAATAGTAAAATTAGTAAAAAGTTACCTGTCTATTTGAATTAAAACCATGCAGTCCTATAAAGTCAGGGACACCCAGATCGCCTCCTATCTTATAGCCCTGGGCTTTGAGAATTACTCGCTTGAAAAAGAGGGAAACAGAGCTTGCTTTATCTTCAAACTATTGGATGAAAATTCTCCTCTAAATGTCTTTGAGACCAGAATAAATGACTACTATGCAAATAATGTGAAGATTGAGCCTAAAAAACTATTTAATGCCTACCGGGAAGTCAAAAGCCGTATAGCCGTATTATTTAATAAAAGCAAATATGCCTGATAGGGGAGAAACATGAAAGACTTAGCACTTATAAACAACGAAGACTGGTATAAAACATTAGTTCTGGAATGCAAAGCCATAATTACCGAGGCCGTATTTACTTCACGCTGGGCCTTGGTGGAGGGAAATATGGAGCTTGGAAAACGGATAAGAGAAGATATAAATTTCAAGGAGTACAGTAAAGGCAATAAACGTTCCGTGCAAGACCTTGCACGGAACATAGGACAATCAGAACGTACGCTATATTATGCGCTTCAACTATTTGATATATATAAATCAGTAGGCAATCTTCCGGAGGGAAAAAATATCTCAATGAATAAACTAATAACTAAATATTTACCCCTCTATAGAGAAGAAATGATAAAAAACTTTGAGTATAAAGAGCTTCCGGAAAATCTGCAAATTATCAACGGAGACTTTAGACAGCAAAAAATAAAGGAAAGCTCAATCGACTGCATTATAACCGATCCGCCTTATCCAGAAGAATTCTTGCCGCTCTATGAGGATCTGGCAAACTTTGCAAACAAAGTATTAAAACCAAGCAAATTTTGCATAGCATACAGCGGCCATATTCATTTAGACAAAGTAATCAATCTAATGTCTAAATATTTGCAATATTACTGGATATTCGCCATGTATCAGCCAGGGCCAAATAAATTGATATTTTCAAGAGATATAATGACACGCTGGAAGCCTATTTTAATATTCCAAAAACCTCCTTTTAAGACTTTAGACTATCCTATTCAAGATTATATTATCTCAGAAAAACGAGAAAAATCAGATCACGAATGGCAACAGTCAGAATCGGCCGTTAAAAATCTTATTGAACAATTTACGGAAATAAACGAGATTATATGCGATCCTTTTTCCGGCTCAGGCACATTTTCTAAAGTAGCCCACGAATTAAAAAGAAAAGCGATCGGCATAGAGATTGATACAACAACTTATAAGATTTCACTGCAGCGGATTTATGGGTAAATATTATGGCTACAGCCATAAATCAACAGAGATGAATGACTGGATCAGGACAACATTGAAGGCACCTGAGTATGGAATGGTGGTAACAGATTTTGATTTTATCTTTTTTGAATATAACCTAAAAAGACTAAGACTGCTTGAGGTAAAAACGTTTAATGCTAAAGTCAAAAAGTGGCAGCTGGAAATATTCAGAATAATAGATTTTGCGCTTAAAAACATGAACAAATTAGATGAAATCGGCGATTTTAAGTATGATGGATTATATATTCTTACTTTAGATACCTCCAGCCCTAAAACAGCCGGTAAAATGAATATAAACGGGATTGAGATATCATACAACAATCTTATTAAATTCTTAAATTTCGAGAAAGAGTTTGCTGATTTATAACTGATCAAAGAGCCAGCCTATGACGGCCAAATGAAGATAAAAAACACTATAATAATTTATCTATTTGTCTCTTGACAAAAGAATTTTAAAGGACTAAATTTAATAACGGGTGACGGCGGGTAGAATAGAGAGCATTCAAACCAGAACCATGAACATAGAACTGCAGTCAAAAATATTTAAGCTCCGGTCAATATTAAACTCCATATCAGATGCTTCGTATGCCTATAAAACTCTTTATAACAGATACCATATCAACGAACTGTCAGATGAAGAAGCGGAAAAAATAGCAGCAGCATATGAAGATTTAATCAGGCAGGTTAGAAATTCAATACAGAATATAGAAAATGAACAATCAGGGCTGGATTAAGATACATAGAAAAATGATGGAATGGGAATGGTGGGATGATTTACCAACAAGAGTTTTATTTTTAACCATTTTGTTACTAACCAACCATTCAAGTAAGAAATGGCGTCGTATGACAATCCAAAGTGGACAGCTCATTACTTCACGTAACCAACTATCAACCAACAGCGGTTTGACGCCCCAACAAGTAAGAACTAGCCTCAAAAAGTTAAGCAGCCTATCAACCAACAAGCTTTTTGAAGCTAATCAGCCTCAAAATGGATTTTTAAAATCAACCAGCGAAATAACCATCAAAACTACTAACAAATTTACTGTCATAACAATAAATAATTGGAATAATTATCAAATATCAACCAACAAATCAACCAACAAACAACCAACAACTAACCAACAACTAACCACAAACAACAATGATAAGAATGATAACAATAAAGAGAGAGAGAGAGAGGCCTCCCCCCTTTATTTACAAAAAATACCCGAACAGGACATAGAAAAATTTACCCGTTATTATAAAGTCTCCCGCGCTCAGATAATAAACAAAGCCGAGTCTTTGTCTCTCTGGCTTATAAAAAAAGGCAAGGCGTACAAAAATTATAAAGCCGCACTTCAGGACTGCCTGCTGCGTGACTACGGAAGAATACCGGAAAAGAAACATGACATATTTGATTTAGTCCCCGATTAAGGAGGTGAATAGTATGCAGGACATATTTGATCTGGTTCAGGAAAAAAAAGAGGAAATCAAAAAAAAAGTGCTTTGGGAAATGACACCGGAGCAAGCCCAATGGCAGCGGGCCAAAGAAGAAGTAAAAAACCTCAAAGCCAATTATGAGGAGATTATAAAAGAAAATCTTAAGATCCGGGCAGCCTTTGTCAAAAAAAGAAAATTATCTACCGGGGAGGCGCTGGAGGTTTTTTTACCGAGGATTGAGGACTTTGAACTGGTCTTATACATAGCTAAAAACAAAGATAATATAATAAAAGTTGTCAGGTATGAACTCTGGAACGGCAGAGCCGGTACGGTTTTTATCAGAGATCTATTGCAGCTTTAGCTGCACCGGAAACAATAAATACGCACGTTTCAGCGTTTTCAGGCAAATTGTCCGGCAGGAATAAAATAGACCTATAGCAAAATGCGCTTGACAATGATTTTTGATAAGTTTAATATAAAATTATGAAGATAGAAGAAACTGAAGTAACTAAAGAAATAGCCTGGGAATGCTGGAATTGCGAATACTGCAACTCTATCGAAGAACATATAAAAGTTTGCCGGAAAGATCAGGAAAGGTTAAAGTTAAAATTTAAGAAAAAAATATGAGAACCCTAAAACGCTTATACTGGCTGGTTCTTGCGCTTCTTAACCCGGTTGAGAATGAAATCTGGAGCCGGGACCCCGTAAACTATTACAAATTACATGATTGTCTATGAAAATTATAAGAAGGAATGAAAGCAACGGTAAGCCGGATGAAATCGAGTTGCTTGTGGATTTTATAGTTTTGAGCGAGCTTATAAACGATCTACCGGCTCTTAAAAAGGTTACCATGATTATAGAAAAGGTTAAAAGGCTTTATGATTATGTGCGGGAGTTAGAAGTTAGACTAGCTAATCTACCCTCAAGGGAAGAGATCAAAGAAGAGGGAGAAAGGTTAGTAGAGGAGGAAATATGACCAATCTGATTAAACCCAATAATTTTACCCCCGCCCAGATTGTCTCTTATGGACAGGAGGCGGCCAAAACTCTAAAAGAGATAGTTACCAAAGCTGGCTGGGTCGTCAAAATCCAAAAGAACGACTATCTCACCTTTGAAGCATGGCAGACATTAGCTCGTTTTTACGGCCTTTCTGCCAAGACTGTCTCGACTAACCATGTCCAGTATGGGGAAGCGGAGGGATTTGAGGCGAAGGCAGACGTTATAGACAAGGAGGGTAAAGTAATAGGCAGCGCAGAGGCCTTATGTCTTAACGATGAGAAAAACTGGAGGGGCAAACCGCTCTATGCCCTTAAATCCATGGCGCAAACGAGGGCATGTGCGAAGGCGCTTCGCCAGATATTAAGCTGGGTGGTAGTTTTGGCGGGTTATAAACCAGCTCCGGCGGAGGAGATGAGCGAGGAGATTATAAAAGAACCAGAGACTCAATCCTTGCCTTCGGTCAAATGTAAGACTTGTGGCAATTATTTGACACCTGGCGAATGGGATTTTAACGAGAACTATCGCCTGCCTAAGAAGCTTCCCTATCAATGTTATTCCTGTTCAAAGAAAGAAACGGAAGCGGTGAAAGCTAAAGTAGCCGAAAAGTCTTAAATGGCGGCGCAAATTTTGAAGAAGCGAAATAACTAAAAGTTAAATAAATAATATAAATATATGAAAAAAGAAAAGAAGATAAGAACTATTTTTAATGAAAATATGGGAAATCCACTAAAACAGTTAGAAGAACTATGTATCATGGCTTCCTTGCTAAAGAGAAAGGCTACGGAAAATAAAGCAAGCGGTAGGTTAATTAAATGATTATAAATTTATTGAATATCTATGAGTCAGAATATAGACAACATGTACTCTCTCAAAGAGATCGGGGAAATATTTGGCGTTCCCTATAGGACGGTATATTACTGGATAAAAACACACAAAATAAAGGCGTGGCAGGGAATAAATAGATTCAATATAAACGAATGGTATATCTCTAAGTCTGACTGGCTGGACGTTCCGGCATTTATCAGGAACCGGTATCATATTAAAAAGAGGGGGTGAGTAATATGAACAAACTATTAGGATTACTAAAATACATTTTCATTATGGGGCTGGGAATAACCACGGCGGTATTTGTTCTCTATTTACTGGCGGCCAAAAATATGGACTTTAATTTTGCAAACAACGGGCATATTATCTGCGTCAATCATAGAGACTATGGCCTATTTGACAAGGGAGACTTGACTTGTTTTGCGGTAACTCCCCTCAATTCTGGGATTGATCAGTTGACACAAAAAGTGCAGACTTTGAGCCCTAATGGCGAGATTATTTTGAAGAAGTGATTAAACTGTTTAATATAGTTGACAGTTATAGAATTGAAGGAAATATGAAAAGAATACTTAAATTAGTTACTATAAGACATTTTACAACTGATGAACAATGGATCGTCTATAAAAATGAAATGAATAAATACGCAAAGATAGATTGGGGACTTTTAGAAAGCAAAGGATTATTTTTTTTACAAAATCACTATCCAGGCGAGATAGTTTTTACTAAATATGAATTAAAAAATGAATAATCCCATGACTAAAATAAAGAAAGATAAAAAAGTTATTAAAAGAACATAAATTAAAAGTTATTAAAAGTTATAAAATATTTAACACCTTTCAAAAAAGGCCATAAATATTTTTCAGGAAAGGGGAATGATTTACTATGTGTAACGGTGTAGCCTTCTTCGCAAATAATAAAAAAGCTATATATGGCAATACAAGTAGTCATAGTGATAGTGAGTTACAGTTAAAAATTGAAGGAGATCATTGGCGAAAATTTGAGTACTTATGGTGGGAGAAAAAAATCCAACAGGTTCACTATGACCAGGTAGCAAAAGATATTTTAAAACAGATAAATGAAAGAAAAGCGTATAAACTTGTTGAACTTTCAGTAAAAAAGAATTTCAATACAGAAATAAAGTTAGCCAAGTGGCTCAAAAAAGTCCCTGATGAATGGGACAAGCTCATAGAGCCTAAATTTTATAATCTCGCTAAAAAAGTGAATCCATTATTAGTTACTTTCAAAGATAAGATAGAAAAATTTAAGAAACAGCCGATTGAAAAGTTTAATCCTTATCAGGCGGAAAAATTACCTTCACTTTCAAAAATAAAACGATTTATACCAAAATTGGTCAGGGCTCGGGTTAGCAATCAGGTCGGGAATCAGGTCAGGAATCAGGTCTGGGATCAGGTCGGGATTCCCGTCTGGAATCAGGTCGGGACTCAGGTCTGGAATCAGGTCAGTAATCAGGTCGGGGCTCAGGTCTGGAATCAGGTCGGGAATCAGGTCGGGACTCAGGTCTGGAATCAGGTCAGTAATCAGGTCGGGGCTCAGGTCTGGAATCAGGTCGGGATTCCCGTCTGGAATCAGGTCGGGGCAACTTCTTATTGGGGAATTAAAATAGCCTTATCACTTCCTATAAGACACTGGTTTTTTGATTTCCTGGAACTAGGAGTAATGATTGTATTTGTTCAGGGGAAAGTAAAAGTTTTCGGCAAAAAAGGAAAATATTTAGGTGAATATAGTCAAGAAGACTTTATGAAGTAAGTTACAAATTCTATAAATATATAAATAGATGAAAAAAGAAAATAAGACAAGAACTATTTTTAATGAAAAGATGGGAAATCCATTAAGACGATTGAAGAAATTATTAGTTCTTTGTTCCCTACTAAAAAAATATGTCAAATAAATCGCTTAGTACTAGGGAGAAAAAAATAAGAAAAGAAATCAACGAAAGAGAAGATATGTTTTGTAATAATAATAGCGATATTATCGGTCATAATGTCCCTGTGGGGGATGGTCTAACTGCTAGCGGGTGGATTGGCAATATAAAAAGAAAATCTGGTCATTTATCAGAAGCATTACAAGTTCTTAATTCAGAAAAATCTTTGAAGAGTAAGAAGAAAACATTTATAGAGAAAAAGTTTGAGGAATTTGATAAAAAGTTTACAGTAACCATAGAAGGCGGAAGATATCTTATAAATCATCCCAATGAATTAAAATCTTTTCTTCGCCAAGCTCTTCAAGAATATAAAAGTGAGATAAAAAAGAGACTACCAAAGAAAATGAAATTACATATTCATTCTGACTGTAGCGGCAATCTCATACGAGAAAGATATAATGAAGTTATAGATGAGGTTAACCAGGTTATAGATGAGATATGAAAATATTTGAATAGAATGCGGATATAATAAAATAAGTTCAATATGATAGACAAATCGTTTACTCCCCTTACTCCCCAAAAGCTGATATGGCTCAAAATTAGGTTCTGGTTCTGGGAGCTGGCAATAGGGATCACAGTTTTGGGATTAGCTATTTATGGAGGTTATAAATTGATTGGAGAGATTGGAGGGAGGTGAAAAATATGGAGACAATAGAACCAACTGGCCAAGATAAATCATTAGAAAATACAGTTAAAAGTTTGGATATAGCTGTTAATGAATTAGAAAAGAAAGTATTTAATCAAAACATAGCTAAAGAAGTTTTACAATCTGCGCCACCAAGCCATAGTAAATTAGTAAATCTAACAACCAGACTTAATGAAATAAAAAAAAGAATAAATCAAATTACTGACGCTTTACCGCTTTAATTATCTGTTTCTTGTCTTAAACGGCAGAGATAAGTTAATTATAGTTTTAACCTTAATACTATGGATGAGTATGTTTCAGACTCGTTGATAAATGAAATGAAACCTTTGGAGGCATGGTGGAAAATATTAAAAAAACTAAAAAAACATTTGACAAAGAGAACTAAAAAGGTTAAACTTAAGTATTAAACATTAATGTTTAATACCGTGTCCAATTCGATTTTTATTCCCGTCTTTGCCTATTCTAGGTTAAAAAATATCTCCCGTCAGAAACTTTACCGTCTAATAAGAGAAAAAAGATTGAAGAAAGGCTCTGATTATACAATAATAGAAAAAACAGTTCATAGAATAGTTATTAATCCTGATTATGAACCTAAAGAAAATAGTAGAAGAAAGAAGAAAAAAACCTTTTAAATTAAGAGAAGACATTTATGAAATATCATAAAAAAAAACTAATTACTCTGCGAAAGCTATTGACTAAAGCCGATCTCTCTTTCTCCCAATATATAAGGCACAGGGACCATAACCAATGCTTTGCTTCGGAAATTAGTAAAGATGAGGCCGCCAAATGTACTGGTTTTCCCCAATGCGCCCATCTGATTAAACGGGGCAAGAAAGCGGTGCGATTTGACGAGCGCAACTGTCATTGTTCCTGTTCTTATCATAACTATTTACACAACCACTATCCTGAAATAATGACTTCATGGTTTATTAAAAAGTATGGAGAGCCTGTCTATTTAGCCTTGGTTCTTTCATCCCGGAGGATAAAGAAATGGACAAGGCCGGAGTTGGAAGAGCTTATAAAAAAATATAAATTACGCTTATTAAATAAATCAAATGAAACGGGTATTTGAGAACTATCTGACAACGAAAATG
Source organism: bacterium (assembly GCA_021790215.1). Classification (GTDB taxonomy): domain Bacteria; phylum Patescibacteriota; class Microgenomatia; order UBA8517; family UBA8517; genus JAJYIG01. Next base: position 30,100 of record JAJYIG010000007.1, read on the forward strand.
CTTATGGACTATCTGAAGATAAGCTACTCAACTATAAGAAGGCTAGTTAAGAATGGTCGTCTCCATCCAGAAGTGGTCTCTGGGAGAAGATTTTTCGATATAAAGGATATAGAGCGGTATTTAGCGTCTAGCTATACACCTCCTGCGTCTTTGGATAAAAGTTAAAATGGCATAGTTGCCTTAAATAATCACAGTACAATAGCAGGTATAGTTTGTGGGAATACAAAGATTTCAGATAGAGAGATTAAAAGATTATTTAGTGAAGGGCAAACCAAGGATGTCCGTTTTGCTCTTCAAAAAGGTATTATTGATAAAATTCAACTTCCTCAAATACCCAAGAATGCGCTTATTGTTACTATAAACATCAACGGTTAATTTTTTCTCCTTTTCTCCTTCGTTTTTTGAATTTAATGGCATTGTTCTATATAGTTGCATAGTTTAAATTAGGGAAACCATATTTTCCTGCAAACTCCTTGGCAAGTTCTTTTGCTTTTATCTTTTCCCATGGGTTGCTACTTGATATTTTCTATCTTTTACAAATACAGTGTTATATGGAATTTCTTGACCCTCAGAAGTAACAAGCCAACCCATTGTTTCATGTGTCATCTCACTTAATTGAGTAGCTGAAGATGATCGTTTATTGCATACGATATTTATAACAGAATCTACGTGTGCAATCATGTCGACATCAAATAAAGCGAGATTTGGTTCTCTCAAGGCAAATATTTTGTTTTGTAAATATGGTCCAGCATTTGTAACCACAATATCAATGTCAGTACCTTTCATATGCTTAAGTAGTTTTTCCATATCGTCAGGTACTGGACCATATCGTAGACGCCTATATGAACAATCTGTAATTGTCTTTTGTTTTTTCAAATAGAACAAGAAATCTGAGTAAAAAAGAATTTTATTCAGTTTAGTTTTGCTATATTTCACATCATTAGAGCATTTTGCTGAAATATAGACAATTAACTCTTTTAATTTTTGTTCTGGTGTTGTGTTTGCCATAATACCTACGTAATTATACACTTAGTTGCGTAATCTTAACAGTATCGTAAATGGGGGTGCCTCTTTGTTTTGTTTTTAATCCAGTGCAATAAATCCAAAATGGCCTCTCTTTGAAAACCAAAGAGCCTGCTCTTTTGCGAAGTTTGATAAGCTCTTATTCCCTTTTTCACCTCTTGGTAGTCTATAGCCATTTTTAAGTTATCTAACTGTTAGTTAACTATTAGCTAACTTTAACTTACCTGTCCGTCAAAAAGTTTTCTTCCGATATTCACAATCACGCCTGCCAAGGCAACTACAAGCGCTGTATAAACGCCAAAGTTAAGTTTGGCAACAACTTCTCCGGCATAAACCAAAGCCGCTCCCGAGACCGCAATAAGAAGACCCTTGAAGATTGATTTGATATCCTCTCCGCCTAGTGTAACTTTAGATAAATCCATAAAATCACCTCCTAATATTTAATGAAATAGTGAACGATAACAGACGTCAGCACCCCTATAATCGTTCCAACGCCTGATATAGTCGCAATTAAAACTCGCTTTGTCAGCCTTTGGTCATGGATATATATACTACTCTTTTTTACCTCAGCAGCAAGCTCGGAAATATTAAACTCGTCTCTTAGCTTTTCCAACTGTGTAACCCTAATCTCTGCCTGGGCGAGTTTTTGGTTTGTCCCGTCTTTGAGGAGTTTGATATCCTCAGCCATATAATCAAATTTAGTCTCAAGCCGTATTAAAAGGTCTCTTTCTTCCTGTCCCCATGCTGATTGTTTAATTGGTTCAGTTACTGAACTATCTCTTGACATATGACTAATTTGTTTTACCTTAAGCGGTCAATATTTTTAGACAAGCCTCCAGTTTGGTAAATAAACTCTCACCCCGATATCTCTCGACTACAGGGAAGCGCAGGAGCTCTTTTTTGGTCTCTTCTTTCATCTTAACTTCTATTTTCTTTAGTCTATCATCTATTCTCTGGTAAATATTCGACATATTATCCGAACAACTTTTTTAATAATGCGCTAAAAAGCTGTCTGAATGTTGCGGAGTCAAGGGGAGGAAGATTGGGAGACGGCGTAGTGCTGGAGGAATTTTGCTGACAGTTTAGCAGTTGCTCCTTAGTAGTGCTAAGATCAGTAATACATGAGTTATAGTCGGATTGGGCTTTTGTGACGTTCAGTTCAAGGGTGGAGTTTTGGCTTACCAGATCGGCCACTTTCTTATTAAGAGTATCAATAGTCCCCTCTACGTTTGATAGTTGATTTTTGATATCCGCACAAGGATCCACAGGAGGAGATGGCGGCGGTGTTTTATATCCATAGGCTCTGAAGGCATTAGCGTCTCCAAAAAAGATGTCTGAATCCGTCTGTCCCTGTATACCAGGAATCACTTGTGATCCCCATTGATTCATCATAGCAAATTTCCATGATCCTGTTTTAAAGTTTGTATTATTGGGATCTCCTGAGGCAGTTGCGACCCAGAGCCCATTTCCATTATTTACAACCGGGGTCCAATCGTATTTAGTTAACATTGACTGATAAGAATAAAAAATAGGTTTTACTTGTAATACTTGTTCTACTAATTTCATCCAGCTAAGTACCCAGTTTACATTATCTCCACCATATTGGACTTCGTAATCAAGATAGACCGACTCTCCCTCTTGTAGAGGTTGTCCATTCATCAAATCAATAAAAAATCGAGCTTCAGCTTGGGGAGAATTACCTAAATCTGGACGGGCAAAATGATAAAATCCTCTTAAAATATTAGTATCTCTAGCTTGCTGCCGATTGTTACCAAACCATGAGTCTATTAAAGAATTTCCTTCACCGGATTTTATAATACAAAAATTTATATTATTTTTAAAGGTATTCCAATCAATATTTCCTTGATATGAACTAATATCTGCACCGCTAAGCATATATATTTGAATTCAATTTATAATTGAAACTTATTGTAGATTGTGTTATTCTTTGGATATGAAAAGGAATAAACTTGGACAATTTTTTGCTAAAGGGAATCAAGCTGGACACTGGAAAGGAGGACGAGCTAAAACTGGAAGAGGCTATATTAAAATATATATTCCTAATCATCCTAATGCAAGTAAAGGATATGTTTTTGAACATAGATTTATAATGGAAAAAAAACTTGGCAGATATCTGTTTTCTCATGAAATTGTCCATCATATCAATCATATTAAAATAGATAATAGACTTGAAAATCTTATTCTGACAACTAGAAAAGGACATCCTAAAATACATAATTGGATTCAAAATAGATGGTCTTTGAAATATGAAAAATGTATTGATTGTGGAACAACAAAAATCCATCACGAAGTTCATGGATGGTGTTATAAATGTTATAAAAAACATCTTAATATTTCTCGTAGAAAAAAGATTTAGATTTTCTTTTACATCATTACCTACAATCATATTGCTCATATTACTTATATTACTACAAATTTACAAGATTTATAACTATCCATTCGTTGAAAAAGTCTTGATAAGTCATATTGTTTACCCCGAATTGACCTCTTCAAGCGAAAAACTTATATACGAGATCGTTCCTCCTATATGCAAAGTTCCTCCTGCATCCGTCTTATACTGAAGATCGTAAGTATGCGCTCCGGTTGCAGGATTGTCTAACGCATTCATGGCGATATTGAAATAATAGCCATTAGTACTCTCATTTACCACAGTTTGCGCAACTACGGTAGTTGTATCACGGACTACCTGAAACCAACAAGCATAAAGTCCATTGTAGGCTGTGAAGGAGGCCATTACCCTTACCTTATGGCTATTTGAGGTTGTTATAGACTTGGTGGTATTTGTTGCGTCCACAGAGACCCACGAGGAAGAGGTCGTGCTGTAGTTTGCCGAGGCGTTATAGGAATAGTTATTTGGAGTTAAAGTAGCGGCGGCGGGGGCAACACATCGCCATTTACTTGTAACAACATTCCAGACAAAACTTACATCAAGCCTTGTTGAAATTACCGTAGTTGTAGGAAGGGTTGCTGAACCCGATTCAAAAGACGTTCCCCA
>JAJYIG010000049.1 GCA_021790215.1 bacterium
CCCGTATGATTTGTGACTTCATAGCTGAAGCCTTTTTGCCTGTTGAGGGTTATATGACCTCTACATTTTTAACCTCCTGCAAGAAGTTAAAAACAGGCACTAGGTTAGAGAATCAGTTGGGGATGAATGCGATTGCGATGATGAAGCAGCCGACAGCAATTATGCTCAAAGTGGCGATGGCACCCTTGTAAAATTTGTTTGCCATTCGTGCTTCATACGACCGAAAGACTGTGTTGGTCACGCGGCGGTCGATTCCCGCGTTCCAAGCCTTTACTCGGATTGAATTAACAATCAGAGTAATAATTGTAAAAGAAACGCCTCCGATCCAGCAAATTGTATCGAATGAAACCAGACTAATGTACATTTTTTTATCTCCTTTTTAGTGAACTAAAGTGTTTACGACTGTTGGGACGGATAAGTAAATCACCACCCCCAAAAGGATTAATAAAAACCATAACAAGGCTTTCAAACAACCCATATCATTCTCCTTTCTCCAAATCCTAGTAAAGAATTTACATGGTCGAACGAGTCAATCATGTATTCTTCCTTACTAGTAGGAGTTTCTCCAACCTAGAATTTTAATGTGCTAACACAGTTTCGTCCTTTCGGACTCATTAGTTCTGACACACATCAGAAAATTGCGCGTGGGTAGATCTAGATCAGGTTTTTTGTTGGTTTAAAATGCCCAAAATTGTGAGGGCAATCGAAAAAATTGCTTTAGAGGTTCATTTTAATGATCACCCCCACAACTTTGGACACTTAGCCTTGAATTGGCCAGGTTTCTATCCAAATCCGGCCAATTTTAGTTCAAGGCTATTTTATATTTAAATTTCCGTTTTCGTCCTTTGATAGTTTTCACAACTATCCAGGTACTCATCAGTGCAGTTTTAAACTGCAAAACGTACAGGGGAATTACATAAGGCAACAAACTAAGAGTGAAAGAAAAAAGATAAGTCAAAATAATGACAAATATTTTTCACTCAAAGCAGTGCTACTTACGTAATTCCTTATTACCACATTTGACGTCTCCGCCATAACTCCTTGCAAAACAAGGGTATGCGAAACTAAATCGTCTCCTGATAGTAAATCCCTGTTACCGTTCTAAAACTAGCAAAAGCTAGCTCCATCAAGCTTCCTTTTGGGAAACTTGGCTAATAAGATGGGGGAAGTAGCCGTTCTGAGACGGGTCACCAACGAGGGTGAACATACTCAGCTTATCCGCTAACGGCTACCATAATGGCTATTGCACCGAAACTTCGGTGACGAAAACAACCCCTATAGGTGACCACACTTCGAGTGTGATCGTGGAATTGAGCACGGGCTCAACAACGATGGGCTGGCAGAAGCTGCTCGCCGAAACGGACAAGTTATTGTCCTTGGCTGTCCCATTGAAAAGCTCCGCTTTCCAGGTCTGTCCGTCCACAGTGAGCGTGTATTGATGAGCATACTCAAACCCAGCCATGTCCTGCAAGTCCACCTTCGTGATCGTGCAGCAGCAAGTGCCGCAGGCAGCCGTAGCTGTAGTAGCATTATTCTGCGTACTGTTCCCAGGCACTGGTGTGCTTGTAACGGTGTTGGTAACCGTAGGAACGGTCGATGTTTGAGTAGCAGTAGCTGTGGCTGTAACGGTGCTCGACGGTTTTGGTTCTGGCGTGTTGCTTGGCGCGGGCTGACAATGGGGGTTACCAGTGTGTTTACCTTGCCCGCAAATCGGGTTCAGCGGTAAATTCTTGGGAGCCGGAGTCGGGCAATTCTTTGGGTTGTTTGAATTACACCCAGTTTGCTGCGGATTCTGACTCGAACCATTGTTTCCCTTCGGTGTCTGTGTTTCGGTCTCTTGCGGCTTCGGGGTCGGCTTTGCAGCTTGCGCGACATTGGTATTCAATGCGAACATGCCGAGAACCAACCCAACCATGAGAAACAGGATTAAACCGCGCTTGAGATTTGTGTTCATTTTTCACAAACCTCCTTTCTTAAGATCAGGCTATGCCTGCCCACTTTGTGGGTACCTTGTAAAAAGGGTAGAGAAGCGAGGATGTATTTAAGCTCATCCTAGCCTCTGTACCCTCTACAAGGCAATCTCTAATCTTATTAGTAGAACGTTATTTTAATGTGCAGGCCTTTTTACGTAAAAAACATAAAAAAACCGCGCTCTATAAGGGGCGCGGCATATAGATGCCTAACACATTGCTCCTCTAAAGCATCCTTTTTTAGGATAGGGAAGTATATTATAGGAGTCGGTGAAAGTCAAGTGTTATAGGATCTTTGAGGAACAGATAACCCAATTTCCAATAACCCAGTATTACCAATAAATAGAGGTTAATGCTTAGAATTCTGAATAATCCTGGAGACAATAAACAAGATCTCTTGGCATTCGTTTATGAACGGCTCGGTTATCTTTGAATCCAGCATCCCTGTTTCAGAGATAATAGTTAGCCAGTATTTTGTCTCTTTTGTCTCTTTTCTCACAATTGCATATTTTGCTATAAAATCCTTCCGCGAATCTGCCGCATCAGCTTCCTGGTCGTTTGCACCTATTGAAGTAAGAGAGGAAGAGAGTTGGCTTATTATGGGGAGATTTTCAATGGTTTTCGGAATCTTGCGAACTACGTTAACGAAGCAACTAACTACAAATTTTCTGATTCTTATATGAATGTCTTTTTCGGTGTTCGAGTATTTGTTCATTAATACATTCTAACATTCGAACATTTATTTTTTTAATTGGTTTATTGGTTTATTGGGTTATTTAATTTACGTGCCCATCTTTCCCGGCTGACACTTATGACCTTTTCCCGATTTTGGTTACTGGACAAGGGGAGGGGAAGTGTTGTTGCCACAAACGGGCGGGTAACCTGTCCGTCAATTGTCATCTTGGTTGCTATTTGATACTTGCCAAGGTTTACCAAATCTTCAACCGAGAATACCTCAGAAAATTCTTTAAATAGAATCGATGCATCGGTAGCACCCATCGCAAATGCCATGACCGTTCCGGCATTGCCCAAGATTGCTTTTGTCACTTCATCCGGAATCTGGGCCATGTACTGGTTGGCAAGCATGATGTCGAGTCTATATTTCCTGGCTTCACTCATGATTTTAATAAAGCTCCCGGTGGCAAAGTTCTGGAACTCATCAACGTACAAATAAAAATCGCGTCGAGATTCTTCAGGGATCGCGACTCTGTGCATTGCTGCAAGCTGAAGTTTGGTTATTAGCATCGCACCAAGAAGGGAAGCGTTATCCTCACCCAAGCGTCCCTGGGAAAGATTGGCAATTAAAATCTTACCCTGATTCATAACATCATCAAGACTGATGGAGCTTTTGGGCTGTCCGATTACGGCGCGGATTAGGGGGGAGGTCACAAACTGCCCCACTTTATTCAAAATGGGGGAGATTGATTCGGCCTGAAGTTTGTCCGGCATTTTATCAAATTCACCTTGCCAGAAAGCTTTTAGGGTTTCATCTTTGATCGTATTTTCTACCCGGCTTCGAAAATCCTTGTTGGTCAAAAGAAGGGGAATATCCTTTAGGGTGGAGTTCGGGACTTGTGACAAAGTAAAAAGGGAATTTCTTAAAATATATTCCAAACGTGGTCCCCATGAGTAGCCGAAGATTTTATTAAAAATGGAGACAATTCCGCTTACAACAAGTTCTGCCTCTTCTTTGTTGGTAACCTCCAGAGGATTAATTATGATCGGATAATTGGTATCTGCCGGATTGAAATAGATCACATCATTGATTCTTCTTTTGGGAATGTAATCAAGAATGACATCGCTTAAGTCTCCGTGGGGATCAATAATCGCCATTCCGCGGTCTTTTTTAAGATCATCAATTGCCATATTGGCAATGAGAGTCGATTTACCGGTTCCGGTTTTGCCTATGACCCAAACGTGGCGTCTTCTATCAACATCTTTGAGGCCAAAGATTGTATCCTGGTTTTTGAAAATAGTTTTACCGAAGAAATTGACATGAATTTTACCCTCTTCGGTTGTGGTGACCGCACTCGGAAGGTTCTCGGGTGGCTCGGACAAAACTTTTGTTCCCCAGGCAATTCCCGTAACTTTAATTTTGTCAGAAGGAAGGTGCCAGACGGTAGCAAGTTCCAGGATGTTAAGAATGTTATTTCCGCTTACACTGCGGTTTAATGCGTTTGCAAGGGTCCGTCCTTTGTTAAAGAGTAAGGGTTTTTGGTTTTTGAAATGGTTGCCGTCAGAGCGGGTAAAGACGCCAAAAGCGGATGAAAGTTCCTTTAGGGATTTATTCGTATTACTTATAATCCTTAAGGAGGTCTTAAATCCTGAGTAAGAAACTTTCTCGGTAATTACATTTTTATCCGATCTCGGGGAATAAGACCCATCCTCATTTTTGGTGCCCTGATCGGCATAGACCAGTCCGCGTCCTTGCCAGGAGTTACCGGCGGACTCAAGTGCTATTTGGATAATAATTAGTTCCGTCGGTTCGGCTTTGGATAAAACCGAAAGAACGGAAGACATGGGATCTATTTCAGAAAACTTGTCATAGGTGCCGATGGGGTAGTAGTTTCCTCTGGCTGGTTTTAGTTCGTTAACTTGTAAGGGCTGTCCCAATAAAGGGTCATCGATTTTTTCAACCACAACGAGTGGGTAGTTACTTTGAAGTTGTGCTTGGACAAAAGGAATTAGAGATGAATCGCAGGTAATCATGAATTCTATTTGTTGATTAACGACACCAATCTCAAGAGCAAGAGCTGCGGGTTTTTTACCAAACAATTTTTGGAAGGAACTGACCATATTTGCCTGGGTTAAGGCTGATAAAAATGTTTTTGCAGCCTCGGGTGTAACCTCCTGATTTCTGGGAAGTTTGAGAAGGATGGTGGTCAGATTTGGCATATTATCATTATATATGATTATAGATTAGGAATGGAGACGGTGGTTAACGGATTATTGTTGTGTTAAAATAGGCTTCAACTTTGGGTGCGTGTCTCAGTGGTAGAGCGCGTTCCTGATGGCAACCAGGCTTGACATATAAAATTGCGAACACGATTTGGGTCGGTGGCTCAGTGGTAGAGCGCGTTCCTGATAAGAACGAGGTCCATGGTTCGATCCCATGCCGACCCACTCACTTGCAGTGAGCAATTTTCTATAAGAACGAGGTCCATGGTTCGATCCCATGCGCACCCACCCAAATAATGTTTCTTCCAAACTGGCGCGTTCCTGAGACTGCATCTCGCTTTGCTCAATGTAAGAACGAGGTCCGAAAATATGTTATAACCTTGAGCGGAGTCGAGGGACACATCCACCACAACTTTCCACTTTTACAAGATAGTATTATGCTCAATTCTATTCTATTATTTATTGGTATATGCAGGACTTTGGGGAGATATCAATTAATGTAGAAAATCATATTAAAGTCGAGGTTGGCTCGGCAACAAAAGGTAAAAGCGAATACCTTCCAAATGAAGATAACTCTTTCTTTAATGGAAATGCAGCGGGAGTTTTTGACGGAGTCGGAGGAAGAAGTGGGGGAGAAAAAGCTTCAAGAATTGCCTCAGATTATCTTAAGCAGGTTTTTTACTCGGAGCAAGTTCCAGATTCCTGTCCGGCAGAGGAATTGGAAGATTTTATTAGACAAAAATTACACGGAGCAAACTATTTGGTTTACACTGCCAAAGATGACGGCGAACCTAGCGGGGCGACAACTACCACCCTCGCTTTAGTAAGGACAAGCGAAAAAGGAACCCCATACGTACTTTTTGCCAATGTCGGGGATAGCCGGGGGTACATTTTAAGACGTGGATATCTCTTTCAAATTACAGTGGATGATAATGACCTAAGAAAAGCATATGGAAATGGTCAGGATGCAATGCGTGCCCAGGATAGATTAAATAGGGCAGGAAAGTTTGAAGAACTCAATGAGGAAGAAAGAGTATTTTTTCATTATCGAAACAAGATCAGCCAGGCTTTGGGGGAATCTCAGATAGAGCCTTCTTTTTATACCTCAGTACTTGAGGAAGGAGATCAGATAATTCTAATGAGTGACGGAGTGTCGGACAACTTAACTACTGCCGAAATGGAGGCTGCACTGGGGAGTGGGCAAAGTCCTCAGGAGATGGCTGAACATCTGGTAGAAAGTGCCCATAAAAGGAGTATGGAGGGTAGAAAAGTCTCTTTTAGATCTAAACCCGACGATATTACAGCTCTGGTATTATCGCCGAAGATTGCCAATTCTACAAATCGAAATATTGCTAAAAAAGAGGTTGAGAGAGTAGATAAAGAATCATCCTCTGAAAAAGATGATGCGATTCCGTCTTACCTTCGGCGTGGTGATTTAGTCCGTGTCCGTTATAAAGGAACAATTACAAGGGGTGTGATAAAAAGTTATATCGCCGGGGGTAATAACTTTATAGTTAGCTGTCCGGGTAAGCTTTTTGGCCTGAAAGTTGATAGAAAGCTGGTAGAGGAAATTAACCCTCCCGAAGTCGGACAGGTTCTTCGGGGAAGGGATAGCAGAGAATTTATTTCCTATCTGAAAAACTTTCATGGAGTTGAAAGCTCAAGTGGAAAATTTATTTCCGGTACGGAGCTTTCGGAAAGAGTAAAAGCAGTCATGGAAGGCAGGGGAGATTTGACACTTATCCCTAGAGCCGGTGGGTTGAGGCAAAAAGTGGCTGAGCTTTTGCGAGCAGGCTCCGGTATGTTTACTTAAATATCCGCCACTAAGTAATCTTTTAAGAACTGATTTGGTGTTTTTAGGTTAAGACCAAGATGTGCTCTTTTGGAATGGTAATAATTAAGATAATTATATAGTTCTGT
>JAJYIG010000050.1 GCA_021790215.1 bacterium
AACAAATGGTCCGAAAGTGGAAAAAATCGACGACTTAGAAAATGGAAAATTCGAACTTACGAAAAAGCCCGACAATTCAACACAAAAGGACGCTTTGTTGCCTCTGCGTCCCATCTGGCTCCCCCGGGAGGATTCGGACCTCCAACCTTTTCCTTAACAGGGAACCGCTCTACCATTGAGCTACAGGGGAATATTAAAGTACGATGAGATTATACCAATTGGGGAAGTAATATGCTAGCTTTTAGGGTGGTATTCTTATGTTATAATGAGCTTGAGAGTGAAGTTATCAAAAAGATTTTTTGCCTATCTGATAGTAATTTTTATTCTGGCGGGGGGCTTGGCCTTTTTTGAAAGTCGCTTGGCAACCTTTGTAACTCCAATCGTAACTCCAGAAAGTACCCAATCTCAACCTTCAGGAAGTCTGATGCCGGTTGAAACTTGTCCATCCGGTTATATCTTGGTTCCGGGAGATCCCAAATATAATACTTCTGACTTTTGTGTCATGAAATATGACGCAAAATGTACCAACACTAATCCTAAATGTGTCACTCCGGAAGGGGTTTATAAAAATAATCTTCCGGGTTGTGAATGTCAGGGAAATTTCCAGGTAGTGTCCACCGCCGATAGTGCACCGATTACTTTTATACCTGAAGATGACGGAAGTGCTGATAGTGCTAAGGTCTATTGCCAGAACGCCGGAGGACATCTAATTACCAATAATGAATGGATGACAATTGCGAGAAATATTGAACAGGTTGAAGCCAATTGGTGCAATCGGGATGGAACCGGTTGTGGAAATCCACCCGGAACTCCCGGAAAGATTTTGGCCAATGGTCACAATGACGATATTCCTGCAAGGGCTTTAATTTCTTCGACGGATGATAAGCCTTGTTTTGACACTACAAGTAATGGATCGAGTGTCTGTGGGAGCAAATCTTCACAAAAAAGAACGTTAACTTTGACAAACGGGAATGTTATTTGGGATTTAGCAGGAAATGTTTGGACATGGGTAGATGCAAAAATTGAAAGGCGTGACGAACCTCGTTCGATAATTCCGGGAGAGGGTAACACGAGTTGGGTTTGGGCAGAATTTCAAACCGTACCATATGATGCAAACCTGATGCCCAAAAATCCCTTATGGAACTCAACACAAGGGGTAGGGAGGATTTACCATTACAACTCGGTTGGGGATACAGATACAACTATTTATACCTATATCAGGGGAGGGAATTGGCGTCATGGGTACGATAGCGGCGCTTTTACTGTACACATGCAGCCTGTTCCCGGTAAAACAAATATCGATGATGTAGGCTTCAGGTGTGTTACCTCACCCAAATAGCTTTACATCAGTATCTTTAGTCTGCTACTATGAAATTATGAATGCTGTCCAAATCCAATTTTGGGTTCTTCTTATCGGAACAATCTTTGCCTGGTATAACACCTCTTTGGAAATTATTGATTGGAGAAAGGGTAAAAAATGTAAAAGGGGTTGCCCGGTAAATGCCAAAAATCCATTTCTTTCGCCTTGCATTTATGGAGCTCTGTTTTTTACGGCAGCCTTCATCCTGAATTTACTGATCAAGTAGATATACCTTAGGCCATTTATTCCTTTACAACTGCTGGAGCTAACTTTTTAACCGGCTTCTTAACTTTTTTGGGTTCTTTGGCTTTTGGATCTAAAACAATCTCAGGATTTTTGATTACTTGGGAGTTTAACATTCCAAGAATTTTCTCAATGTTTACATTGATAGCCTCGAGTTTGATATTGATCGCATCAAACTGTGCTTTATTTTGATTAAAGCTTGGTGTTGGGGCTTTAAACTCAGATCTTCCGGGGCGGCTTGAATCAGGACGTCCGGCATTAATTTTCTCAAAACAGTCGTTGCAATAAACAGGCTTGCCACTTGTAGGTCTGAAGGGGATTTGACATTCTTTGCCGCAGTTACTGCAGACAGCCTTAAACATCTCGCGCCGACCTGAGCCTCGGCCGAAACTACCACCGAAGCTACGACCTCTTCCTCCAAAGTCACGTCTGCCGAAATTCCGGCCTCCACCGCCTGATCGATTGTCTCCCCCAAAGTTCCCCATGAGCGGTTATTGTATCATGCTTATCCCAAGTTGCCTAATTTGAATAAAACGTTGGAGCTACTTTTTTACCTCGAACCAGTCAATTTCAGTAATGTCATCCGGTTCACCATTATAATTAACTGTAATTTCCTCACCCTTTTTAATTGATTTTATGGCGCGGTATACCATATTTTTTGTTTTGAAATTTTGCTTCCAGTCGGCGTTGGGGGAGAAGGAGTGATTATAGATTGAGCCGTACCCCAGAACCAAAGCGGCTCCCCGGGTACTTCGCCAAGGATAAATATAGTGGCTCAAAAGCGTTTTTTCTAAGTTTTTCCTACCTTTGGTATCAAAGGTTAGTACCGGGCAGCTTTCGACAATTTCTCCCTCCGTAAAATCTTTCAACGCAAAAACCCCCAAGCCCTTTTTGACTGTTCTTCTAACAATAATCGTTTTTCTCATTCCTTGATATAATAGCGTTTAATGAAGACTTGGCAAAGAATCAAAAATAAACCTGAACTTATGGAAAAATATTTGGTCAGGGAAAAAGTAATTGATACAATTCGGAGTTTTTTTAAAAATAAGGGATTTCGTGAAGTTTTTACCCCAATCTTGGTTCCCATTCCTTCGATTGAACCAAATCTGGAAGTATTTGAAACAGAGCTTAGAACATCAACCGGCAAAAAGCGTACGGGTTATTTGATCATGAGTCCGGAGTTTTCAATCAAAAAACTTCTTGCCGCGGGAATTGGTAATTCCTTTGAAATTACAAAGTGCTTTAGAAATGAAGAGGAAGTAAGTTCCCTCCATAATCCCGAATTTACCATGCTTGAGTGGTATAGAACTCAAGCAAATTATCGGGATGTTATGACAGATTTTGAGAATCTTTTTACACAGATTATTAAAGATATAAATCCTGGTGCTGATCTTAAAAACTGGGAGTATCAGGGAAACACTTATGATATCTCAACTCCCTGGCCAAGAATTAGTTTTGAGGAAGCGTTTGCAAAATATGCCGGGAAGAAAATTGGAGACATTAAGGATGAAGACTTTTACCAGATATTTTTTAATGAGGTTGAACCAAAACTTAGGAGTAGCGGAAAACCCGCAATAATTTATGATTATCCTGTTTCTCAGGCAGCATTAGCCAGGGTTAACCAAAAAGATCCCCGTTTTGCGGAAAGATTTGAGGTGTTTTTGGCAGGGGTGGAACTTGGAAATTGTTTTTCTGAGCTTACGGATCCTAACGAACAAAGGAAACGTTTTGAAAAAGATTTTGGGGAGCGGAAAAAATTTGGCAAGACGGAATATCCAATAGATGACGATTTGGTTGAGGCTCTTAAAGAAGGTTTGCCGGAGGTTTCAGGAATAGCGGTAGGAGTAGACAGACTTATCATGCTTGCAGCTAATGTATCTTCGGTTTCCGAAACTCTTTTTTTCCCAGGAGAAGAATTGTTTGACCTCTAAGGCCTCCCGGTAGTACAATTACCCCGTAATCGACCAACTTTCCGGTCGTTTTTACCTCACTCTATGTCAACAATTAATGCAGGCAACATCACAAAAGGCAGCTTTATTATTTTTAAAGGTGCCCCTGTTTTTATAACTAAAGCCGAGTTTATGTCTCCTGGCAAAGGTTCTCCTGTAATGAGGATAAAATTTAAAAATGTCCAAACAGGTTCAGCTGGTGAGTTTACTTACAAAACTAGTGAATCGGTTGAGGTTGCTGAAGTGGAGAAGAAGGAAATGGAGTACTTATATCGGGACGGGAACGAACTTTTTTTTATGGATCCCAAGACTTACGATCAGGTTTCTATTCCCGTGGATCTAATTGATAACCTGGGATATCTTACCCCAAATCTTAAATGCTGGATTATGTGGTATAAAGGAGAGGCAATTGGCGCCGCTCTTCCTTCCCATGTAACCTTAACAGTTACAGAATCTCCCGATGAAGTTGCGGGAAATCGCATGAATGCTCCCAAAAAGACAGTCGAGGTTGACACGGGAATTACTGTCCAGGTGCCACTTTTTATTAAAATCGGTGAGAAAGTAATGATAGATACAACCTCAGGTGAATATTTGGGAAGAGTAAAATAACTTCTTAAAAACTATTATTTTGCATACACGTAGAAGAAATCTTTGCCGTAACCGTTGAGGTAAGAAGTTGACCCATCTTTTAAATCTTTAGTTAGAGTTATGGATTTGTAAGTACCGGCGCCAGTAGGTCTAAAAATATTGAACCTGACCCAAAAAGGATTGATATCGAGTTGAATTGCATTTACGGCACCAGCCATCTTCAAAGCTTCCGCAAGGGTTTGAGGGGAAAGGTTATTGCCAACGGCATAGATCAGATTTCCGTTAGCTGTAAGCCCAACTCCGCTTCGCCAGGTAAAAATATCTGCATTGAAGGTTCTGCCCCACAATTTTTTATCCTCTTCATTTAGTGCGAAAATCTGGCCATTCTCAATTAATATCGGGCAGTTTTGTCGTATAAAGGCGACATTTTGCCCGAAGTCTTGTCCTGTATATCTCACGATTTGTAATGTTCCGTCATTATAGCCCACGAGTGTTCCGATATCGTTTTCCAGAGGCAGGTAAGTTTTTCCACCCACAATCATTCCGTATTTACCATCTCTATATTGGAAACCTCCGTTGAAAGCTGCTACTAACTTTCCGCTTTTTACAACATCTTCAGGAATAACACCCGGACCGGAATTACCGACGGGTCCTCCGGGCTGACTTTTCCCGGCAACAGTACCAAGCTTCAATTTTGACATGTCCATTTGAGCAAGGGTTACATAAGCATAAGGCCGTGTTGGATCGGGCCGGACAAAGGTGTAGTCAATTACACTTTCATTGGGAAAAATGGGTAGGGGAATGGAATGCCAGATTCCTTCACCGGCAACATCGGAAAGCCCGTTGTTTATTGGGATCGGGGTTCCTGTAATTTTCCCGCCTCCGGGATTAAATTTTGGCTGGTTTGAAGTTCCGCCATTGTATGTAACCTGCTGAATCTTGTCGGCAGTGTTGAAATACGATTTTTCGAGAAATCCGACAATGTTATTGCCTAGAATAGGACGTAGATAATTATCAGTAAAAAGAGCCGCTCCGGCTGTGTCAAATTTGATGAATGCGACACTTAAAATAAGAATCACGATAACTATTGAAAGCAGGATTTTGAAGGGCTTAACTCTTGACGGTTTTTGCATATGATTGTTTTTATAAACACGCTCTTTTATTATATATGACAACTAATAATTTTGGGATAGAATAATAGTCAGTTATGGCAATGCGTAATTCCGATACTGATTTTTTTGGTAAGCAGGAAGGGGAACGGATTCTCTATATTATAAAGCCACACCAACTGTCGTTATTTATTAAACTGTCCAAGGTATGTCTTATTGCAGCTGCCGTCTTTGTAGCCCTGACGATCCTCGGAACGGAACTTGGACTTCATACTATTTTTATATTGTCGGGTCTGATAATTTCACTTGCCATAATCATATTGGGCACAAAGATTATGACGGACTATCAAAATAGGGATATTGCCTACATTACAGATAGAAGATTGATGCGTTTTGAGCCTACCACTCTTTTTGCTACGAATCCAAGATCTCTAACTTGGGATGAGGTGGTCAAAGTTAAAACATATCCTCCAAATGTCATTTGGAAAGAACTTGCGATAGGAAACGTCATTCTTCATGCGAGGACTCCCACAAGACAATTTGAACAAGAAACTAAAGGGTTTTATACTGTTACTGCTGATGACATCGAACTTAGGGATGTTTACTATTACAAAGATTTGGGAAATTATATAGACAAAATACTATTTACCTATAAAAAGATGCCAAAAGAGATGACGGTAATTAAACCGTTTGTTGCAAAACCTAAAGGGCAGAGATATTGATAGTCCAGCTAATCTCCGCAAAATTACCGCGTAATTACCGCCAGCCTTGACAAAGTCCCATAGCAGTGGTATTTTGGCCTCAAGCTGATGAAAACTAGAAATGTAGCTTTGGGCTTTGTGTTTTTGATAATTATTATCGCGGCCGTCTTGATTATTAAGGATATT
>JAJYIG010000051.1 GCA_021790215.1 bacterium
TTCCGATCTGAATGTAGTGTAAAACAAGTGGTTCCTTCTGGCTGCTTCCATGAAGGCGGATCCAAAAATCTTTTCCATTTTGTCACCCGTGACCTCCATTCCGGGCAATATCTCCCTATTGTTTCTTCTTTCTGTTCCGTTCATGAATCGTTATTAAACACCTACGCGGGTTGGATTATATCACCAACCTCTCAACGGCTTGCAATAAGGAGACGGGGTCGACGAGACTCGTATGACATGAAGTACCTCTTGAAAGCTTAAATAGTTACCCTCAGATAGCTATTACTTGAAAGGTTTTTACATTTTAAGATTCCTACTCAACATATTTCTTAATAGTTGCAGGCTGCTTTTTAAATGTGATCACATGATTCGATATGATATACTTCAACCGATGATTAGCCACAATTCTTGTGTTATTGGATATGGAATGGTTGGGAAGGCGACCAGCCTCCTTTTTGATATCAAAAAGCATTTTGATACCGAAAAGTCACGGTCAAATATCACTCTGAAAGAGGCAGCCAAATGCGACCTTGTTTTTATATGCCTCCCAACCCCTGAAAAATTGGGTAGGTATATAGTTGAGCCAATTTTTGAAACAATTAAAAAAATTGAAAATTATGGAAATTCTGCGATTTATATCATTCGTTCCACTGTATATCCAGGCTTTGCTATGGAACTTCAGAAGAAATTGAAGACCAACAGAGTGGTATCCAATCCCGAATTTCTTAGTGAAGATACATGGAAAAAAGACATAAAATATCCACCCTTTGTGCTTCTTGGGAGCACTTCCCAGGATTCAGTGAATCTGGTCAAAAAGATCTACAAGGCAAGAATGGGTAAAATTCCAATTTTTGTAACTGACAATACAACAGCAGAGTTAGCCAAACTTGCTATGAATTCTTACTTTGCCACTAAAGTAATATTTGCCAACCAGGTGTTTGATTATTCCAAAAAAGTTGGAGCCAATTATGAAACCGTCAAAGAAGTATTAGAATCACACCCTTTTGGGCCCAAAAATCACTTCACAATTTGGTACAAGGGGAAACGAGGGGTGAATGGAAATTGTTTACCAAAAGATTCTAAAGCTATGGCACACTACTCTGACTCAAAGCTATTAAAGACTGTAATTAGCATAAATAAAGATCTAGTTAAACAGGAAAGGAAATGAATACCTCAATTGCTTTATTTATTTTTCTGACTGCCTTAATTTTCTTACGTTCAGCGATCAATCTTTTTGAACTAGTTTCAAACATGGTTTGGCTACAAAAAAATGAAATCAAACATAATAAAACAAAATTCTCAAAAGACAGTTTTATTATTTGTATCCCCATGCTTAGAGAGCAAAATATCATCCAAAGTACTCTTGAATATTTCAGTAAGTTAAATTATCCAAAAAATAAATATAAAGTAATCATAGTAACCACAGCAAAAGAAAAACGAAAAACTCAAGAACTCTCTACAACTTATGAATTGGCAAAATTATATTCCTTTAAGATTAACAATAGGCTAGGGACAAACTTAATCAAAATTGTAAATTACTCGGGAGAGGGTAATCTAATGAGCCACCAGATAAATCATGTGATTAAAAAGGTAACAAAGATAAAGAAAAATCTGAAGTCAATATTTGCCGTTTACAATGCAGATTCCAGGCCAAATTTAAATACTTTAAATGCTATTTCTGAAACATTGTATAGATACCAAAAAAGTACGGGTGTAATTCCAAACATAATCCAGCAATCTTCGATATTTAGTCTTAACTATAACAGTTTGCCCAGGTCATTAAGTGGCTATATTTTACGAGCTGCCGCAGTGTTTCAAACAAAATGGACTTTAATTCACGAACTTTCGAGGTTTAGGAAACAATCACAAAAATCTATAAATAAAAACAAAAATTTGCTTTCAGAACTTTTTGATACACAATTATCTCATTGTGTGGGACACGGCCTTTTTGTAAGGCTAGATTTACTTTCGAAAGAATTTCTTCCAACAGAAACTCTAAACGAAGATCTGCCGTTTGGATATTATCAATGCTGTAAAAGGGAACCCATACTTCCATTTTATATGCTAGAAAATTCTGAAGTTCCCTCTTCATTTGGTAGCCTCATAAACCAAAAAAGAGTTTGGTTCTTTCCTTATCTTGAATATACAAAATGCCAAAAAAGAGTTATCAAACTTAAAAGATATAAATCGCTTTTAGAAGTTTATCTATTAACATTACAAGGGCAAATAACTGGTTTTATTTGGTTACTTCAATCGGCTATTCTCTTTACACCTTTAATAATTGCTTTATATCTACACACCCCAACATTTTTAATTGCATGGTCACTTTCTATCTTTCTTTACTGGTTTTTGCCCGTTGGAATTATTTACTTAAAACTTAGTTTTCTTGAAAGACTTGCTGGCAAGATAAAGACTGAGGTTTCTCTCCTGGATTATATATTTAGTTCATTCGCTGGAATTGTAATTCTAATAACACATTCTGTGGGACCTGTCTTGGCTGTTAACAATTTTGTAACTGCAAAATACTTTAATAGGCCAGTAATCAAATCTAAGACCGAAAGATGATAGAAAATGAACTCAAAATTGCTGCATTAGAAGGAAATTCCTTTAGCGGAAAAACCACCTTGGCAGAGTCCCTGCAAAAACTATATGGTTTCGGTGTTGTTCACGAGTATGACAAATATTCAGGAGGTGGGTATAATTTTCCTGCCTTTCCACCTGAAAGTTATCAGGAAGCAAAAAGAGCAGTTGATTTTTTTGTAGAACTTGAGAAGAGAAGAAGTGGAGACGCGCTAGAAACCGCGGGGAAAACAAACATCGGTGTTGTCATGGACAGATCTTTTTATTCATGCATAAGTTTTCAACGCACAGTCAATATACTATTGCCAAGTGTTCCAAACGCCTATCTTTATAGCTTGGACGTATTTGAAAAGCAGGTTGGCACTAAAGATATTCTAGTACCACCAGTCTTGATCTATGTAGAACCCCAAAGTTCAGCCGTTTTTCAAAAAAGAGTCGAGTCAAGAGGGAGGGTTCCAATAAATTTTCTCAATGAACAAAAAACATTCGAGTCAATGCAACTTTGGTATTATGACCTTGTAAAAAGAAATTATACAAACAATAATGGTTTCGTTCTAACAACCTTGGAGGGTCAGATAGAGTTAACCACTCACAACGCTATGGAATTCTTGTCTAGTGCTGATTATTCAGTTGGCAGGTTCGCTATACTGACCAATTTTTTGCAAAATGAAAGACAAAACAACGCTTAAGAAACTTTTGTTTAACCACAACAACGACTATGGTTTTGATGTCATTTGTATATTGTCTAGACAACCTAATGATATATCTAGCTTGTCGGTTATAATTCCTTATTTTGAAAGCGAATCTGTTTTTAGACTTACTCTTCATCATTTATATAACTCACTTAACAATGTTCTAGATTTATATAAAAATTGGAAATTTGAAGTCATCGTGGTTGATGATGGATCGAAGAAGTTCCCAGCTGAAAAGCAAATCAAATCGTCTGACTATCCCAATCTCAAAATAATTACAAACCAAAAAAACAAAGGCAGGACCTCAACAAGAAATGTCGGATTATTAAACTCTCGATACGATCTTTGTCTTTTTATGGATTCTGATGTTTTGATTGATGTCCAAATAATACTTAATCACTTAAAAATACATTCATATTGTAGACAAACTAAAAAAGCAAAAGCGATTACTGTGTCATTTTTCCAGTTTGGAAATGCGAAAGAACCCCAGCTCAAATTCAACAGGTTAACACCAGCCGATTTAAAATTGAATGACTATCGTCTTTATTGTAAATACGGTCCAACCTGGATCGGTTGCGAGCAGGATAAAAAGTTCATTGGAAAAGAATTCAGAATAGTCCACGATACAAACGATTTCAAGGGTTGGCACGGTATGTATAAGGCTTGGGCTTTAACAAACATGGTGCTCGGAGGCTTCTTCGTTGTTGACAGAAAAGATTCTATGAAAATGAATGGATTTAATGAATCTTTTAAGGGGTATGGTTTTACAGAAACTTCGCTGCCGACCAAGCTTATTGCAACATCTGGACATTATTTGATCCCCGTTCTGGTTGGAGGGGGATTACATATCGAGGATGGGAAAGTAAATGTCACACGTAAAGATAAAGATAAAATCTTTTGGCAAAAACATGATTTTTATTTCAATAAGTATTTGGGGCTAACTCCCGAAAATGCAATCCAAGACAAAGTTTAAGCATATCTTAATTGATTGGAGTAAGACACTTTCAGACAGTCTTTTTTGGTCTCAATTGTCTGAAAAAAAACATCCATATAATAGATATTATAAAAAAATTACTAATTACCTTTTTGTACAAAACAAGGATTTGGTAAATCTCTGGATGCGAGGAAAATATTCATCCGAAGAAATTTGCAAGGAACTAGAGAAAGTCACTGGGTTGCAAAAAGAGATAATCTTTAAAGAACTTATCGTAAGTTCTCAAAGTATGAAATTGGTCTCTCCAAAGATTCCTTCACTGATTAAAAAAATAAGAAAACGAGGCCACAAGATTGTCATCGCTACTGATAATATGGATACTTTTATGCGTTACACTGTTCCTGCAATGGATCTTAAAAGTATGTTTGACGGCTTCCTTGTTTCATATGAGTTAAAGTGTTTAAAGAGAGACATTACGAACAATAAACTTGCATTTCTCGATACGTATATGAAACAGAATAATATATCCAACTCGGATGTTGTATTACTTGATGACTCTGATGATATAAAGCATGACTATCAAAAAGCTGGGATAAAAGTTGTGACCATAAAAGACCCAGGAACGTTGGTTAAAAAATTATCTGAATATGCGACTTAACTTAATTTTTCACAACATTGTCAAATCTGAAAAAGATATTAACAATAAATACACAGTAACTTTAGATTATTACTTGCAACTTCTGGATCAGATAGAGCAGCTGTTAAAAAGTCATAAAACATTATTTTCAAGTTATCATGTATATTTTGATGATGGGTACATTTCATTCCACGACATTGTTTACCCCAAAATTAAAATTTTTTCTAAATATACTCTAGCTATTGTTACAAACAGCTTGAACAAGGAGGGCTTCCTAACAGACAAGATGCTAATAGATTATGACAATAAAGGAATTTCGATTTCTTCTCATGGAGTCTCGCATTCATCACTTTCTTTCTATGAAAAAGGAGTTTTACAGAGTACTCGTGTAAATGGTAAATATGGGAATACCCCAAGAGGACAAAATAAGCCTTTAAGCGAAAATGAAGTAATATTTCAATTCAAGGAGTCGCAAAAATACCTACAAACACTTCTCAATCATAAAATAAACGAATTTGTTTTACCTTATGGTTTATATAATAACCGTACTGTTTCTTTGAATAAGGCTGGCAATTATTATAAATATATGTCAACTTGTGATGAATATCTTGATTCAGGACAATCCTTGAGGCCTCGATTTTTAATCGACCACGAAAATACGATAGAGCAGACAATTCTGAAAATACAAAATTTAAGAATAATTCTTAAATAGCTCATCATGAGAATTATCTCAAAGACTCGATGTATAATTAGATTGTGGATACAACGGTACGTGTTGAAACTGTTGGTCTTGGTTTTCTCAAATTACCTCCGAACGTGAGTCAATGGGAACCATACGAGACAGAGGATATATTTGCTGCAAACTTAATAACGGTTCCAAGAAACTACATTAGTCCACCAGGTATGATGTTGTCCAGTCTTGCAACAACACCAAACTATTGACTACCAACAAAGATTTATAGTCTCACTTACGCCCAATCCTTAAGAGCGTAAGTTTACTAAGCGGGGTCGACGAGACTCGTATGCACGACATGAAGTACCTCTTGAGGCATTATCGAGAATCGGAGGCCACGCAAACACAGTGAGCGGGGTCGACGAGACTCGAACTCGCAACCTTCTCCGTGCTTCCTTCTGTTACCAAAAGGTTTGGACTATCTAATGTACGTTCATTTAATGAATGTACCCAGGTATATAGTCTCTACACAT
>JAJYIG010000052.1 GCA_021790215.1 bacterium
AGGAAAAAATCCCTGCACCAGTCACCCATTTACCACTATGAAAGACTTTCATAAATTTTTCTTTTTCCAATCTGAAACGGGGTCTTTCCTTAAAAATCAAGAAACTTAAAATTACTTCCGTAAATGCAGAAACCAACATGCTTATAATCATTGCCGACTCAGAATGTGTCAAAAATCCGAGGGTAATGGCAACTGCCGCATCCAGTAGGTAAAGTCCGCCTTGGAACATAAAAACTTTCATAAACTCCAATTTTTTTTGGAAAAGAACTTCCATCGGATTTATAAAACCACGTACAAAAGCAACTGCAGCAACTAAATAAAGTAAATAGCCCACATGCGGCGTGTTGAAAAACATAACAACAAAGGGGGAGGTTGCAGTAATTAAAAGAGCAATAAGAGCGCCTCTCATTATTGAAACCACCCAAGAAGAATCAAGATAGGTTTCAATATTATCTTTTTCTTGAATTAAGAAAACATTTATTCCGGTTTCTGTCAGAACTTCCAAAAGACCAAGAACAAGAAGTGCAATACCATACGAACCGAATTGTGAAGGAGTCAAAATTCTTGCAAGAACCGCAATTTTCCCGACAGCCACCAACTTAGTAACCCCCTCCAATGCCGTCATCCATGTAATTCCTTTAAGAGTTTCTTTCAGGTAGCCCATTTAGCCAATTATACCCGATATGAAGCCTGACATCACGGCGATATCAGCTGTTATTTGAAGAATGGGACCATAGACGGCCACCTCCCAACTTCTGAATTCCAAAAAAACTTTTCTGAAAGACCAAAATAAATAAGCAAATAAAAAGATAAGAAAGATGGGCAGTACAGAATGGTATTTAAAACTCAAAAGAAGAATTCCAAAGCCCAAAATATATCTTAAAAGGATAAGAACAGCCTTAATATTGTGCGACATAAAGCGTTGTATTGGATGCCACCAAATTCCGTATTTTGCATCCCACTTTGCATATTCAAAAATCTTAAATCTAAATTCATTTAATGTACGCGGCATCCCCCACTCTACAACTGCATTTTTCACGCGTGAATACTTCAATCCCAATTTAACCGCTTTATAATTAAAGTCCGTATCTTCGGCAGAATTCCCTTTCCCTTCCGGAAATCCCCCAACTAACTCCCACGCATTTTTTCTGAATGCCATTGACCGTGTTGACGGCAAAAAATTAATATCAAATTTCCGAGGAGTTACGCCCAAAAAGACCGACTCGGCTTTTTGGAACCTAGAATCCCCTACCATTTTGTAAAATCCGGCTGAAATATCGACCCTACCCGTAGCAAATGAGGCTGTGAGATTTTTAAGCCAATCCGGATCCGCAACACACCCTGCATCCGTTATGGCTATAATATCGTTTTTGGCAATTTCTACTCCCAAATTTCTCCCTTTTGCCCTGGAACATTTTTCTGTAAGAAGTTTTATCCGCCTGTCTTTCTTTTGATAATGGCGAATTATTTCAATTGTTTTATCAGTAGACCCCCCATCCACAACAACAATTTCGTCAGGCTTTTTGGTTTGTACCAAGAGCGAGTCGAGAAGTGCACCTATGCTCCCCTCTTCATTAAATGTGGTTATACAAATCGAGATATTCATGAGCGGTTTTAGCCCAACTGAACATATTGTACTGGCCTTTTCCTTTCAAGACCATTCTATCTCTAAGTTTTTTATCAGTTAGGATTTTTTCCATTGCACCTGCGATTTCACCTACATTTTTAGGATTTACCAAAAGCGCGGCACTACCCGAAACCTCGGGAAGCGATGATGTATTTGATGAAACAACCGGCACTCCATTTCCAAATCCCTCTAATATTGGAAAGCCAAACCCTTCAGAAAGGGTTGGATAACAAACCATAAAAGACGATCGAACGATAGAAGTCAGGCTTTTATCATCTACATATCCGGTAAATAACACAAACTTGGATAGTCCCCGCTTGTTAGTCAACGTTTCCAAATCCTTCTTCATGCGCGAATTTTCACTGGTAATAACCAGATACACATCGGGGTATTTTTTATGTATAACCTGGTATGCCTCAATTAATCTATCCAGATTCTTCCTAATATCAATTCCTCCATTATTCAAAATGTATTTTTTACCAGTAAGTTCCTTCGGTAATTTCCCTCCTTTAATAATATTCGGAGCTCCGGAATAGATTGTCGTTATTTTTTCTGAAGGTACTCCCATTTTTTTAACCAGCTCCCTTTTAACAAAATTTGAAACTGTAACTATCCTAACCGATTTCAATAACGAAGATTTTAACCTAGAAATATAAGAAAGTTTTGAAAGAAATGGGGCGGGTGAATAGGAAAAATAATCTTTAATCTCCAAAGGAATTATATCGTGTATAGTCAGAACTGCGGGAACGGGGCAAAAAACCGGTACACCTACATTACCCGTCGCATGATATAAATCAACTTTCTCTTTTTTAAGTGCAGCTGGAAGTAAAGCTTGTTCGAAAAGATAACGATTTTCCGAGTGAAGTATAACTGATTTAATGTTCTTCCCTTTAATTTCAACTTCCGGTTTGTTGGAATAAAAAATTACACACTCAACACCCAATTTTGAAAGTTCTATAATCAGGCTCTGGATATACTTCCCCACCCCAACAAGGTTCCCCTCTGCATATCTCCCATCAAATCCTATTCTCATACTTTTCTGGCTACTATAATAACATTGTATGCACTTATTTTTTGTAAAAACTTACTCTTCTCGTAGACAAATCGTATAAAATTTTGAATATATTTGGCAGGTCTTTTGGCAAGAAGTCTTTTGATATTTTTATTCTCAACGATGTTTTCTGGAAATAAAAACTTACCCCATTGATGGGGAAAGATGCCTCTATATGATACCAATAGCGGTTCAAACCCATTTTTTTCTAGTAATGCACTTAATTCACTTGCGCTAAAACTAGTTTCCCAACCACCATACCACATCCCAAAAAGCTGATAAATCTGCTTATATATCGTAAAAAGGTTCCACTTATGAGGCACATCAATTACAACGATTCCACCGTTTTTTAAAATGCGACGGTGTTCCGATAAAAATTTACTAGGATTTTTAAAATGTTCCAAAACTCCCTGATGAAATATTAGATAGAATATCTTATCAGGAAAGGGTGCTTGTTCCCCGTCTCCTAAAACTGCTACAAAGTTCTTCTTCTTGCTTAAGTCATATGAAACCCTACTTTTCTCAAGTCCCCAGCAATCAAATCCAAGTTTAGACAATCTCGTGAGATCTCCACCCGTACCATAACCTATTTCAAGAATCTTTTTACCAGGTGAATACCTTTTAACTAAGGATATGATTTCTGGATGAACATCGGGGGCATAATTCTTTAACCAATTTGTATCCCAAATATCATCTTTTGTCATTGTTTCTTAGCAACAATATATATTTGTGAAGAACCAAATATTGAAATTGTTATATCATCAATAAAAGAAACAATTTTTGAGAACGGCCATTTGTTTACAATTCGTAACAGAGGGCCTGTAAATCGGTTAGTGAAAAGAAAATTTCTCAAAACCCCCTCCGTATTTTTAATTTCCAAAATCCTAAACCCTGAATTGATGAATAATTTCTTAAATTCAGACTCTGTGTAACGCCGTAAATGCCCGACCTTTTTATCAAATTCTTTTAGTAATCCAAGTTTGTATAGAGGTGCATTTTCTGTTGGAGAGGATGCGATTACAAGCCCATTCTTATTAAGAATGTTCCTGAATTTACCGACTGCCTCTTTGTCTTGCTTTATGTGCTCTAAGATTTCGGAACAAACTATAATATCAAACTGCCCGTTGGGGATCTTTGCCGGAAAAGCCATTTGTTCAAAATTTACTTTATTTCCCAGTTTTAATAAATTTGCGTTTTTTTGTGCGGTTTGAACAGCATTTCTGGAAATATCGATACCGACAACCACACACCCTTTTGAGACAAGGTAAAAATCAACAGTACCCACACCGCAGCCTATGTCCAAAATGCGTTTTGGTGCTCTAATATATCTTTTCAAAATTTGAATAATGTTTTTATAGGTAAAATTGTCTTCAGAAATTACCCACTTTTGTAATTTACGATTAGAATGGTAACTCTCGTAAAGCTGTTTCATGCTTGAAGTTTAACACAAAGTTAGACGTCATAGTGTTAAATAATAAACCACATACTGCCTGAAGGTCATGGTTTTACACCTTTTGTAAAATACCTTCTTTCTGTTCCTGAATGTATTTTTTGATATTGGTAAAATTCATTGCTCCAATGGTCTCAGTAAAGTAGCCATCTAACCAAAATGAATCAAAATTCTGGTTTTTGTATGTGCACCATGTCGGTACTTCAACATTAATAGAAAGCATGCCACAAACTATATTTGCTCCACCAACCTAAAGGCTGTGGATTAATGTAAGGAAGATTAAGCTTATCTTCAAAATATTAGCCACGAGCCGTCGAACGTAATAATTTAGATGTCATACCAGGTAAATCCGGGATAATTCTTCTAACATCAACGGGCAAGAAAGGCTCCAGATCGTGTTTTAATTCATCAGGACTCCACTTCGAAACAATTTCAGCCAATGCATTAAGAGAGTACTTTTCTTTGTAAAAGTCCAACTTTTTCTGAATAAATTCAGTATCAAGTTTTACATTTCGGGCTAGTAGATAATAAAGATCATACAAATCACGACCTTTTCTTCTATTCATAATTGCCCTAACTTTTTCTGATAATATCTCCTTAAGGGATAAGTGTGAAATTGGAGTCAGTATAGAAAACGGATAATCAGTCTTTGGAGTTGTTATCTCCGGATCAAGAACATCGTGTCTATTAGAAAAATCCAACCTAATACTGGTAGGAAACGGCATTAAATCGGTCTGAATCTGGATCTTTCGGCTAGTCCCAAAAACACTTTCAACCGGTTTAAAAGCTATGCCGAAAAACTCATGGCGCAGTTCATTTATGCTAGAAGAAATATAAGTATCAATTTCGTTCGCTGATAGGTCGGAGGAAAAATCTAAATCTTCTGAAAATCTGCCCGAACCAAAAATCAACCTCAGACAAGTTCCACCTTTAAAATATGTCTTACTGAGACCTTCATTTCGATAAAAGTTTAATAAAAATGCCCATTGAAGATATTCCCGAAATATAGACACCTTATCAATCTTAGCTAAACGCGAATAATGGTTTAATTGATCGTCACTTAACATATTTTTTACACCACGGATATCTATTTAACAGAGTTTTATTCACTTCTTTAAGATCAAGCTCAGAAATATCATCATTACGCAATCCCTTAGAAGCCAAATATAAATAGTCTGCTAAGGATTTTTCTTTAGTAGCAATGAGAAAATCATCTATTTTCTGAAAATCGGTATACAAATCTGGTTTTATATGTATATATTCATACGTTTGGTTACTTTCTTTAGTTCTCGTCTTGCCACTGGTAATTGATGTGATCACATGAGGAAATTGCGGTAGGATACCATAATAGTTAAGGGCTGTTTCTAAACTAATATACGAATTTGGCTCAATAGCCTGAGCTTTCTCAAACGCAGATAGCGGTCTTTCCGTAAATTCATAAATGCCACTAATAACTTTCCGGATTAAATCTTTATGAAGCATACGTTGAATAATTTCATAACGGCCCTGGCGTGATATCTTCGGAAAAAGGTCGGCTAAAACCTTTGAAGTAATAATTCGACTTTTGGACTGATTCAGTTGGGATATCACCTGATGAAGCGAAGTATACGTTTCCATAGTCTATACAATATTATATAGAAGATGGAAACGTTGTCAAGATGTCGTTGCGGAGTTAAACATTAAAATAAACCACATACTGCCTGAAGGTCATGGTTTTACACCTTTTGTAAAATACCTTCTTTCTGTTCCTGAATGTATTTTTTGATATTGGTAAAATTCATACCTACCATACTTGAAACTGCGGGTGTCAACCCGCAGAGGAAGTGAAGCCTGAAACTTGTTTGTTTGGATTAAAATATAGCCAATAATGCAAACAAGAGTTCAAGCCCATGTAGCATATA
>JAJYIG010000053.1 GCA_021790215.1 bacterium
TGAAGGAAATTTTGACACCGGAGGAGATCTATAAAAAAATTGACGCCGTAACCATTGATGATGTTATTTATGAAGCCAAAAGGCTGTTTAATCCAAATCGGCTTAATTTGGCTGTAATTGGACCTTTTACTAAAAAGGAAAAATTTGTACAATTACTTGCATGAAGGGTTTGGAATTTCCTATAATAGGCACAAAAATTAAAGGCTTGACTAAAAAGTTTGATCTAAACTCTCCCGAAGGACGTGATGCTTACTTTAAAGCAAAAGTAGGACTGGAAATAAAAAAAATTAAGGAGTATTTGGATAAAAATACTTTTGTTGCTTATTTAATTGGCAAAAAAAACTCGGGCAAGGGAACTTACTCCCAAATTTTTACAGAGATTTTCGGTGCCGACAAAGTCGCATTGGTTTCTATTGGAGATGTTGTTCGGAATACGAGCACTGATTGGGAGAATTTCAAGAAATCTCCTAAGTTTGAGCGTCTAAAGAAGCTTTATAGAGGCTATATTTCTTTTGAGGACGCTTGTGATGCTTTAACTGGTAGGACTCAATCGAAATTACTCCCAACAGAGTTTATTTTGGCTCTCCTAAACTTACAATTGAAGATCTTAAGGGTAAGACATTATTTATAGATGGACTTCCGCGCGAACTTGATCAGGTTTCATACTCGTTATACTTCCGTGATTTAATCGGTTACAGAGACGATCCCGATATGTTTATTTTGATTGATATTCCAGAATCCGTGATCGATGAGAGAATAAAATACCGAGTCGTTTGTCCCAACTGCAAAAATACCAGGAACACAAAACTCCTTATAACCAGTAAATATGAATATGATCCAAAAACCAAAAAGTTTTATTTGCTCTGCGACAGCCCGCGCTGCACAGGAGGGTTTAGGATGGAACCCAAGGAAGGAGATAATTTGGGAATTGGCCCTATCCGTGACCGTCTAGATAAAGATGAGGAGATATTGAGAAAAGCGTTTGCACTGCACGGTGTTCCCAAGGTCCTTTTGAGGAATCATGTAGCTGAAGCCGAATCTTCAAAGTATTTTGACGATTATGAAATAACACCGGAGTATTCTTTTAAATTGAAAGGTGACAAAATTGAGGTCATTGAAAAACCTTGGAGTGTAAAAGATGATAACGGTGTGCAATCGGTGAGCCTTCTTTCCGCCCCGGTGGTAGTTTCAATGCTCAAACAGATCGCTGAAGTCCTTCCAGAAATTTAAGTTCAAACTTGTTATTTAAAGATACCGACCATCCCTCGATTATCTCTGTTAATGACCTTTCTCGACGAAATGAAGAAATATTTAATAAGGTAACCTTAAAAGAACTAGAAAATTTGATGTTAGAAAACCCTACTTGGATGCACGGAGCGAGAGCATGTAGTGCAATTGCTCAAGCAATCTCTGAAAAATATGGCATTGAAAATATCGTTCCATCAAATTCAAATTTAATTAATGGTGTAGTAAGACGAGAATTTAGATATGCAACTATTAGTGGTAGTTTCAGAAAGCATCTCGAATATATATTAAGAATTCGTAAAGAACTTATTAAGAATGGAATTGAGGTTCTGAGCCCAATGTTTACAGAACCAAAAAATCCCGGTGAAGAGTTTGTCGTTTTTGGAGGCGAGGAAGATGTATCACCTCTTGATTTAGAAAGACACCATTTAGAGTCGATAAAGAGATCTGATGCCTTGGTTATATGTGATCCGGAAGGGTATGTAGGTGCATCTGCATTAATCGAGATTGGCTTTGCTCAGTCAATTGGTAAAAGAATAATCTTTGTTGAAAAGCCTGAAGAGTTTATGCTAAATACTCTACCTTCTGAGGTTGGTTTGTAATGTATGGCAGTGAACTACTTCCTAATAAGTTAGAGTCTACTTGATTTGATTTTTTAGCTGGCAGTGCTTCACAATAGGTCGTTTTAAATTGCTGTACATAAAGAAGCTATTAATAATTGTGTTGGGGTGCTCCGGAATATGAAATTTACAATTTCATATATCTTGCCTCGTTTTATCTCAATTCTGAAGAATTATCGAGTCGCATGGAGCGGTATTGAACCTTTGTCGGAGTGGAGGGAATTGAACCCTCTGCTTCCACGTCCCGAACGTGGCGGTCTACCGATGACCTACACTCCGTGATACCGATTCACTACACCCCGAGAATTATCAATCAAATATGTGTCCCCACCGGGAATCGAACCTGGATTTAAGGTTTAGGAAACCCTTGTTCTATCCGTTGAACTATGGGGACTTAATATAACTCCGCAATCCTTTTATTCAAGGCTAAGAGGTATTTTAGCATATTTCCACCCCTTTTGATCCTTATTCGGCAAAGACCGTATTGCAACTTTCCTGACTTTTTGCCCTTTAGGATATTAATATTTAGAAACTTACTTACCGGTGTGCCAGTTATTTTCGACCAATGTTTTAAACAGATCGATTTATCTAAATCCTCGTAAATTCTGATAGAAGCCTTGATCTCTTCCTGTTTGATTTTGAGGATATCTTTTAGACCAGAAACGAACACCTTTATCATTTCAGGATCAGAATTTGTAAAATTAAAATCTGTTTTTCCACCTTCACCCCAATACAAAGCTGATAAGAAAATGAGTTTCTCTTTAGTATTAAGATTTACAATCTCTTTTTTGGCTTTTTGAGTAGCGTCTTTCTCCAATCTCACTTTTCTGGCTTTGCTTCCATTTCTTTTGTCTAACCAGATTTCTTGATATTGCGGTAAGATCTCTACACCCTGTATATATCTGGAGACTGATCCGTAACCTACTTTTACCTCTCTGTGGATTTCCGGTAGGCTCCAACCACGGGATCGTAATCTCTTGATTTTTTCGACTTTACTTTTGGGTATAAGTCTGGGCACACTTCATGGTAATAAGATGAATAAGGTAAGTCAACTAGAGACGGGTTATCTCTATACATTTGGCTACTTTACAGGAATCGGTTATTTAACCGTAAGAGTGTAGAGATTGGCGCTTGATGTTGCAGCTCCCAAATTGGTGAGAATTAAAAGCTTTGTTGTGTTTGAATAGGGGAATGCAAAAGGCGCAACGTAAGAACCTGAATATACAATTTGTCTGTTTGTCCCGTCGTAATCCATAACCACAATCTGACCCTCTCCGGCTAAAAGAAGAAGCCTGCTACTTGGCATCCATCTTAAAGAGGGTAAATTGGCTGAATTTTTGTCTGTCTGATCAGATAAATTAACTGGCTGGTCCGATATCAGAAAGTTTCGGTCTTCTTTGGTGTCAAAGACGTAAGTTGCACCCGGCTGTAAACCCCTTTGCTGCTCTTGTGTTGAAGAGCCTGGAAGGGGCGGAATAAGTCCTTCTGGAATAGTAGCGGATGCGCTTGCAGTATAAAGAATCATGGTTTGATCCGGAGAAAGTACAAGAGCCGAGGTCTTTCTGGTAAAGATATCATCGATTTGGGGTGGCAAATTTTTCAAAATATCCTGATATTTACTCTGTCTTTGAGCGCTCCATTGGGTTAGGATGCTATTTTTTGTTGATGCAATATTGACCCTTTGCGCTTGGGAGGTAAATGATCCCGAATCTATCAGATATACACTATTTGATGTAGTCAAAAGTATTTGATTACCGTCCGGAGAAAATGTATAACTAGCGTTTGTCATGTCCCCATCAGTGATTTTCTTGGGCTCATTGGGAAATCCCAAGGGAAGACTAAATGTATCCATTGTCCAAAGCCCTGTTTTATCTGCAAAGGTGATTTTAGTGCCGTCATCTGATGTGACAGGATTTACAGCACCTCCCGATGTGACCGGGGAGAGAGATGGAACAGTCTTAAAAAGAGAGGCCGAAGCCTGAGTCACAATTTCTTTTTCAATAGTAAGCCTTTTATACCAACTGAAATAACCGTCTTTTTTGACTTCCACATCGTAAGTTCCGGGAGAAAGGGAAAGAGAGGCGTTTGTTGCCGTTTTTAGCTCACTATTTATATAGACAGAGGCTCCGTCCGGCTCGGATTTGATTACCAAGATTCCATTAGGCTGAAACTCAAACACTCCTTTTTCCGTGAGAGCTTTGACATTCAGCCTGTAACCTCTGGCGTAGTATGAAGCGAAAATGCCTACCAAACCTACCACAATGATGGTCAGTACAAAGAAAAAAATTCTTATTTTTGTCATCGAGGCTAATTATACATCTAATAGGTGGTATTCTGCTATAATGCTGAATTAGCCGGTTTTCTGCCAGGCTTTGTTTTCTGTCCCAAAATACTGATAAACTGAACGAATGTTACATAAAAATATTGCTATTGATTTGGGAACTGCCAATACCCTCGTTTGGGTGGCCGGGGTAGGCCTTATTGTCAATGAACCTACTGTTGTGGCTATCTCGGCTGATGATAACAAGGTTGTAGCAGTTGGGGAGGAGGCTAAAAGAATGCTTGGAAGGACTCCGGAAGCTCTTATTGCCAGTCGTCCCATGCGTGATGGTGTAATAGCTGATTACCAGGTAACCGAAGCAATGCTCAGGTATTTTATCAGCAAAGTGGTGGGTGGGTTTAGATTTTTTAAGCCTGATGTGATGGTTTGTGTGCCTGCCGGTTGTACACAAGTGGAGCGCCGTGCTGCCCTTGATGCCACTCTTTCCGCAGGAGCCGGACATGCATATCTTATTGATGAACCCTTGGCTGCTGCAATTGGAGCTCAGATTCCAGTCTCAGCACCTTCGGGACACATGATAGTTGATATTGGTGGAGGATCAACAGAAGCAGCCGTAATCTCTCTTGGAGGAGTTGTAACCCACAAGTCTGCAAGAGTTGCAGGCAATAAAGTTGATGAAGCGATCCAGTCTTACCTTAAAAAGAAAAATAACTTGATTGTGGGGGATACGACTGCGGAGGAGATTAAACTCAAAATAGGCTCAGCAACACCTCTGGCCAAAGAGGAAAAACTGGAAATTTCCGGCCGGGATTTGGTTTTTGGCCTTCCGAGAACAGTGATTGTAACCTCGGCACAGGTAACTGATGCCATAAAGCCTATCCTGATGCAGATAATCGGTGCGGTAAAGGGGGTTTTAGAGGATACTCCACCGGAACTTGCCTCTGATATTATTGATAAAGGGATTGTTATGAGCGGGGGAAGCTCACTTCTAAGGAATTTCGACAAACTTATGACCCAGGAGACAGGAGTTCCGGCTCACGTTGCCGATGAGCCTCTTCTCTGTGTAGTTCGCGGAACAGGGTTGGTTTTGGAAAATATTGAACTCTGGAAAAGAAGCATTACTGCAAGGAAATAATATATGAAACAAGTTTTATATAACCTTGCCTGGTTGATTACTCTACCTGAGTTTCGCAAATCGCAATCTGTGCTATAGGGTCGGAACTTTTATATGACGGAAAAAGTGATATAGGATTTATATTTATTTACTTTTGTTCTATATCATTAATGACAAACTTTGGGCAAACATTTTGGTGTATTTCTATCGCATAGTAATATATGTTCTTAGATTTATAAATGTTGGTATATTGAGGATAAGTCCTAAAAGCTAGGCTCAGGTATTGAATATAAAAGTTGTACAGAATTGTTAATTTTTTAATTTGACTAATCTGATGATATATATTATAGTAAATGATACTATAGTGATTTTTTGAAGACAATATTGATCTTCCTTATAGGGTCTCTTGGAATGCGGTAAAAGTGAGATCAATTAATAAAAGTCTGCAAATTATAAGTCAATTACCTAAAAGATATGCAAAATTTTAGTCAAAAAAAGTTAGGAAAATCCCCAAAATACGTTAATATCCTTGGAATTAATCTTATTAGCACCAGCCTTTCTCAAGTGATAAGAGGCGTGGTAGGAAAGATGTCCCATAATACTAAGAGAAGCAAAACTGAACCTAAGTTCTGCATCTTTACACCAAATCCGGAGATTATTCTGAGCGCTGGGA
>JAJYIG010000054.1 GCA_021790215.1 bacterium
GGATGGAGCAATCCCAGATCGTCCGGTTAACCCCGAATTCAAATTCGAAGAAAATGTTAAAAATTACTTAAGCGGTTGGGGCGGAGTCGAAGTTTATACGTTATCTCTTGTTCCCAAATCCTTCACGGATTCAAAATCTCTAAAGCTTAAAAACCCTCTGGGAATTGACACAGAGTATTTAAGAACTTCCTTAATGCCATCACTCGCTTCTGCGGCTATCCAAAATGCAAAAATTTTTGACAGCTTTCATCTTTTCGAAGTTGCCAATATCTACATTCCCCGTTCAAATAATTTACCTGAGGAAAAAATGACCATCGCCGGGATCTTTTCCGGTTATGAATATCGCGACGCTAAAGGAATTATCGAAGCCCTTCTTGAAAAACTGCATGTTTACGGACAATTTGTAACCCAGGATATCAATGGATTTTCGGCCGGTCACTCCGCAAATATTATTGTCAGGGGTGAAGTTGTAGGAGCTTTTGGGGTACTGGATAATTCCGATTTCATCTATTACGAATTTGATTCAGAGAGACTACGCAAACTTTGCCCTGAGGTAATCTCCTATAAAGGAATACCTAAATATCCTCCACAAATCGAAGACCTGACATTTGTTCTTCCTGAAAAAACTAAAGTCGGTGAAGTTTCGGGGGCAATACTTTCAACTAACCGATTGGTTGACAACGTTGAACTAAAGGATATCTATAAAGATTCTTACACATTCAGAATCTGGTATCAGGATTCTGATAAAACCTTAACTGATAAAGAAGTGGAGGGGTTACGAAATAAAATTCTCCAAAAGGTAAAGGAAAGGTTTGGTGGAAACATAAAGTCCAATTAACCGGCAACTGGAATTTTATTAGTAATTATTCGTATCGCGCTGACAAAAAGACAGTTATTAAAAAGTTCATTGTGGGCATCACCAAACATTTGATATATATTGTTAAATTCTTCTCTGGGCAATTCTCCTGTTTTCAACTGACCTCTTAGGTTAGTCCATTCGATGATGTGAGGTTTTAAATCATCAGGAATCTTATGATCCTCAAAACAATTTTCAATTACTTGCCTAATAATCATCCAATGTGGGGAATTGTCATCTCTAAAACTAACATAGGGATCCTGATCAGTCTCTTTTACACCTTCTATTGTCACTCCAGAAGTATTATACCATCCCATTACAACAGATCGATTCACGGCGTCGAGGTTGGCAAAGGAGAAGGTGTGGAAGTTGGAGTCGGAGAAGGGTTCCAGGGACCTCCCACACCAATTGTGATTGTTCTATCGGATTTATTATTATTTGCGTCTGTCGCTTCAGCCTTAAGTTGATAAACACCATTACTCAAATTGACCGTACAGCTGTAGTTATTCGATCCGTTATTATAATTGCATTTTTGGCTTCCATTAACCAAAAGGTCTGCTTCAGTAATGGCCGAATTTGAATTAGCCGTAAAGTTAACTGTAATATTTCCCGCAGAAATGTTTGAATCCTGATCATGCGGGCCGGTAAATTCCACATCGAGAGGATTCCCCGTACCACAATAGTTAGTAGGCGGATGATATCTAGAATCTGTCTGGGTCGTAAGCCAATTATTTATTCCATCCTGCCATTTGTTATCTCCTCCGGGGGTAACCGATGGGTCACTTTCTTTAAATATAAAGAATTCTTTACTTGTAAAATTTCCTGAAGCAATATCGCTCGGGTTGGCTAAATTTCCATCGCTATTGCAAACTTTCAGAAGTACATGAACAGGATCAGCTCCTGTCGGTTCCGTTCCCTTTATGAAAAACTCGGGACGCGATGGAAAACTATCATGTGCTGCATACCCGGAAACTGTATCCACCTGCGCGGTAACTATATCAGGCGGAGGCGTAAATGTAACTTTTGGCTTGTCCTTCATAGCCTGGAGAACAATATTGTGCCAAATGGGAGAGGCTCCGGAAATTCCAGATGCAACATTTTTCATAGGAGAATTGTCGTTATTTCCAACCCAAACTCCAATCATCGCATTATCGTTACCACCTATTGTCCAGTTATCTCTTTTGTCATTAGTCGTTCCAGTTTTAACCATCACATCGTATCCAGGAACATTGAGGTATGAATTCGTACCAAACTCAGGAGCCCTGGCATCGTTATCAGAAAGAATAGAATCAATTAAAAAAGCCTGTGAAGGAGTTATCACCTGCTTGCCTTTTTGCGGGTGGTTATCCTCCAAAACCTTTCCGTTTGAGTCAGTTACCTTTAAAATCGCAGTCGGAGAAATTACATCCCCACCATTAACAAATCCTGAGTATGCAGTTGCCATGTCAATTAAACGTACCTCACCTCCTCCAAGCGTCAACGAAAGACCGACTCTACTAAGAGTGTTTTGGGTCGG
Organism: bacterium; assembly: GCA_021790215.1. Lineage (GTDB taxonomy): Bacteria > Patescibacteriota > Microgenomatia > UBA8517 > UBA8517 > JAJYIG01. The sequence goes on from JAJYIG010000054.1 coordinate 2,373, forward strand.
GGGAAGGGTGGTAATTCCCATATCCGTTGCTGTTTGCAGGACGTCTTTAATTCCCACCATATCAAGCATTTTCACGGCTGGAATATTACGGCTTTCTGCCAAGGCATAGCGCACTTGAATCGGACCCACAAATTTTCCATCATAATTAACTGGTGTGTAATCCGGCTGCCCTGTACCTCCCGGAAAAGATGTGGGTACATCCATCAAGAGTGTGGCCGGGGTATATCCTTTTTTGAAAGCCGTAACATAAGTGAATGGTTTAAAAGAACTTCCAGGCTGTCTTAGAGAGGTAGTGACATTAACTTGGCCGCCTTCCGATGAATTAAAATCTTTTGACCCGACCATCGCCAGGATATCTCCGGTTTCAGGATCAATCACTATTGCAGCTCCGTTTGTAATATGTTGAGATTCAACTTTAGCAATTTCGTCCGTCACAATCTGTTGCACCTCGTCCTGTAAATTAAGATCAAGTGTGGTTGTAACCTTCAAACCCCCCTGCTCAACTACATTTTGCCCGTAGGTATTATCAAGAATTTGCTCAACATACTGAACAAAATGGGGAGCTTTAAGTCCCGCCCCGCGGGGTTGAAAAGAAACGTTAGGAAGCATTGCATCCGCAGTTTTTTCTTGATCTGAGGTAATATATCCGTCTTCCTGCATAAGTCTCAAAACAGCGGTGGCTCTTGCTATGTAAGCCCTAGGTGTGGACGAATAAGGAGAATAAGTGGAAGGACTTTGAGGCATACCTGCCAGAATCGCACATTCGACTAAGTCCAAGTCTTTAACATCCTTGCCAAAATATGTCTGTGCCGCTGCACCAACTCCCCAAGCAGTACCTCCATAAGGAACTTCATTAAGATACATTTGTAAAATCTGATCCTTTGAATATTTTCTTTCTATTTCGAGAGACAAGACAAGTTCTTTAATTTTTCTGGTTATTGTTCTGTTATCCGTCAAAAGCACATTTTTGACAAGTTGCTGGGTTAAAGTTGAACCCCCTTCTGCTCTACCTGTGGTAACAATTCTGGAAAGTCCTCTCAAAATTCCCAAAAGATCAAAGCCGGGATGTGTGTAAAAATTTTTGTCCTCGGTGGCAATTGTAGCCTCCTTAAGATAATCCGGAATATCGCTTAGGGATACTGGGGTTCTATCTTGATTGGCATAAACATCATAAAGGACCTGGCCATTTCTGTCTAAAATCTGTGTTGCAAAGCCTTGGGTTCGAACAATTTTGTCGGGAGAGGGAAGTGTCAGAGAAAAAATTGGAACTGCTACAAACATAAGAATAGCGAGAAGTATTACTCCCAGAAAGGCCAACTTGGCAAACAGGACAACTTTTCTACTCTTAACTACATTCGTCCTATACCTTCTTCTATCCCTCCAGATATTACGGGAAATCATAGATTTTTTTAAAACTCGCATTTCTACCTTATTTTAAGGTGTTGCGGCAAGTCATTGAAGCGTTTTGAAAAACACCTCACAACCTAGCACTATTCTAACAAAGATGTCCAGAATTTAACAATCTAAATGCCTAATTTATGCAAACGTGTTTTGGACACTAAGCAGGATTTCAGCCATTATTAATATAACATATAACATTTTTTGGCAATTTTCGAACTAAGATGATAAACTAAATCTATGAGTATAGAAGTTTATTGGCACTATTTTGACCTCCTTAAACGCGGAGCGACTATTTAGTGGCTTAAGAAAAGAAAATAGACGAACCTCCGCAAGGAGGTTTTTTTATGGCCATGCCCGTTGTATAACAATTATGAAGAATAAACCGAAAATCGGTCTGATAGGAGGAATGGGGCCTTTCGCTAGTGCAAGTTTCCTACAAATCTTGCTTAAAAAAGCAGCCATCCGTGGAGCTAAAAATGGTGATGAATTCCCAGAAATCTTACTCAATTCTGTTCCAGTAACAGATTTCATTTCAGATACAGAGGCCCTTCCGCAAGCAGAAAAGATCTTAACCGAAAGAGTGATGTTTCTTTCAAACGCAGGGTGTCAAAAAATCGCAATGATATGCAATACCGGGCATATTCTCTTCCCGAAACTTTCCACCGTCTCAGGTGGAAAGATGATATCGCTTATCGAATCCGTTAAAAACAGGGTCATGAATTTAAGATTCAAAAGGGTTGGCCTTCTGGCAACAAAGACAACCGTCAGATCAAAACTATACTCAAAGGCTTTCCAAAATACTGATGTAAAATTAATACTCCCATCACAAAGATTGCTTGATCTTAGTGAAACTGTCATACGCGAAGAAATTGCAAACAATAACAGTCGCGCTGCTATCGAAAAACTTATACGCCTAACTGATAAATTCATCAAAAATAAAGATTTAGATGCTGTCATATTAGGCTGTACTGAACTGCCGCTAGCATTTCAAAACCATAAATCAGACAAAATTATTGACTGCCTTGACACCTTATCAGACAGTCTATTAATTGATTGGATGGTAACAAAGTCTTAGAATCAGATATATGGATAAAATCCAAGAAGTACTAACAAGGGGGGTAGAAGAGATCCTGCCATCTAAAGAGGGTCTCGCCAGTCTAATGAAAGAGAGGAAGATTACTCTTTATCTAGGAGTCGATCCAACAGGAAATCAACTCCACATAGGACACGCTGTTGCATTAAGAAAATTAGCACAGTTTCAGGAGCTTGGTCACCATGTTATCTTCTTGATCGGAGACTTCACCGGAATGGTGGGTGATCCTAGCGGCAAGACCACGGAAAGAAAAGTGCTTTCCCGGAAAGAGGTATTAAAAAACGCAAAAACTTATAAAGAACAGGCAGGAAGGGTACTCAAATTTACTGGAGACAACCCTGTCGAAATTAAATTCAATAGCAAATGGCTCGCCAAAATGAGTACGATGGAATTTTTTAGTTTGGCACATAACTTGACGTATTCTCAGATAATAGAAAGGGATATGTTTCAGCAAAGACTTAAACGTGGTCTAGATGTTTACATGAACGAATTTTTATACCCATTTATGCAAGGCTACGACTCTGTAGCAATGAACGTCGACTTGGAAATCGGTGGATCAGACCAAAAATTTAATATGCTTATCGGAAGAAAATTGATGCGAAACATTCTCCATAAAGAAAAGTATGTCATGACACTTCCCTTACTCACCGATGGCAAAGGCAAAAAAATTGGCAAAACCGAAGGAAATGTAATAGGACTCACAGATAAACCGACAGAATTTTATGGAAAAATAATGACTCTTTCTGATGATTCTATAATAAATTGTTTTACTTTACTCACAGATAAACCGCTTTCTCAGATTAAGAAAATTGAAGAAAGCATTAAAAATGGAGAAAACCCAATAAGGTATAAAAAAATGCTGGCATATGATTTAACAAAATGGCTTAATTCAGAAAGTGACGCACGAACGGCTCAAAGTTATTTTGAAAAAAATTTTCAGGAAAGAGCCCCATCCTTCGACATTAAGGTCAAAGCGGAGGAAACTATAGCCAAAACTATAATTCCTTTTACTTCCCGTCAAAGCATGAGTAGCGCCAAAGAACTAAT
>JAJYIG010000055.1 GCA_021790215.1 bacterium
TAAATGGTTAACCAACTTAATCACCCCCTTAGTGGATGCTATTTTAAATAAAACTGAGTGAAGCCGTGTAGAGGAACCAACCTTAACCATTAAACCCCAATGTCTAAAATGTATCTGATCCTGTTCAAACAAATCCCAACCCCATGATTCTTAGAACTTGTTATAATATCCCTATGTTTAAACTTGGAGCAAAAGATTTAAGAAAGACCCGTCCAACACCGGAAACTTTCAAAACAATCAAGAGAAACCCTATTTATCTGGTTTTAGATCGTGTCATTGATACATACAATATTGGCTCGCTTTTCAGACTCGCTGACGCTATTGCTGCCGAAAAAATGTACATTTGCGGAGACACGGAATATCCGCCTTCATCAAGAATCCATAAGGCAGCAGTAGGGACCGAGGAGTGGGTACCTTGGGAAAAAAGAGACAGCGCGATAGAGACAGAGAAAGAGTTAAAAGCGAAAGGAGTTTATATTATTGCCGTAGAACAATCGCCCCGCTCTATCTCTATCTCGAATCTCAGTACTAAAATACAGTTTCCCTGCGCCATTGTGGTAGGCAATGAGACTGATGGAATCAGTAAAGATGTACTCAACCTTGCCGATATAATAGTTGAGCTTCCCATGTTCGGAGTCAACAAATCTTTTAATGTCTGGGGATCTTGTGCAGTTGTTGCCTATAAAGCACTGGAATCACTCATCCTTCATCCATACCGGCCTCAAAGAAAGAAGAAAATTTATCAGGAGTAGTCTTTGTAAATTCTTTCTTTGCCGTCTTCTACTAAATAGGATTTGACACTAATATACTTGGAAAGTCCCGAAGTGCCCAATTTTTCCTCGATAAAATCGTCAACCTGAAATACTCCCGCCTCCGTATTCATCTTGATAACAATTGCTACGGGCTTTTCGGTTCCTTCCATCACTTCAACGCTTTCAATTGCATTTGCCGAAACGGAATGAATATCAATTTTGCCCATCTTGTAAGGAATCCTGCTTCTTCCCTTACTCATGTCCAATGCGTCTGCAATTCTAACAATTCCACCCTCAATTGTTGAAGTTTTACCAGCACTACCATGGCTATGGCTAATAATTGCATGGAGAGTCTCACTTTCCACTACCATCCTTTCTTCCAAAGGCAGAAAGTCCAAAATTTCTTTCAGGAAATCGCGGGAAATAAAAAGACTGAATTGCTCATGATTGACTCTATGAATACTCATTCCAAGGTCATGCATTATGCATGCCAAAAAGATTACAACTTCAGCGTGATCATTAGTTAAGCCAAAATCTTTAACAATTGACATCTCAATTCCCTTTTTCTCGAAAATTCGGGCAATTTTGAGTCCATAATTTGCAACAATATTAAAATGGGTCGGTCCGTGATCGGTATAACCTAACCTATCAATCGCATTGACATTTATAATCCTCCAGATAGTTTTTATCTCGCGATTCGAATTGACTCGGGAAACAACTTCTTCCAGGATGTTATTTCCTTCAACCGGAACCTGTATCTTAACCTGCGAGATGGAAGCTTCGTCTATTTTTGTCCCCTTTTTACCAAATCTATGCATAGTTTAAATCTATAAATATTACCAATAATTTTACCAGAAGTTATTTGAGAGCGGCATCAACTGCAGACTTCATATTAGTGTAACTATAAGCTCCGGGAAAATTTGTGGTATTAACATAAAAGTCGGGCGTACCCTGAACACTCATACTTGTGGCTAAACTTTGATTATTGGTCAAATAAGAATCGTACTTGCCGCTATCAAGACAACTCTGCATAAATGCAGGGTCAATTGCAGATTTCAAGAATTGAGCCAATGCAGCTGATTTTGTCTTGTCATTTCCAACAACGGTACCGGTAACCGTTTTACCGGTTGCATCATATCCATTTTGAATCTGATATCCTGCCTGACTCATCAAAAGACTGTTAACATCCCAAAATTTACCCTGCTCATTAGCACAGAAAAGTGCTTTCATTGCCATTTCTCCATTTCCATGCCCGGGATAATAAATATATGCGAATGATGCCTGCCCGCTATTTACAAGCTTCTCCATTTCTGTAACTGGCGGGTCATAGCTTCCACCATCGGAAACATATTTAAACTGAGAGCCAACAGCACTTGCCACCTGAGGATCATTCCCATCAGCAATATGACAGTAAGGACAGGACGGATCTGCAATTTCTACAAACAAAACTTTGCGATTTGCATCTCCAAAAGTAATCACACCTTTATTGCTAAAGAGTCCTTTAATTGTATCTAAAGTAACAGTCGCCTGGGGTTGAGTTGAAGCTCCAGCAACAGCACCACCTGTTGTTGAACTGCCATTTTCCAAACTTTTTACCTTCTGCCACATAGTTCCGGAGAAAAATGCAAGTCCGATTGCAACAACAACTAAAATTGGAACGAAAAATTGCTGGATATTTCTTTTTGGAGCTTCTCTTTCAGACATGTGTTAATTCTCTCCTGATTTTGCTAAAAAGTCAAGACACTCCATTGCAGCCATACAACCAAAGCTCGCCGCAGTTATCGCTTGCTTGTAACGGAAATCGTGAACATCCCCCGCAACAAAGATTCCAGGAACACTGCTTTTGGATCCATCAGAAACTTTTATAAAACCTCTTTCATCCATATCAATCTTACCCTTGAAAATATCACTTTGTGGTTTATGGCCGATTGCGACAAAAAGTCCGTCAAAAGGAACTTCAGAAGTTTCTCCTGTCTGATTATTTTTCAAAATCAATTTCTCCAATTTCCCTTCTCCTTTAGCTTCCATCACTTCCGTATTCCACAAAACCTTGATTTTTGGGTTAGATAAAACTTTTTCTTGCATCGCAGCTGATGCTTTAAATGCATCGCGCCTGTGAATTATGGTTACCTCTGAGGCATAATTTGTTAAAACCAACGCTTCTTCCATTGCAGCATCCCCTCCTCCGACAACTGCAACCTTTTTGCCCCTAAAGAAAGGTGCATCACAAGGAGCGCATGAAGAGATGCCCCTGCCAATGAGATCTTTAATCCCGGGAGCATCGAGCCACACCGTTTCGGCACCTGTTGCAATAATTACAGATTTAGCAAAATATTTTTCTCCTCCCGCGGTAATCTCAAAAGGTTTTTTGGTTATATCAATCGACTCTGCATTAACTTCTTTAAATTCAGCTCCAAGACGAGTTGCTTGCGCGCGCATTTCCTCCATTAGTTTCGGGCCCTGTATTCCCTGGGCAAATCCCGGAAAATTCTCTACCTGCGTCGTTAACATCAGTTGTCCTCCCCAAATTTCTCCACCAATAATGAGAGTGGAGGCAGAACCACGAGTAGTATAAATTCCGGCAGTTAAACCCGCCGGGCCGCTTCCAATAATAACAATGTCGTAAATTTTCGATTCCATCATAAAATTTCGCCTTCGTCGTAAATTTTTGATTCCATTTTCAGACTCAATTCTACTTTTACTGATGAAGACAGAAGTCTGGAATCCACCAGACTTCCATCTCCAAACGATCAAACCAACCTTTTACACTTCCGCAGCAGGAGGAACAACGGTTCCCCCGGTAACTCCCTGTGAAGGGATTTCCGTAGTCGAAGTCGGTTCGGCTGGCATCGGTTCTGGCGGAGTCACTGGCTCCGGTGTCGGTGGAACTACCGGCTCTGGTTGAGGTTCCGGTGTTGACGGAACTGGATTCACCGAAGGGGTAGGAACTACCGGCTCAGGCCCTGGCATACTTGGCTGAGGAACCGCAGGTTGAGGATCAGCGGGTACTCCCGCATTAGCATCACCTACTGGCATCGAATTTGGATTTTGTACATTTGGATCCATTAACTAGTCACCCCCCTTCGCCCCTCGTAGTTCTGATATTTATCAGAACAAGGTGGGGTTTTTCTTTTTTCTATGCTTAATATTTTAATATTCATGGGCTTCGGAGGGGCATGCCCCTTTTTGTTTATTAAAGGCCTTTCTTCATTAGGTCTTCAAAAGGACCTTTCCCCGAAAAACCAACCTGTCGGCCAATCTCTTTACCGCCTTTAAAGAGGATTGTTGTGGGAATTGATAAGATTCCATATTTCCCGGAAGTCACCGGGTTGGCATCAACATCTAATTTTACAATTGCTACCTTATCCTTATACTCTTCCGAAAGTTCCTCCAGAATAGGTGCTGCCATCCGGCACGGCCCACACCATGTAGCCCAAAAGTCAACTAAAACAGGAGTTTTGCTTCCAATAACCTGAGTTTGAAAGTCTGTATCTGTTACATTAGATGTAGCCATGTTGCAAAACCTAATATACCTGTCAGAAAACTTATAATCAAGAACTAAATTACTTTCCGCACTCCACACTCGTCTTTTCCACTTGAAGAATGCGGTTTTTTGTAACCGCCTGAGAAAGTAAATTTTTGTCAACCAGTCCAATAAAAAGAACCAAACTGTCATAAGGATGAATCGGAGTGTTTTGGAAATCGGAAACCAAATTTCCGTTTATGAACCCGCTTGCACTTGCGTAATCAACCGGAAAACCAATATTTGTAAATAAATCGCTCCATTTTGCGCCAGTCGCCTCAACATGAACCACATCCCCGATTCCGTCATGCAAATGTGCTTTTTCCAATTGCAATTCTGATGCTGTTGGTTTTTTATTCTGATTAACACTGCACGGCCTAATATACATATATTTCGAATCGGAAAAATCTACCTTTTTGCCATTCTCAAAAACCACAAAACCGGCGTGGTAATGTATTTCCTTAGAAGTATTAAATTTTCTATAGAGAAAAAAAGTGATTCCCAAAATCATAACCACCCCAACGGCGATTAATTTTTTATATTTCATATAAATATGATGAATCCTAAATTTTGATTCTTTCCAACCTCAAAGAATTTAGTACTACAGAAATTGATGAGGCCGCCATTGCAAAGCTTGCCAACATTGGATTAAGAACTCCGAAAGCCGCGGCAGGAATCAAAATAATATTGTAGCCAAACGCCCAAAATAGGTTTTGTTTAATGATTCCCATTGTTGCCTTACTCAAGTTAATCGCGGATAAAATTGCGGTAAAGTCCTTATTTAGAAGAGTTACTCCGGCCGACTCCATCGCTACGTCGGTTCCCGTACCCATTGCAATCCCGATGTCGGCCGCTGCAAGAGCCGGAGCATCATTTATACCATCTCCAACAAATGCTACATTCTTGAATTCTTTCACTTTAGATGCTTTATCTTCAGGAATTACATCGCTTAAAACGTTTTTAATCCCCGCTTGCTTCGCAATTGCCCCTGCTGTACGCTCATTATCCCCTGTTACCATCCATGTTGTTATTCCCTTTTTATTTAACTTTTCGATTACTTCGCGAACTCCATCTTTTAGTGTATCGGCAACAGCAACATATCCTAATAGGTTGCCGCTTAAATAAAGACCCATTACTGTTTTGCCGTCGCTCTCTAACTTTTTGATCTTGTCGTCTTTTTTGTCAATTTTTCCAAAGAAGTATTTTTTACCATCGACTATTCCCTCAATCCCTTTGCCTGAAACTACCTTAAAATGTTCAGCTTTTGGAATTTTAATTCCTTTTGTATTTATATATAAAGAGATTGCCTCACCGAGTGAATGCTCTGATCCTTTTTCAAGCGCACCAATTATCCCAAGAATTTTAGAATCAGAAATATTAGTAACCACAGGTTTACCCTTGGTCAGGGTACCGGTCTTATCAAAAATGATCGTAGTAATTTTATGTGCAGTCTCCAAACTTGAGGCGTCTTTAATGAGAACCCCCCTTTCTGCACCCTTCCCAGTTCCAACCATAATCGCAGTCGGCGTGGCAAGTCCCATTGCGCAAGGG
>JAJYIG010000008.1 GCA_021790215.1 bacterium
AACCGGTAATATTGCTTATTCCTTCCTTGCTGACGACAAACTGCCGGGGATCGTTATCGGCGCTATTGGCTTTCAACACCAGTCCGTCAACTATCCCGTCATATTTATGCAATAAAAAAACATAGGCGTCGTCGGGCGACCAGCTGTTGTCCGACAGAGAAAAATTTCCGTCCGCACTATTTGTTGCGTACAATAATTTTTTATCCTGGCCGTCGCCGGTTTCCGTAAAAATGGAATAGACAGTCGGCTTATCGACGACATTTTTTGCCTGCAGTTCAACTTTCATTTTGCCGTCTGGGGAATAAACACTATTGATATTAATCGCTTCCCGCGGTGGGACGGCGACAACCGCCGGCGGCACTGATTGTGCCTGATTATTGTACGGCCGCAGGTAACTGCGGGTAACAAAATAAGTAATACCAAAAATTAGTAGAATTGCCAAAAAATAACGCATATCTTTAAGAATATGGATAATTTGCTGGAAAGTCAAGAATTTTTTGGTAAAATTAGAATTCAGGGTCCATAGCTCAACTGGTAGAGCAGCAGCCTTTTAAGCTGTTGGTTTCGGGTTCGAGTCCCGATGGACTCACATATAGCACCGTAACAAAATTGTCACCTGAACTTTAGAATAAGATCGGTACATCAACCCGCTCTTTTTTTGTTTGATCTACCCCTCGCTTACCATTAAGATAGCGGAATTTAAGGCTACAATCGGTGAATTTGGTATATCTCCGTTTGAGAATGTATCCATTGAACCACAGCCTTGCATATTCAACGGTTTGAAACGATCGCAACTTCTCCAATCTTCCCTCCAGATGACTGTTAAATCCCTCGATGAGATTGGAAGTTAATGGCGCCTGTGGTATTCCCCGATAGGCTAAAAGTTCCCTTTTGTATTTCTCGATATTGGTTAGGATTGTTAAACAGACCGGATCATTTTTGTAATCCCGATAAAGAGCAAAGAACCAATGATTGAATGTTTCATCGGAAAGTTTACAGGAGGAATCTAATATTGATTCAATCCGCCTCATGAAATCTCTGTATTGATTTGTTTTATCACTACGGATATGTAAATCCCGCCTGATATTTTCCTTAAAGTGATTGTAACAGATTTGGATCTTAACGGCAGGGAACTGGCTACGAGCGGCCATCTTAAGATTAATATTATCGTCACAGACTGCCAATTTAGGGAAGCAATTAATGATCCTGAAGTAGGAGAAATACTTGCTCCATGATTGGTAGTTCTCGGATGGAGCGATAGTAAATACCGGTATATCGTGGCGAAAGTAATCAAATCCCCACAAAAGGACCCAGTCATATCTATCGCTTGCAACATTGAAATATTTACCGTCAAAAACAAAGACATGAGAGAAACGGTTACAAAAGTTAAAAGTAAACTGATTATTATTTGGAAGGCGCCTCAACTCGTCTTCACAAATTCTCCAGGCCTTCATGTGAGAAATACTGTATTTGTTAGCTAAAGCTCGAAATGATAATCCATCCAAATGGTCAGATAGAATTGATTTTTTATCCGGCCAACAAGTATTTATGGAGAAATATTTTTTACATACTTTACAAAAATACAAGATTGATAATTTTCTTTTAGTTTTTCTAATTACGTACTTGGTTAAAAAACATATGGGGCATTTGTATTTTTTCATATACCCCATCTTTACCTATCTTATGTTGTTATTACAAGTAGATTCATTGTTTAAAGGTTACATATTTGATACGGTACCCTCCTTGGGAGTCAGTTTTCCTGCTTTTTTCATATCGAACGATTGTACCTTAATCGTTCGGATTCTCAATGGAACTTAGAAAATAAAGTGACAAGAAAGTAGCTAAGCGTTTAAGATACCTAGCGAAGACGAGCCACCACAAAGCGGCCAGGACTCCACCCACCGTCGGTCCAACGGCCATCCAGCTTAAGCCTACCCTCATCGCGATTCAGCTCGAACAAGCTCAGATTACCGCCGCGGTCAGTAACTGGTTTTGAAAGGACGTTAGCCCGCATATCATTTTCAATAAGATCTGTGTCTAAAAGAGCTAATTCTGGACCGGTCAGTTGGGGACAAAGAGCCAAACCTTCTTTTTGTGCCTTATGGGTTACGACATTGTAATCACGTTCATAGTCGCGGACGCCAAAATCTCTTGCTTGTACTAAAATTGCATTAACTCTTTCTGCACTTGGGTTTTGAAGATTTCTATCAGCAAGTAGTTCTTGCGCTAAATTAGAAGTCCACCTACCTGCACTTGCTAATTCAACTCTAAGTTGAGAACCCGGTCTGCCACCAACCTCAAGAGTTCTAATAGGTTTCCCACGAAATCTTTCGGCTACATTTTCTCCACCAAACAATTTCATAAGCTTGATGATATAACACTATCGGTCTCTTGTCAACAGTACGATTTGCGTCACCTAAAATGTTTCCCAAACTGATTCGTTGTGTCACGAGAGAATCTTCCCCAAAATAGGAAGTAATTTTCTACCCCGGGGAGGTGAATTCTTGTGATTCTAAAAGATAAAAGAACCATTGTTCTGGCTTTTACCAAACAGTACCAAAAGGGCAGAAAAAGAGAAAAAACCCAACTTCTGGATAAGATTACCAAAAGTACCGGGTATCACCGTAAATATTTAGGAAGAATCCTTAAGAACCCTCCGGCTAAAAAGCGTATCAGACGACAGAGAATTTCTCCCTACTTTTTGATCTTTAAACTTCTCAAAAAGTTATGGGCCATAGGAAACTTTGCTTGTGGAACAAGACTGGCTCCAGTCATTCCAGTCTACCTGCGTGCTCTTAAAAGACACGAGGGCTGGAGAATTTCCCAAGAGGAGAAAAAACTGCTGTCCCAAATATCAGCTTCTACCATTGACCGGATGCTCAAACACGAAAGGAGAAAAATAGGGGCAAAAAGTCGGTCCAAAACCAAACCAGGAACTCTTCTTAAAAACCAAATTCCCATCAGGACCTTTGCCGACTGGACAGAAAAAAAGATGGGTTTTTTGGAAATTGATACTGTCCACCACTGTGACGAGGAAAATAAAGGAGAGTATCTGCACACTCTGGATACAACTGATGTCTTAACCGGTTGGAACGAATGCCGGGCCTTTATGAGTAAGTCTGAACGACACACGGTGGAGGGACTAGAAACAATACGGAAACGGTTACCGTTTTCTCTTTTGGGCATTGATTTTGATACCGGAGGAGAGTTTGTAAACTATCATCTCGTCAGGTACGCCGAAAGAAATAAAATAACTTACACCAGAGCACGGGAAGAAAAGAAAAACGACCAAAACTACATTGAGCAACAAAACTTTTCTGTGGTACGCAGGTTTGTGGGTTACCAAAGATTGGACACTTACCAACAACTTAGAATTCTCAATAAACTTTACGATCTGTTGTCCGACTACCAGAACTTTTTTCAGCCAGTGATGCGGCTGACGGAAAAAGTCAGAAATGGCACGAGGCTGACCAGAAGATACGATAAAGCCAAAACAGCTTACCAACGGGTTTTGGAACAAGGAGAAATAAAAGAGGAAACAAAAAAGAGGCTGGCCAAAAGATTTCTTCGGCTCAATCCCAAACAACTGCTTTTGGATATTACCAGACTGGGGAGAAAACTGAGTATAAAATAGCAATTGCGCAAAAAGATTTTGGCTGACCTAACGATTCCCGTTTCGGGAAGATTCTCTCGTGACTAAATACGCAGTATTTGTTGTTGTGACGATCTGTAGCTGATTTTTAATAATTTTAGCCTCAAAATTACTATTTAAACTACTATTTAAAACTTGAGTTCTCTTTACTTTCTTCAATTTTTCGCTATACTATGCTCTATATTAATCATTTGTGTATAAATTCTTCCCATATTTATGGGAACACTGAATTGGCACAATTTGGAGTTTGGGTATTTATTAAAACAGTTCTCTCTTTATCTCTCTCATTTACGAACTAACCCAACTGTCTCGTCTTCTTACTCTTTTCTTTTTTCTCCAACGTTTTTGGTTTTAATCGGAGGTGTCGTTACTTTCCTGTTACTTCTTCGTTGGCTCTATCTTTTCAGAAAATCATTAATTGAATCCTCCGTCCTTCTTGAGCTTACTCCACCAGCTTTTACTAATAAGAGCGCATATACCACCGGTGAGCTTTTTTCTGTTATTCACGGGCTCGGTAAATACAAGAAACTTTCAGATAGGCTTTTGGGTATCAAGCCAAAAATTTCCTTCGAGATTGTTTCTACCCAAAATCAGGGCATACGCTATCTCGTTAGAACTACTCCGCAGTACGCTACTAACATCAAACGATATATCCTTTCTTATTTACCTCAAGTTAAGATTAAGGAGATAGATGACTATTTATTAGAAGGTTTTGAGAAAACAAAAGACTATCACCGAAAAGTGATTGAGTTTAAGTTAAACCGCCATTTTGCTTATCCTCTAAAAAAACAGGATATTTTGGCTGAGCACGACCCGGTGGCATATATCACAGGTATGATGACGAAATTAGCCCCCAGTGAATTGATCTCATTCCAGATCGTATTATCTCCTACAAAAGTAAACGAAAGTAGCCTCATAAAACGCATGGTTTTAAGAAATGAAAATGTTTTAGCTTATCTTGATAGTTTCCATCCGCCTTCATTTTTAAAACCAATTACTTTAATTTTTAAGATCCTTTCAAAGCTCATATACAAAGTGGGGAGTGAATTGCAGTGGGCAATCACCGAGTTAATGCATCCCAACACACAACCAGTCTATGCACATCAGAATTATGCGTACCAGCAAATGCAGATACAACAACAAATTAAGCCAGCCCGTACTTTGACCAGTTTTGAAGAGGCAACTATCCAATCGGTACAGGAGAAAATTGATAAGCCTCTTTTTGAGGCTACCATGCGCTTAATGGTCATCGTCAAAGATAAAGAAGAGGAACGGGAAAGAATTGGCGGGTTTATTTCCTCTTTGGAAACCTTTAGCGTCCCCGGATATCAGTCTTTAATAAAAATCAATCTACTTTCTGATCTGCTTTTAAGAAAAGTCCGTACAGTATCTTTTAAGAAACGTTTACTTTCTTTTTTGACTAACAGTGGCTCATCCATACTCTCTGCTTCCGAGATTGCTGACTTATATCATTTTCCCATAAGTGAAATCACCAAAACCGAGGATCTGATCAAAACCTATTCCAAAGATCTACCAACTCCTCTATCTTTAAAAAACAACAAATTGGATTTTGTGTTTGCCAAAAACACCTTTGGTGGAACAACAACTGATATCGGGTTAACAGAGAAAGAGCGAGAGAAACATATATACCTTATCGGCGCAACCGGTACAGGAAAGACCACCATGATTTTATCAATGGTCAATCAAGATATCAATAATGGCAAAGGAATTTGCGTCATTGATCCGCATGGCGATTTAGCTGAAAGTGCATCAGCCTGTATCCCGCTTGAAAGAAAAGCTGACTTTATTTACTTTAACCCTGATGATATTAAATATCCGATTGGCCTAAATTTACTTGAACTAACACGAGGATTAGATGAGGAAGCCCTTTTAAGGGAAAAAGAGCTTATTACCGAAGGAGTTGTTTCTTTATTCCGTAAAATTTTCTCTGAAGTCTGGTCAGCCCATGCCCATCGTCTTGAATATATCTTACGGAATACCATTCAAACCGCTTTGTGCTTACAAGACCCAACCATTTTTACGGTTTATGATCTTTTAACTGATCCTGAATTTAGGGAAAAGGCTTTGCCCCAGATTGAGGATAAAAACCTCAAAAACTTCTGGAAGTATGAGTTTGCCAGGGCAGGAGATTACCAAAAGGTTAAAATGATTGGGCCGATTACCTCAAGAATTGGAAGATTTCTTTTCTCTCCTTCAGCTAAACGGATATTCGAGCAGACAAGATCAACCATTAATTTTGACGAGATTTTAAACAAAGGCAAAATCCTCATCTGTAACCTGTCCAAAGGGAAAATCAGCGAAGATACGGCTGAAGTCATGGGTATTATGATTTTAACCAAGATCCAGCTTGCAGCTCTCAAACGGGCAAGAATTCCTGAAAAAGATCGGAAACCATTTTATGTCTATGTTGATGAGTTCCAAACATTCGCCACTCCTTCTTTTATGCAAATGCTATCAGAAGCACGAAAATATAAAGTTTTTCTTACCATGGCTGAACAGTCAACTTCCCAGCAAAAAGATCGAAACATTACCAATGTCATTATTGCTAATGTCGGTACTGTTGGTAGTTTCAAAAGCGCCAATCCTGATGATGAACGGCTTATGCTTGCCCAGTTTTCGCCATACATTGAAAAAGGAGAAATTGCCAATCTCCCAGCTTATAAATTCTATATGAAAATTTCGGCGATGATTCCTCAAGAACCCTTTTCCGGGGAAACGATTGTGACAAAGATAAATCCAGACAAGAAAATGACTGACGAGCTTATCCAATCCTCGCGAAATCTCTATGCGACTCTCTACGTAGCTCCTAAACCCGCCAAATCAAAAGAAATTCCTCAAAAACAGGATAAAAACGAGGTTTCCGCAGAGTCAATCGGGGTATTAACGTAAGACTCAATAAGAGTGTTTATGGATAAACACTGATTTTAAATAAAATTGAGGCTGAATTGAGAAAAAATCTTATCTATATATCCCTTATATAAATATAAGGAGAGAGACAATAAAATTAAAAAGCCGTTCGAGAAAAAATAGCTTATGAAAAAAAATGTAAGTAAACTTCCTAAACTAAAACCCCACCTTGAACAAATACTTATCCTTATCTATAGATTGCGATTCTTAAATACCAAACAAATACAAACACTCCTCAATCATAAATTCGCCAGCCGTATTATTACGTGGTTAAACAACCTAACTAAACAAAAATATCTTAAACGCTACTATTCGACGAAATTTGATCGAGAACCAGCCTTTTATTCATTGGGTACTGTCGGACGAAAGTATTTTAAAGTTCACAACGAGAGTGTTGGTATAAAAGAACCGCTTTTAGACAGAGTATGGCAAGAGCATAAAAATTCTCTCCAGTTTAAGAGAAATAGTATGCTCCTTGGAGATATTTATATATCACTTATTAACCTCACCAAAACTGCCAGTGCCAAACTTGGCTTTTATACTAAAGTTGACCTTTTTGGCATGAAATATATGATTCATCCTGAACCATTCTGTTATTTTTCTATAGAAGATACAAATAAAGCAGTTAAACGGTATTTTCTCGATATCTTTGACTATTTTGTCCCTGACGACTTATACAAACGGATCAATAAATATATGTATTATTTTGAAAAACGATTTTGGCAAGACAATACCGATAAACCTTTCCCTGAAATAATCCTTATCTGTCCGAATAAAGCTTCTAAAACTTTTCTTGAAAAAACTATTGCCGGAAGACTTAAAGAAAAAGATTTACCTATGGGTTTTTATTTATCCAGTTGGGAAGAGATCACACAGTATGGAATATGTAGACAAGTATTACATAAGGTGGAAGTGGTTAATTAACCAATTTAATTTTGCCTCGCGCAAAATTCGATGACTAAAATCAATAAAAATACAAGGACTATAAAAAAACCGCAAGCGAAAGTTGTGACACCTTCGCCTGCGGTATATAGAATTACTTTGCCATAACCTCGGACAGCCGGCATGGCGTAAAGTACCGATCCCGTTCAATGGGTAAGCCGAGTTTTCCTCGATTGGAAAGAAGCTCCGAAAGGGTAAAATATCCCAGTTCCGGATAGTCACCAACCACGAATCCATAGAACGTGTCTTTACCATCATATTCAATGGCATACCACGTCCATGAGAAGTCCGGATAAAAGAACTTGACAATAACCATGGGATCTTTCTCGTTCTCCTGGGAATATAACGGAGGCAGTTGTTTAAGTACTTCTTTTGTTAGTAATTGCATAGATTGCTCCTTTCTATAGCCCATAAGGATTTTCTGTCCTTTTCTGCTGTCAAAACTTATAAACTCAAGCTTTTTACCGTATACAGCCATCCTAAACTCCTTAAGCCGTTCATCAACGGTATATCTCTTGTACGTTGGTAATATATACATATTGTTTTTCACCTCCAATCTGATCAAAAATAAATAAGCTGGAGAGGATTTTTGTCCTGTCCATTGATCTTGGGGCATGGGGTGAAAAACAGATGTCAAAAGTCTTTCTGAAGTGAAACTGAAGAAAAAGGATTTTAATGCCTGTCAGAAAAATGCGTACCTTTTGAAATAAGTTTTATTAAAACTGCATTTTTCTACTGGCTTAAAACCCACCTTTTGATAGATGTTTTGAACCCCATATAATGAATAAGCAGGACAGGACAAAAGACAAGCATTTTTTTCATTTTATTCCCATCTTCTATAAATACAATAAAAGAATGAACACTAATAATCCCGTAATCGAGACGAAGTCGTTAAGCCATTCCTATAATTCTTACCATGCCTTAGACAATTTAGACCTGCAAGTATATGAAAGAGAGATTTTTGGGTTTTTGGGGCATAACGGTGCGGGAAAAACGACAACGATCAATATTCTTACCACACTAATGCAACCATCCTCAGGTACTGCAATGGTTGCTGGATATGATACGGTCAAGCAAAGTATGCAGGTACGGCAACAAATTGGGTATCTGCCGGAGAATGTAACGTTCTACAATAATTTAACCGCGTTTGAAAACTTAAGTTTCTTTGCCAGGTTGTCAGGAGTAGATAATGTTGTAAAACGCATTGAAGAAGTTCTTGATTTCTTAGAGTTTCGCGGTATTGAGCATAAAAAACTCGGCGAGTTTTCCAAAGGCATGCGGCAACGAATCGGCATTGCGCAGGCAATTATGCACGAACCCAAAATCCTGTTTCTTGATGAACCAACCTCAGGGCTCGATCCACTTGGTATTAAAAAGCTGCGGGAAATTATTATCCGCTTAAACAAAGAGAAACACTTAACGATTTTTATGAATACTCACTTATTGTCCGAGGTCGCAAAAACCTGCACTTCAATTGGCGTTCTCAATCACGGGAAGCTTATTTATAAAGATACCTTAGATAATACGCTTCGCCGATTTCCCAGCGAGGTTTCGTTAGAGGAAATTTACGTACAGATGGAAATTAAAAGTACATCATAATCCCCAATGTATGTTATGGCAAAACAACTTGCAACCATTATCTCTAACGAATTACGCGTCTTGATCCGCGAACGCACCTTCATTCTTCTTCTGGGAGTATTTCTTTTAATGACCTTATTCTCAAGCTATATTGGCTGGACCACAAAAACCACCATTCTAGCCATCTATAAAGCATCGGTTCTCAGTTTGCAACACGCCGGGGTAACGCAGATCCCTCCTAATCCTTTTATCGGGATTCCGGCACTTTCCATTTTTCGTAATATGATTATCTATATTTTTCTGATTGGTTCGCTTATGGCAATTGTCATGGGTCATCGTGCGTTTATTCGGGAACGAAAATCTAGAACCATCCAGTTGATTTTCTCCAAACCGGTCAAAAAACAAACCTTCATCCTCGGGAAAATCATCGGGATTACGGTCGCCCTGTTTTCAATTGTCCTCATTACTTTTTTCATCAGCATTATTTCTTCGCATCTTATTCTACGTCAACAATTGTCCGTCCTGGAAACAGAGAAATTAGCGTTGTATTATGTTATGTCATTCGTCTATATGCTCATTTTTGCCATGATCGGGCTGTGGGCAGCAATTGTCTTTGATACGGAGTCGTTAGCACTTCTGGTTCCGGTTATAATCTGGATTGCGGTTACGTTCATTTTCCCTGAACTTACCACCGGACAAAACCCCGTTGCACTCCTTAACCCAACCAATATCGCAGTTACTACTCCCACCGGCCCCTTTTTTACTCTTATGCACACAGTTCTTGCGCCCATTTCCATCGAGCAGCAATATACCGCAATTGCCCAGCCTCTTTTGGAAACGCAAAAACAGTTTCAATCTCTTTCCCTTTCTGCCGCAATTATCCAAAAAGTTTCGTCGGTCCTTTTACTCCTTCTATATTACCTGATGGCCATGATAGTAAACGCTTATGCATTTGTACGGTATAAGGTCACCAATGACAAAATCTATGAATAACACAGCAGTCTGGATTATCGCCAAAAAAGAATATAGTGATGCCATAAAAAACGTCTTGTTTGTAACGCTGGTCGTTTTTCTCCTGTTTTTGACTGCGGTTTCTTTACTGGTAGCCGGATTTAATTTTCAGTCACAGGTAACGCAATATAACGCAGCAATCTCACAGTTACACGCCTTGGGTCAAACCGGCGCGGTTTTGGAAAAACCGCAATATTTTCCCCTCCAGATGCTTCGCGGTACCATTGAGTACCTTGAGATCATCGGTGCCATTATTGGCATTATTTTAGGCTATATCAGTATTGCCAAGGAAAAAGGCAATAATACCCTGCAGCTTTTATTGAGCCGGCCGGTGAGTAAGTCTTCGTTTATCTTTGGCAAAATCCTGGGCAACAGTTTGTTACTTATCTCACTGCTTGGATTGATCGTCTTTTTCATTATGATTGCCATTACCGGCATCGGACACGTAATGTTTTTACCTTTGGAATTAATAAAGCTTTTCCTTGCCTTTATCTTTTCCTATATCTATCTAATGTTTTTCTATACTCTTTCCGCATTATTGTCGCTTCTTTTCAAAAACCTTCCTAATGCGCTTATTGTTGGGTTTGTGATTTGGCTCCTCATTGTTCTTGTCATCCCTCAAATCGGCGATACCATGGATCCTGATAACCAAATTCCCGGAGGATTTTTTAATAGCATGCATATGACCAAAACTCAGCAACAAGGCGTTATCACAAAATTTAAAACATATGAAACGCTGCGTAATGCTCTTGAGGAAAGTTCAGTGGAAAAACATTATGAACGGCTGGCGTTTGCGACATTAGGGATTAAGACCATGTACAACGACAAAAGCCTTTCAATAATTTTTCAAGATAAATGGGGTGATTTGGTATGGATTATCAGTTACTACATGGGGAGCATTATCCTTTCCTTTGCCGTATTTAGTAATAAACGGATATTAGGAAAAGAAACATGACCATTTTCATGCTATTCCCATAAAAGATGCAGTATAGTTTAAGTATATGAATAAATTTATTGTTCTTGGAGGTGTCGCGTTAGCGTTGGTTGTAACGATCTATCTTATTTCTGGAATCCCCACATCTAAGAAAACCGTATCAAATCCGACGACAACCGCTTCCCAAGCGGTATCTTCTCAAACGCCAAGTGTTCAAACAACATCCCAGAACCCGCAGGATATTGTCCCCGGACTCTACCCAGATCCCATTAAAAATACTGCAACAGAACCAGGATTTAAAATCACCTCGCTCATGGTTGAGAATAATACGGACGCGTCAGGAAGTCCGGTAAATGACCATTTACAATTAACCTTACAAAATCTTACTTCAAAAGACCTTTCGAATTTTGAGGTGTATTACACCATTACCGATACTGTCACTAACAAAAAAGAGGGGTATTATAAAAAACTAACTAACTTTGTATTGCCTGCAGGGAAAACGCAAACTATCCATTTTGACAATAAGCCAGATGCCGGTCACTTTATGGTTAATACCCACAGCCTCTACTTTGCTTCAAGTAATAAATTACAGTTTACCGTCACAGTCAGTACTCCCGGTTATGCAATACAGACGGCACAAGTAAGCAAAGCTGCGGGCGGTGCAGAAACTAAAGATTAAATGCCGGTAATAAACTTCATACGGTAAGAATTAGGAAGGGGAAGTACACACCTAAACCCGACGTCATCTATTCCGGTTTTGCTGGGAACGGGTTGCTCATGGTAGGTAAAGGCACCGCTGTCGTAAGCGTGTCGCCAGTTTCCTGCACGAATAACACTATAGAAAGTTGAATCCGTGTTCCCAAGATAACTATAATGGAAGACTCTTCCGACACCCTGGGCTGAATTCCAGTGGGGATTTGAAGGCATGTTATTTTGGTCATATGGAATTGATTGGAATTCCTCCCACACCCACTGGGCAAACTTGTTTTTAGCATTCAGTGAGAGTGGTTCATCTTTTAGGGGAATGGTAGCATCAATCCATTGCCATACATTTCCGGCAAAATCCCAGATGATATTTCCGTTGGATACCTGTAACGTTCTTTTTTGTGAAGACACTCCACCGCAGACGTTGCTTCCATCGGCAGTCGTCCCAAAACAGGGTTGATTATCGTTTCCGGCCTGAAGAGCTCGATAAGGAATACTGTCATTATGGCCATTCGCTAAAATTTTACCAGGAGTTCCGGGAGAATTTCCGCACCCGGTTCCGTCTTTATTACACCAATTAAGAGATACCTGCTCCACATTTCTGGCTATAGTCATCCATTCAGGATTTGTTATCAAATGCCCCCCAGAACGCTCGCAATACCGTTTAGCTGAAGTATTAGTACCATTAGCTTCCGGAATAAAGGTGATCGGTGCTCCATTTGGTGTTGATACAACGCTATGTGTTCCATCACAACTACACCCGGGAGCATCATTCCGGTAAACCCCTTCATAAGTAACACATTTCGGATCGGTGTTGGTACATTTTGCATCATATTTCATTACGCAAAAGTCAACTGTATGAAAATACGTATTACCAGGAACAAGAATGTATCCGTTTGGACAGGTTTCAATAATTCGAGAGGTAGAAGAGGGCATTGGAACAACACCGTGGTGTGAACCAAATAAAGCGTTGATACATAAAAGAAATATTGACAAAAATGCTCTCATATCTGATTTCCTTTATTGTATATTTTTAACACTTTTTTGCAGAACTACATTCCCATCTGAAAATAATTAATTAAAGGTAAAAATCCGGGAGGTGGTTAGCTTCCCGGATTAGTTATTTCCCCCTGCGCCCGCACCAGCGCCTTCGCCTCCTCCTTGTCCCGGAACATCCGGGCCTCCCTGTTGACTATTGGTATTTTGGTCTTGCTGGGTTGTTTTAGCCGGTTGGACTACTGCCTGATTTTGCTTTTTTATAATTAATCGGCTTCCCAATATAACTATCACCAGCAACAAAGCTCCTATAAAGGTAACGAGTATCATTTTATTTTTCATATTCATCACCTCCATTCCAACAAAATCCTAACTATTCATATCGCAATGCCTCTATCGGTAAAAGCGCCGCTGCCTTATATGCTGGGTATAATCCAAAAAGAATGCCCATGAAACATGAAACGCCAAGCGAAAGAATGATTCCGAATAAGGAAATAACAAATACGGTCTGGAGGAAAAACGAAATTGCCATTGTGGTTAGCACACCAATGATCATTCCCAATATGCCCCCCGAAAATGTTAAAAGAACAGTCTCGAGCAAAAATTGCAAGATAATTTCTCCTTCAGTTGCCCCTAATGCCTTGCGAAGGCCTATTTCTCGTGTCCGTTCAATGACAGCCATAAGCATGATATTCATAATGCCGATGCCCCCCACCACTAAGGAAATTCCGGCTATACCGCCCAAGAGGGAAGTCAGGGTTTGAGACGTTTGCGAAGCGACGTGCAAAACGTCTTTTTGTGAAATAATTGAAAAATCCGCAAAAGCCGTATTTATGATGTGATGACGTGCCAGCAGAAAATATCCAAGGGTATTTTGTGCATCCGTCATAACCTGGGCATTTTTCACCGATACGGAAATTGCACTGAGATAATGGATGCCAAAAATCTCATATTCGGCGACTGGTAAAGGTATATATATTAAATTATCTTGATACTGTGCTATATTCCCGCCTTTTGACTGGGTAACGCCTACTATGGTAAATGGCGTGTTGTTAATATGAATAGTCTGACCTATAGCATTAGCGCTTCCAAAAAGTGATGCGGCGACTTGTGGACCAATTACTGCCACTTTAGCAAGTTGTTTTTCATCTCTCTGAGTTAGAAATACGCCCTGTTGCATATTGACCATATGGACAAATTGGTAATCGGGCATTACCCCGAGTACGGTTGTGCCGATATACGTCCGTGAACTTGCCACGTTTGTATCTTGAGAAAACTCAGGAGAAACGTTAGAAACAAAATGTCGTATGGAAGAATCATTTTGTATTGCCGTAGCGTCGGAAAGAGTAAGGCTTGTGTTGCTACCTGGCAGTTGAAGCGTGCCGCCCGGAATGATAGTCAATAAATTTGCTCCGAGAGAGTTTACCTCTAATTTTATTGCCTGTTTACTGCCTTCTCCTAAAGAGAGGAGGGCAATGACTGATGCTATACCGATAATAATTCCGAGCGTTGCCAAAAACGTCCGCAGTTTATTAAGGGTTAATGCTTCTGTAGCTATGGTAATAAAATCAGATGGTTTCATATCATTTCTTTTTGTTTCCCGTCATAGATAATTTTTCCGTCCTGAAGTTTGATAATTCTTCTTGCATAATGGGCAATAACCGGATCATGGGTGATAACAATAATGGTGTGACCCTGCCCATTGAGCGTACTAAAAATCCCCATAATTTCTTTTCCCTGTTGTGTTGAGATATTGCCGGTCGGTTCATCAGCCAAAAGAATATCGGGATTCATGGCAAGCGCCCGGGCAATTGCAACTCTTTGCATTTCGCCTCCGGAGAGCTCCCCACTGGTATTAAGCAGGCGATGTTCAAGACCAATTTGAGTTAGAAGTGCAGTTGCTCGTTTTTGCCGCTCTTTTTTTTCTACACCTCCATAAAGCATGGGAAGCATGACATTTGTTAACGCGCTTGCCCTGGGAAGAAGATTAAACGCCTGAAAAACAAAGCCGATCTTTCTGTTTCTCAACCTGGCCAACTCATATTTAGAAAATGTTGTCACATCTTTCTTATCCAGCATATATGTCCCGGATGTAGGTCTATCTAGTAATCCTAAAATATGCATAAGCGTTGATTTTCCGCTTCCTGACGGCCCTATAATCGCTACATAGTCACCGGACTCTACATGGAAAGAAACTTTATTTAAAACAACTGTATCGGTGGTGCCGGTTTTATAAATCTTTGTAATATTTTTTATTTGAATCATGATGTTAATTATTTCCGCCTCCTGGGGCCGCAAGGTTTCCCGGGCTGGATAATCCGCCAAATGGCGACGCATTGCCATTTTGTGGTAATTGATTAGCTTGCGTTTTGACCACCACCATATCGTTTTGCGAAAGACCGGAAATAATTTCTGTTTGCGTATCATTTGAAAGACCAGTCTGCACTGGAACCTGTACGGATTTTCCATTTTTGATAACCTGAATCGTCGCGGTTCCATTGGTATCTTGTACGGCGCTTGAAGGTACAAGAAGTACTTGGTCTTTTTCCGAAAGAATAATTTTTACGTCGGCAGACATATTGGTTAAAAGCGCGGGGACAGGATTATTTATAGCAACGGTAACCGGAAAATGAATAACCCCTGATTTTGCCAAGCCTGTTGTATCGATTGCAACAACAATCCCGGTAAATGTTGTTCCGGGGATAGCTGGGATTAATAGATGAGCTTTTTGTCCGACTTTGACCTTCGACATATCCATTTCCGATGCTTGGAACTGTCCGAATACCTGTTTTTTAGATTGAATTGCCGCAATAATAATGGGCGCCGAACCGGCTCCGATGCTGCCGGTAATCGGCATGCCGGCAACCGCCTTTAGACCAACAACGGTTCCGCTTATCGGAGCGGTAATTATCCCGCTTGCTTGTTGATAATCGCGCCATGCATTGCCAAGATCTGCTTCTGCCTGTTGGATTATGGTCTCTTGATTTTTATACTGTGCTTCACTGGACAGCCATTGGGCATTTTGCTGTGCATAGGTGGGATTGTACGAAGGAAGATGACTTGCCACCGCACCGTTCATAAAAGCTTGGTTATCTGAAAACATTTGCGCTTGCAATGCATATTGTTTTGCTTTTGCGGACGCAACCGCCGCTTTTGCCGTTAAATAGGTACTCCATAACTTATCTCTATTCTGTATGCCTTGTGAATCAAGCTGTATCTCGGCCAACTTATCTCCTTTCTGTACATTCTGTCCTTCTGTAACATACATATGTGTTACTGTGCCGCTCGCCTGAGTCGTTGCATTTGTCACACCACCGGAAACGATCGAACCCGAGGCTGAAACGGTAACAAGTAAATTTCCTTTCGTTACGGGAACTGTTTGCAAAGAGGCAATGAAGTTGGTCGGTTGAAATGTCAACCAAAGCAAATAAACGGTTATTCCAATCAATACGCTAATACCGATCAATAAAACCGATCTCTTTTGCATAATAGTGTGCATATATTTGTGTATAGTGTAATGTTGTAAACATGGGAATATGATGAGAACAAGAGTGTATTTAAGCTTTATCTCGTGGTTATATAGAAAAAATCTTTGTTGTAACCAGTAAAATACTGTGAGTTCGGCTCCATTTGCGGATTTATTGGTTTACCGTGTATAACGCCGTTTCTATACGTAAAGACTGAAAATCTGCTCCATGGAAAGTTAATGTCTAGTTGCATGGCATTGATCGCCCCGGCTTTCTGAAGCGCCTCTGCCAGAGTTTCCGGTGTAAGAGACGGTCCTGCCGCATAGATAAGATTTCCATTCCTGGTTATTCCCAATCCTGAACGCCAGGTATACATCGAGTTGGTAATGGTCAATCCCCAAGACTCTGCAGTCCAGGCGGGGAGACTGGTCGTTATAACTCCGTTTTCAATAAGCATCGGACAGTTTTGCCGTATAGCTTCGATGAGGTTTAAATTGAAACGGTTTCCATCAAACCGTATTATCTTAGGCGACCCGTGATTGGGAATAACTAACGTCGCCAGATTGTTTTTCAGTGGAAGATATGTTTGATTGCCGATGATAAATCCGTAATAACCATCTTTTTTTTGGAATCCGCCATTAAATGCCGCAATAAGTTTACCGCCTTGGGTTACCTTGGATGGAATTTTTCCTTTTTCGGGAACCAGATGAAGATGAAGCTCATTCATATTCATCTTGACTAGGGTAACCTCAATCGTTGGTCTTTGGGGATCTACCCGTAGAAATGTTTTTGCCACTAATATTGTGTCCGCATACGTCTTTACCGTTTCCCAAACGCCTTCTCCCTGCACCGGATAATTTCTTAAAATGGGACTGATATTATGCAATCCAAAATAAGAAGAATTGTATGCCTGAGCAGGACGTACAATTACTGTCCCTTTTGCCTTAGTATTGAGTAGATTATTTTTTAGCGTTTGAGTTTTATCAACCGTATTCAAGTATGCAGCTTCTATGGTGACTGTTTTTGTATTGCCGATAAACGGGCGAAGTATATCATCAGCAATAACAGCTTTTATCTGATCGTTGAGGACCAAAGAAAGGATATAAAGACTTAGTAATAAAAAAGCCGTAAAAAGAACAATTGATTTTTGTTTATGCTTGCCTGAATTTCTTCTCATTTTTTAATTATCGGAAAATTGCATGAAAATACGGTGAAAACCGGTATATAATAACAAAACAAGAGGTGTTACCCTCTTGTTTTGCCAGTAAATACCATCGCCACATATTTATTCGACGCCTTCAAACTGATGGTCGACGTTTGCACCGTTGGCATCCTGATGACCGCCTCCAGGAAGATTTTTCTCCTGTGCCTGCTCATTGACCGGCTCGCTTATTCCCGCATTCTCCTTTCCTGGCGATTCAACAGCTTCCCTTTTTTCAGGAGTAACCTGTTGAACTTGGACTGACGGCGCTTGTGCATGGACCATAGACGGGCCAAGGACACGTATACCTGCGACCGCTCCACCCAAAAGGACAAAAGCAGCTACCATAAGTGGAATGAGTTTTTGTTTGTTCATATATTTTCACCTCCTTTCGTAATCTCACTATATATAACCAACCATGGTATGACGATGAAAAATAGATGAATGTGGCATTGAAAATAATAATATGGAAATAGAATTTCTCATATTATTTTCATATTCATGGGTTTATACTAAGCGCATGCATCTTTTGATTGTTGAGGACGAGGAAAAAATCGCCAACTTCTTACGCCGCGGATTTATCGAGGAACACTTTGCTGTAGATGTCGCCAAAGATGGAGAGCAAGCTCTCTACGAAACCGATATCAATGATTATGATTGTATTATTTTAGATATCTTGTTGCCCAAAGTAGATGGAGTAACTGTATGCCGCAAAATCAGAGAAAAAAGTACTACGATTCCCATTCTCATGTTGACTGCTAAAGACGCGGTGGAAGATAAGATTACCGGTCTTGACGCCGGAGCTGACGATTATGTCACAAAACCGTTTTCTTTTGGTGAATTATCAGCACGTGTGAGAGCACTTATCCGACGTGGACGAAAAGCCGATCCAGTGGTACTAACTTTTGACACCCTATCACTAAATCCTGCAACCAAGACCGCACAAAGAAATGGAAAAATCATCATTTTGACATCCCGTGAGTATGCGCTTTTAGAGTATTTTATGCGTAATCCCAATATTGTTTTAAGCAAAACCCAAATTATGGAGCATGTCTGGGATTATAACTACGAGGGAATGTCCAATATTGTTGAAACCTACGTTAAATATCTAAGGAAAAAGATAAAAACAAAAAAAACCGATACGGAACTCATTCATACCATGCGGGGATCCGGATATATTTTAAAACAGGAATAATATGTTCAAAAAAACACAGATCAAACTCACCATTATTTACTCTCTTCTATTTCTTATCCTTTTTTGGGGATTTAGTTTTGGAATCTATGTTTGGATGGAGCATTCTTTTGGCGAAGGGTATATCAGCAAGGTGAAACAAGTTCAACAGCAACAAGGAAATAATATAGGAGAGCACGAAGACAAGACAACGCAGATAGCCATGGTTTCAGGCGATGTGGCACTTAATCAACTGCGAGACGTCCTTTTGACCATGAATGGCATTTTTTTAATCATTGTTCCAATGGTCTCTTGGATGCTCGCAAAAAAGAGTTTAACACCCATAGAGATTATGTACAAACAACAGAAACAATTTGTTTCTGATGCCTCTCATGAACTTCGCACACCGCTTTCCATCATTAAAGGAGAATTTGACGTATTATTGCAAAAAAAGCGATCACCTGCTCAATATCAAAAAACCGTTCAAAGCAGCCGGGAAGAAATCAATCGTTTGACCTCTCTGGTTGAAAATCTTCTTATCTTAGCCCGCATGAATGCAGGTAACAACCATACTCAAATGACATTCCTAGATCTACCAGACACCATAAACAGGATCATTAGTAAACTCACACCAAAAATACAACAGAAACAACTTTCCCTTCATTTCACACCACCAAAAGAGAATACCCCTCTTTATGGACAGGAAGTGCTCCTTTCGCAATTATTCTTTAATCTGATTGATAACGCGATTACGTATACACCTAAAAAAGGGACCATTTGGATTACGCTGGAAGAGAAGAAACAGAATATGCTCATTACGGTACGAGACACCGGGATAGGTATTCCTATTCCCCTTCAAAGAAAAATCTTCGACCGTTTTTATCGTGTTGATACATCACGCACTCAAACTAAAGGATTTGGACTCGGACTTGCTATTGCCAAAGCAATTGTTGAAAAACATAAGGGTTCTATAACGGTTTTGTCACAAGAAGATAAAGGAACAACATTTACAGTCAGTTTGCCGCTATCATGAAACCAGATAAGTTTGAACAAACAGTTGAAAATGCCTACCACGTGTCTTGGTACATTATTGTCTATAAATTAATCGCCGGCATTTTGGAATGTGGTGCTGGTATCGGGTTGGCTTTGTTTGGCAAGCAGCTAATGTCTCTGTACGGAGCGCTTATTGCCGGTGAGTTAACTGAAGAACCCCATGATTTGTTGGTTACCATAAGTGAACGTATCGTTCCCAATCTTTTTACCCATAACACCATTCTGCTTATTTATCTTATACTGTTAGGGTCAGTAAAAATAGCTGGTGCCATTGGGCTGATCTATAAACAAAACTGGGGCGTTGACCTTTTGGTTGGATTATCCATCATACTGTTACCGTTCCAGACAGTGAGTTTTATAACGCACCCAAATCTTATAGATGTTATTTATATTCTTATTGGAGTATTTATTATTTTTTACCTGACGGAGTTTAACCCGAAAGCCTGGATTTCCCGTTTACTTTTGCGAATTATTATACTGAAATAATAACCATAAGCTAGATTAATAGTCTCCATTTATGAAAAGCATACCAAACAATTAGAGTTGATATGGTTGCAATAATTACACTTCCGATAATGTCTAGCGGAATAATAAATACAGACAAAGAGCAGGCAATCTATATAACCCCCAATCTAAAATTCCGTATCGTATTTCGCGTTTTAGAATGGAGACATTTTTAGAGTGTCCTAGATGTTTCTATCTTGATCGCCGTTTAGGACTCGATAGGCCGGGATTACCAGGGTGGCCACTCAATGACGCAGTTGACCATCTGTTAAAAAATGAATTTGATTTACTAAGAAAAGATGGTAAAAAACACGCATTAATGGAAAAATATGGAATTGATGCCATTCCTTTTAATCATCCAGATTTGCCAGAGTGGAGAGATGACCATAAAAAATTTCTCGGAGTTACTGTTTTACATAAATCCACAAACTTAGAAATCTGCGGAATTATTGATGATATTTGGATTAATCCTAAAGGTCAACTGTATATCGTTGACTACAAATCTACCAGCACTTCGAAAGAAATAAGTTTGGAGGACGAATATAAACAGGGTTATAAAAAACAGGTTGAATGGTATCAGTGGATTTTTCGGCAAAAGGGATTTGATATTTCAGATACTGCCTATTTTGTATATGCTAATGGCCTAAAAGGTGATAGGATTTTTGATGCCAAGATTGAATTTGAATTACAAATAATTGTCCATAAAGGTGATGATTCATGGGTCGAACCAACCATTTATACCATGAAAAAATGTCTTGAATCGGAAAATATTCCTGATTCTGGTGCAAGTTGCGAATTTTGTTTATACCGTCAACTTATTAGCAATAAAGAATAGAAAGTCTTAAAAATTTCTGTACATTTTCTCAATAAAAACTATATTCATATCTTGTAGCAATTTTCTTAAAGTCTCCGCTATTTTCATTTAGCCCGTCACTACTTCACTTTTCCTTGATTTATCCACATCTTTATGCTAATATAGTAAGTAATTATAAGTTAGTTTCTTTTTACTGTCATGATATTAGACAGTATTTTTTATACTTTTTTTCAAAATGAAAGGAGGTGTAAAACTTCATGAGTAAAAAAATTGCAATCTTTACTGTTGCAACCCTTGCCTTTCTTACGATTACGAGTCCTGCTTTTGCTGATACCGCCGGCGTTTCCCAGATCCAGACATTTATTCAAGACGTTATTCAAGTTCTCGTTACGTTAGCTGGTTTGGTAGCGGTGGCCTTTTTTGTCTGGGGAGGATTTGGATATATCACGAGCTCCGGCAACCCGGAAGCGCTGGATAAATCCAAGAAAACCATTATGTATTCGGCAATCGGACTAGCAATTGTCTTGGGTGCATTTGTTTTAACTAGCATTGTTTCCCAGATCGCAGGAACAGCCTTTGGTACAACTACCACCGCTGTTACCGCCCATTAAATGGGAACGATTTTTAGTTTTTATGATTAAACGTATAGCAATTTATTGCTTATGGATTTTCAGCTTCTTGCTATTTTTAACCCATCCGGTTTGGGCGGTGACCACAAGCTCTCAGATCACCCAGTACACTTCTGATACCTTAAACATTATTACGCTCATTGCTTCTGGTGCTGCTGTCTTTTTCCTTATCAAAGGCGGTTTCCAATACATGACCTCAACCGGAAAACCAGAAGCTATTGATCAGGCTAAAAAAACCATCAAAAATGCCCTGATTGGTTTGGTAATCGTTTTAGCGGCCGCTTTTATTGTTTCTGTCTTTAACGGAGCTTTAACCGGTGCAGGTTCAAAAAGCGGATCGGCTTCCGTTTCCATTACCCCTATTGAGTCGGTAAAACCTAATGATGGTCTTACACAGGTTCTAATTGATGCCATATCAAGCGTTATGCAAAATGTGGTGGAATCAGCAACGAGTCCAATAGTCAACGGCATTATTGGGTATCTGACCACCACTCCGAGTGTTTTGCAAAATCCAACCATTGTCAATTTCTGGTTGGTCATCGTAGGAATTACTGATTCTCTTTTTGTGGTGATCGTTGCGCTTTTGGGGCTTCATGTGATGAGCTCATCAACCTTTGGATATGATGAGGTTGAATTATCCCAATTGCTTCCGAAAATCGGCATCGCTTTTCTCGGTGCCAATGTTTCCTTGTTTTTAGCTGACTATGTTATTCTTACCTCTAATGCCTTCGTTACCACGGTTCTTAATTCTACCGGTGGTTTAAACCATGCGTGGGTCGTGAATGCGATTACGGTTCAAAACCTCCTTTCAAACAATACGCCCCTTATTACTTTAGTTTTCCTTATCCTTTTTCTCATTATCGCTATAATCTTGCTTCTTATGTACATTGGCCGGTTGATCATGATTTCACTATTTGCAGTGCTTTCTCCCCTTGTTTTCCTTCTTTGGATTGTTCCTAAATTCTCTGATTTTGCCGAAATAGCGGTTAAAAGTTATTTTGTCACTGTTTTTGTGGTTTTTGTCCATGTGGTCGTTATTCAGCTGGCCTCCTCATTTTTAAATCTTCCCGGTCAAACTGAAAACTCGCTAGTCTCCATTGCGGTTGCCATCGGGCTTTTTATCACCCTTTTGAAGATTCCCCAACTTATGATGCAGATGATGTTCTATAACACCGCAAGTAAAGCTGTCCGGAAAATCGGCCATGAGTTTATTAATGCGGTAACCACCGATAAAAGTTCCTCGGGTAGTGGGTTTGCCGCTCAAACTGACACGGTCAAAACGCCCAGAAAGGTGGTGGCCGCATGAAAACAACAGTCATTCCGGCACAGATCACGACCATTGAAGATAAAATTGCCGGGAATCTGAATTTAACTCAGATATTAATTCTCATGGTGCCGGTTTTCTGGACAACCATTGTCTACACGCTTCTTTCTCCTGCCATGCACTTGGCCTGGTACAAGATCCCGTTAGTCTTAGGTGTCCTTTTTATCTGTCTTCTTCTTTCTTTACGTATTAAAGGAAAAGTAGTCGTCAGCTGGTTAGGGGTACTTTTCAAATACAACATACGACCTAAATATTATGTATTTAATAAAAACGTCTCTTATCTTCGGAGTCTTGATCTGCCGGAATTTGAGAAACATGAAGTTAAGCTTCTCCATAAAAATGTGGCCAAAAAAGAGGTAAAACAACCCAACTATACATTCAGTATCGCTGACTTTGTCAAGTTTGAAAACATGATCGGTAATCCCAAATATACCTTAAGCTATCGGGAAGGGAAGAAAGGAGGAATCAATGTGGCTTTTAGGCAAGTCCAAAAGTAAATTAAGCTCACGGTATCAAATTAGGATTAAAGAAGTAAAAGACGATGTCCTGATTTTACCGAATAACGAATATCGGGTAGTTCTTGAAACCTCATCCATTAACTTCGAGCTTAAAAGCGAAGAGGAACAGGATGTTCTCATTGATTCCTTCCAGAACTTCCTGAACTCCCTTCCATGTGAATTACAAATTTTAATCAGAATCAGAGAGGTTGATATTGACCGGTATCTCGAGCAAATCTCCCAGACTAAAAACCAAGAAAAAATCCAGATCTACAAAAACCAGATAAGCAATTATTGCCAATTTATTCGGAACGTCGTTTCCGGAAATAAAATCCTTTCAAGGCGTTTTTATGTCGTTATCCCATACCGCCACAGCGAAAAGAACCAGGATTTTCATCTCATTAAAGAACAGCTCAATTTACATAAAGATATTGTCCAAAAAGGATTGGAGAAATTAGGCATGAAAGCCAGACTGCTTAGCAGTTTGGAAATCCTTGATCTTTTTTACAGTTTCTATAATCCCTCACAAATTAAAACCCAAGAATTAAAAGGACAAACCATACAAATGCTTTTACAAAATACCTATGTTTAATCTATTTAAACCAAACGGTCATAAAAAACCTAATGGGCATAAGTCCAATAAAGAGCTTTTTAAAAAGTCTCTGGAGTTTAACTTTGGTGAACAGGACCAAGTGGATTTCATTTCCTATTCCGGCCTTTCTGAAGAAGCCAATCATCTTCAAATCGGTGATAAATATGTAAGAACCTTATTTATCTCCGGTTACCCTTTTACCGCCTCAACCGGTTGGCTCAATATGCTCGTTAATTTTAACCATAACTGTGATATCTCCTACCATATTGAACAGATTGACCCCTTATTGGCTCTTCCTAAACTTAATCGGAAAATCACCGAGCTTGAATCAACCAAACGCAATATGCTTAAAGCCGGAAAAGTCATCGGATCCGAAATTACTGATCCTTTGGAATCAGCTATGGAGTTAAAAGACAAAATCCAGAGGGGACAGGAAAAACTGTTTCAGATCTCCATTTATATGACCATAACCGCCGATTCTTTGGACGAACTCAATAAAACAACAACGCTTTTGGAAACTACCATGCAGTCCAGAATCTTTTACATTAAAACCGCTACGTTCCAACAGCTTGAGGGGTTACAATCCACTCTTCCTCGAGGAGAAAACCTTTTAGCTCAGAAACGAAATCTTGATAGCTCATCAGCCGCCTTGACATTTCCTTTCATTTCTTCTGAGCTTGTTCAAGAATCCGGAATTTTATATGGGATTAACCGCTCCAACAATTCTTTGGTTATCGTTGACCGGTTTTCATTAAATAACGCCAACTCGATTGTTTTTGCTCAATCTGGTTCTGGCAAAAGTTATACTGCCAAGGTAGAAATACTCAGACATCTCATGCAGGGCACAAAAGTCATTGTCATTGATCCGGAACGGGAGTATAAACAGTTAGCCTCATCAGTTGGCGGTACATATATTCAGTTATCAGCCACCTCAAAAGAAAAGATTAATCCGTTTGATTTTACTTTAAGCAACTATACCGGTAAAAACGATTTGGGAGAACATATCCAAGATCTAACCGAAATTATTTCTCTTATGGTTGGAGGGTTAAATTCTGAAGAAAAGGCAGTGGTTGATAAGGTTTTAATCCAAACCTACAAAGACCATGGCTGGTCCATGTATTACTTTTACGCTCCAAAAGAACATAGAGATGTGAGAGGCAGAAAACTCAAAGAGAGAACCTATCCATTATTAAAGGACTTTTACGAAACCTTGAAAAAAATGAATCAAAAGGATTTGTGTAATCGATTAGAACGGTTTGTTGTCGGCTCGTTATCAACTGTTTTTGATTCCCAAACCAATATTGAGCTTAATAACCGGTTAGTAATATTTGACATAAAAGACTTAAACGAATCGCTTCGACCTATCATGATGCTTGTTGTTGCCAACTTTGTCCATTCGCAAGTAAAATCCAAACCACAAAAGCGAATTCTTGTTATTGATGAAGGCTGGTTGCTTTTATCCCAAGAGGAGAGTGCGAGATTCATCTCAAGTTTAGTTCGTCGTGCCAGAAAATATTATTTAGGAGTAACCATTATTTCCCAGCAGGCCAATGACTTTTTAACTCAAGATTATGGACGCGCGATTGCCTCCCAATCGTCTTTACGGATTTTAATGAAACAGGATACCACCACGATTAAAAAGGTAGCGAGTGAATTTAATTTAAGCGAATACGAGCAGAAATTCCTTTTGACCTGCGACCGGGGAGAGGCTTTGATTATTGCTGACCAAAATCATGTGGCACTAAAGGTTGTTGCCTCTGAAAAAGAACATCCGTTATTAACAACTGATCCAAAAGAAGTTTATTTATAAGAAATGAATGGATGGACTAAAAATCGGTTTGACGTTATGGAGTTTTAGAAAAGAACTATCCTACGTTCTTTTAGCTTTTTTCATTCTTCTTTCTCTTCCGATCGTTGCGGTTATCATCTTAATGAATGCTGGATTTAATGTGGTTTCTGATAAGCTGGCTACAGTAAATACCCAAACGCAGGCAGTCCAGCTTCTTGACCCCAAAGACGGTTCAGTCATAAAAGAGATTAAACCTACTGTGTCCTGGCCGGTTACTGGAATTATCACTCTTGAGTTTGGTCAATCAGACTGGCCATATCAACCCTTTCATACCGGTATTGATATTGCTAATCCTTTGGGAAAAATCGGCGACCCCATTCATCCGTTTATGGATGGAACGGTTATTTATGCCGGAGAAATCTTCTGGGGTTTTGGTAAACATATCATTATTGATAATGGTAACAACGTTACCTCAATTTATGCCCATTTAGATAAAATCTATGTCTATCCGGGAGAAAAGGTAACGATTAACGATGTCATCGGTCTTGAAGGATCTACGGGTTGGTCAACTGGTCCACATCTTCATTTTCAGGTTGATGTGTTTGGGATACCGGTTAATCCAAGAACGTTTTTAGGAGGAAGTTAAAGCAAAAATTTTTGTTAAGTACTATAATTACACTAGCAATATGAGATTACTATCATTTCAAATAAAAAATTACCGCTCAATCATAGACACAGGTATTATTAAACTATCTGATCTTGATAATGTGGTTGTTTTTGCAGGACAAAATGAATCCGGAAAAAGCTCTTTACTATCCGCACTTAGGGATTTTGAGAACGCTGAGTTTGACAAGGATTCTGTTCCCTTCTCAACAGACTCAGAACCTACGCAGTCAGTTAGTTGTACGTATAAAGTCGAAAAAATTGATGAATTTACGAAATTATTATCCGATACCTTAATCGAAGATAATGGCCTAAAAATTCAAGACGGTGAAACAATTTTAGATACGAAAAAAAATGAAAAGATTACTGAGTTTACACTTACGAGAACAAAACAAGGAGATAATCTAGTTTTAGCTGTTGACAATAACTCTTTCAAAATTATTCAAGCTTCAATACTAGATAAGCCCATTTCCGAATCAAAACCAGTACCAGAAGCAGTACAAACAGAAGGGGCTAAAACCTCCCCTACAGTTAATAAGTACTTAGACATGAGCGATGATAAAAATATCTCGATAGCTAAATCCTTATTTAGAATTACCCCGAAGATTGTTTTTTTTGATGATTTTTGTGATTTGCTTCCTGACAAAATATTTATATCAAACCTTAAAGATAAAAATACCAATGTTGAAGGATATAAGGCTGTTAAAAATTTAGAAAAAATTCTCGATGTTGATTTTATAACAAAAGATGCTGAAGATGATGCCGTAAGAATGACTAAAACAGAAAGTGATAATGATAATATTTCAATAAATTTTCAAAAAGACTGGGGACAAAGAATTCATGGGGAAAACGAAGTCCTTGTTGAATATGACTTTCAAAAAAGATCTGGAGCGGGTGACCAAGGATCATATATCAATTTCTATGTACAGACAAAAAAGGGTCAAAGACTGCCACCAAAAAAACGTAGCAAAGGCTTAATCTGGTTCCTTTCTCTTTGGCTTGAGCTTAAAGCGCTCGATACGACGAATAACGATCTTGTTTTACTTTTGGACGAGCCTGATCAACATCTCCATGTAAAAGCTCAAGAGGATATCCTCAAACTAATTAATAAATTGGCTAGTAAAGGCAAACGAGGTGGTGATCAAATTATATACGCAACACATTCTCCATATCTTATAGAAACCGATCACTTAAACAGAATAAAATTAGTTATAAATGATAAAGAAAAAGGCTCAATAGTTGAAGATGTTACGACAAGCAAAATTAACACGGAATACAAAAGAGATGCCCTTCAACCTATTTCTGACGCAATAGGGTTAAGCGTTAGCGGGTTTTCTACTATAGGTAAGAAAAATGTAATTTTAGAAGGCGAGTACATTCGCAGTAGAAGTGCACCACTAGTATACCGTTTCTTTCTGTAATTCTTCATCCATTTTTTCATAGGGTGTTTTGAACCTTAAACATTTTCGGGGAGTATTGTTCAATGTACCCTCGATCGC
>JAJYIG010000056.1 GCA_021790215.1 bacterium
GAGCTTAACAACAGACCCAGAAAAAGGTTAAAATACAGGACACCATTGGAGGTGTTTAATAAATACCTAAAGGGTTGCACTAGTAACTAGAATACGGGCGGCGAAGCGGAGGGTGGTTTTGTAAATTGGAAGGTAGAGAGGATTTTATCAAAGAGCGTTTTTAGTTGCTCATCCGTATAATGGTTAGATGTATCTGTCGTTGCGTGATTAATTTGATAGATATAATTATCCTTTTTAATAGCTACGACTTCATTGGGGACCCCTTCTGGGAAGGAAGAATATTCTTTGGCGTTGATGGAATCGACTGTAATGTCGGTGGCATTTTTTGACGATAAACATTGTCCAGATGGGAGGCATTGGGAGGAAATATATCTTTCTAGGCTAAGATTGCTGTGATAGATTTCGACGGAGACTAACCACGTAGGGAAACTCACTTGGAATATGGGATTGGAGCTTGAACTAGGGTTTTTATATTCTGTGGGCTCCCAGTCACTTGGGTATTTAAAAGAGAAGCCATAGGCTTGGCTGTTATATGTTTTCCAGTTTGCTGTTGGGTTGGGTGTTGAGAGTTCCCCAGGTTGGATGTCTTGAAAGGTATAGGGAGAAAAGATTGGTTGTGTGAGGAAACGAATAAGAATAATTGTTGCAATTCCAAGAACGCAAATAGTAATAATAACTATCTTGGACTGGTTGTTATCAGATTTCTTCTCTGGTGGATTTACAAATGCCGGCTCGGAAGTTGAAGTCTCAGGTGCTTTTTCAATCTTCTTCTGGATAAGCATGAAGCCTACAAAATAGGCAACAATTGATGGAACTCCTATAAACATCCAGAAGAAAATAATGATGGAGAGAAATGTGTTATCTAAAATCCAGGAATTAACACCGGAGAAAAGCGTGGGAAACAACTGGCCGAAGACAACTACGTCTATAAAGGTAATTACGAAGTAAGTAACTATAAAGATTAGGATGTTTTTATTTTTGTCCAAGAATTTAATCATTAGAGTTTCATGAATAGGATTCCCTTGATGTCATTTTTGTTTATAAAGTCTGATGTAAGCGTCACCTTATTACTTCTGTTATCCGGTAGACCCAAATATTGAAACTCACCGATTTTTACCCATTCATCTTCATCGGTTGCATATGTTTTGCTATCCTGAGACAGATAATCTTCAATCACTTTATATTGCCCGGCGTTATTATCTAAGTAAAGATTTCCATTTTCGACTCTGACAGATTCGGTGGGTAGACCAACAATACGCCTGATGTAATCATTTTGACTCTGAGCATTGTAAAGAACGATATCACCTCTTTGGATGTTGTTTAATCCGAATTTCCTAAAGACAACAATTTGTCCGGATTT
Source organism: bacterium (assembly GCA_021790215.1). Classification (GTDB taxonomy): domain Bacteria; phylum Patescibacteriota; class Microgenomatia; order UBA8517; family UBA8517; genus JAJYIG01. Next base: position 1,361 of record JAJYIG010000056.1, read on the forward strand.
TATAGTGGGCTCCATATAAACACCTGCAACTCTGTTGATATCGAATAGAGAAAAGAGAACAAGAGCAAAGAATGTTAAAAAGATGAATATAAATAATAGTTTCTTCATGGATTAGTAAATTTAAAAGTGGAAAGGATTTGGTCAACAAGATTTTTATATTTATTTTCCTCTGCTTGATCTCGTCCACCATAATAACAGGCAACTTGTAGTACATTTTTACCGATTTGAGCAAAAACAACCCTGACTGTTGGTTCTCCACTGACAATATATTGATAGGCAACTCTATCGTCTTGACCAAACTTGACCTGTTGCACTTCGCTTACAGTTGATGCTGAATTATTGTCACTCAGTGAGTTTAGTTCGTTTTGCTGTGAGGTTTTGGCCAGACTTTGAATCTCTGCATTGTGGATAAGAAGTGTTTTAATCATTGCCCCGTAAACGAGATTCTGTCCCTTTGGAGGACTTGCTGGTAATATCAAAATTTGTACGCCTGAATAGTCATTTTCCTGGTAATCGCTTAATTCACCACCATCCGGATATTTGAAAGAATAGCTATCATTGGGATTTATATAAGTTTTCCAATCTGCCGTGGGGTCTGCCGTCTGTGTCGTAGGTAGCGGCGAGGCAACGGGGGAAGAGGGGGTGAATGGAATTTGGACTTTGGGTGTAATGTTTTTAAATGCAAAATAGCCAATTGCACCGATTAAAGCTACAATCAGGAGAATTATTAAAGGGGCGAAACCGGAAATTGATTTGGACCTAGTCATCTAATTCAGTATACGGAGATTGATATCAAATAGTCAACATAATGAAACTAAAAAGAGAATTTTTTATCAGAGATGCAAAGGAGGTTGCACCCGAACTTTTGGGCAAGATTTTGGTGAGAAAATTTGAGGATGGCCGGGTTGAAAAGAAAATGATTACCGAGGTTGAGATATACGGAGGAGAGGAAGATCTTGCCTCGCATGCCAGATTTGGCAAAACGAAAAGAAATGCCGTGATGTATGGAGTCGGGGGACATATTTATGTCTATTTTATTTATGGAATGTATTGGCTAATGAATATCATTACAGGAAAAGAAGACGATTCCCAGGCGATTTTAATTAGGGGAGTGGAAGGGCTGTCTGGTCCCGGAAAAGTCGGAAAGTGGTTAAAACTTGATAAAAGTTTTTATGGTGAGGACTTAATAAAGAGTGAGCGGATTTGGGTTGAGTCAGTGCCTTCATGCAAGGGATCAACCCTTGTAAGAAGAATTGAAAGGAGGGAGAGAATTGGTGTGGATTACGCAGGTGCCTGGGCCAGGAAAAAGTGGAGATATATTCTGAAGACAACCTGTGATTAAAGCCGCGATTCTTCTTCCGGTTGTGAATCAAATCCGGAAATGGTAAATTGGATTCTAATATGAATGACACTGCCCAAAAACTTTTAGCGCCAGGTAAAGGACTTCTAGCTGCTGACGAGAGCACACATACAATTGTTAAAAGATTTGGCGCATTATCTTTAACCTCGACCCCGGAACTTAACCGCAAATACCGCGAGATGCTTTTTGCTACTCCCGGAATTGAGCAATTTTTGGGAGGAGTAATTCTTTTTGATGAAACCGTGCACCAAAAAAATGATGATGGAATCACCTTTCCTGAATATTTGACAGGGCGTGGCATTGTTCCGGGAATTAAAGTTGATGAGGGATTGGAACCTTTCAATGGAGGAGGAGAACAGGTAACAAAGGGGCTTGAGGGACTTTCCGATAGACTTAAAAAATATTCGGAGCTCGGGCTCAAATTTACAAAATGGAGAGCGGCAATTTCAATTACCGACATTTTTCCCACAGATTCATTTTTACAGGAAAATATGGAACGCCTTGCCCGGTTTGCTAAAATTTCTCAAGAAAATGGTTTTGTTCCTGTTACCGAACCGGAAATCCTTCTTGACGGAAATCATACAAGTACCCGCTGTGAGGAAATTTCTGTTAAAACCTGGAAAATTCTTTTTGAGAAACTGAAAGCTGAAAATGTAGACTTAACAAACCTACTTTTGAAAACCAGCATGGTCCTTCCCGGAAAAGGTAGTGGTGTAATTCCGGCTCCTTTTGAAGTCGCACAAGTAACCCTGAGAGCGTTGAAAAACGCAGTTCCAGCGGAAGTTTTTGGCATAGTCTTTTTGTCTGGTGGGCAATCTCCGGAGGAGGCAACCGCAAATCTAAATGAAATTATTAAAGATAAAGGGGACTCTCCCTGGCAAATATCTTTTTCATATGCAAGAGCGCTCCAGGAAGAAGCAATGGCCGCCTGGCTGGGGAAAGACGAAAATGTAAAAGCTGCTCAAGAATTATTTCTCAAACGTCTAACTTTGGTTTCAAAAGCAAGAAATGGACAGCTTTGATTTATTAAGTATTGGGGATGCCACAATTGATACGTTTATGACTCCATTGGAGTCTGAGACGCTTTGTTCGATTGACAAAAAAGAATGTCTGATTGCTTTTAACTATGGTGACAAAATTCCGGTAAAAAATTTGGAATTTTCAATTGGTGGAAATGCTGCCAATAATGCGGTGGGAGTTAGAAGGTTGGGAGTTTCTGATGCGATAGTTTTAACTTTGGGAGATGATAATGTGGGCAATCTGATTGTTGAAAGACTCAAGGAAGAAGCGGTAGACCTTACATATGTAATTCAACAGCCGGCAACGTCTTCCAACTATTCAACGGTTATTAACTATTCGGGAGAGCGGACAATATTTGTCTATCATGCTCCAAGAAGCTATGAATTTCCTGTCCAATTACCCATTACCCCTTGGGTTTATCTAACCAGCATGGGTGAAAGTTTCAGACCGTTTTATAACCACATAACCGATTGGTTGAAGAAAAATCCCGGAATAAAAGTTGCATTCAATCCGGGGAGTTGGCAGCTCAAGGCGGGGGTAGATTCGATAAAAGATATTCTTTCTCTTACCTATATGATTTATGTAAATAGAGAAGAAGCGGAAAAACTGACAGCCTTTGGAGAATCTACAGGGAAAGAGAGGGACCTTTTGATAGCTTTATCAAAACTTGGTCCCAAGGTCTGTGTGATAACCGACGGAAGTGCTGGGGCATTTGCTTATGACAAGATAAACGGAAAGTTTTTTAAGGTTGGGGTTTTGCCGGTTGATGCCTACGAAAGAACCGGTGCGGGAGATGCTTTTGGATCGGGGTGTTTATCAGCTCTAATTCATGGCAAAGGGCTGGATGAAGCAATTCTCTGGGGGACATGCAACTCGGCGTCAGTAATTGGGTATACAGGGAGCCAAAAAGGGCTTCTCAAATTACCGGAGATGGATGAGTGGTTGGCAAGATGCAAGAGTAGCGGAGTGAATGTAGTAAACTTTTAAAAAATACATATAAAATTATTTCAGGAGAGATTAAATGATTGCAAGAATCTCCGACGATGAATTTTATACAATTTAAGAAATTATGAAAATCTTTGTTACAAGAAAAATTCCGGGAGACAGTTTGGAAAAGCTTAAAGGGGCTGGTTATGAAGTTAATATTTCTGAATTTAATCGGCCTTTAGCCCCAGAGGAGCTTTTGCAGGGTATAAAAGGCGTGGACGCTATCATGAGCCTTCTTACCGATAAGATTGACGGGGATGTAATGGACGTGGCCGGGCCCCAACTAAAAATAGTCAGTAATTATGCAGTTGGGTTTGATAATGTTGATGTTGAAGCCGCCGGAAAGCGGGGAATTATTGTTACAAACACTCCCTCAAACGAGGTTAATGAAGCTGTCGCGGAACACACCTGGGCACTTATTTTGGCACTGGCCAGGAGAATAGTTGAGGCGGATGAAGCAACCAGGAAAGGATTTTATAAAGGTTGGGAACCGGACATCTTTCTTGGCACGAATGTTATTGGCAAGACCCTGGGAATTATCGGTTTGGGCAGGATCGGTTCGATGGTTGCGAGACGCGCAAAGGGTTATAACATGACAGTTCTTTACAATAAACATACGCCTGACCCCGGGGCGGAAGCGGAATTGGGAGTCAAATTTGTGTCAATGGATGAACTTTTAGCTCAAAGTGATTTTGTTTCTTTGCATGTTCCGTTAACCCCCGATACCCGACACATGATAAATAAAGATGCTTTTGCAAAAATGAAAAAAGGGTCATTTTTGGTTAATACAGCAAGAGGCCAGGTTGTGGATGAAAGAGATCTTGTCGACGCTCTGGCAAGCGCTCAGATTGCCGGGGTTGCGCTTGACGTTTTTGATAATGAGCCAAATATTGCACCAGAGC
>JAJYIG010000057.1 GCA_021790215.1 bacterium
GATAGGAACCTTTGGTTTTACAATGAAAGCTCCTTTGGTATCAGGGCTTCATGTCTTACACTTTATGCCCGTAGTGGAAGGAGTGCAGGCTCTAAGAGATATTGGCATGCAGTTTACGACGACTGTTAGTTATGATTATCAACTCGTCTCTGCCGTCAATCCTCCACCTACTATGTCTGGAGGGAGTACGACCTTTGTTCAAGTGCATCTTTTAAACACGGGATCAAGCACTTGGTATAACGAAGCAAATTCGGTGCATCCTATGAGATTGGCTGTTTTGAATGCTGATGGAGAAAACTTTTGGCCCAACAATGATACATGGGTTGGTAATACTAGAATTGCGATGACTTCTGCAGTTGTAGAGCCTGGTCAGATAGGAACCTTTGGTTTTACAATGAAAGCTCCTTTGGTATCAGGGCTTCATGTCTTACACTTTATGCCCGTAGTGGAAGGAGTGCAGGCTCTAAGAGATATTGGCATGCAGTTTACGACGACTGTTCCATAAAATAGCAAAATAAAATATAGAAAAAAAGGAAAAAGGTTTTATAATACAGTAGATATAAATCACAGGTTTCAAAGTTGGCTCAAAAATTTTTGGATCTTAAACAAAGACTAAACATCTTTGGAAGTATGCTTAGTGAAGAAAAGTTAATTCAGTTTGATTACAAGGTAATCTTACTGGTAATGGTGTGCTGTGTTTTGTTTATGATGACTGTTGTGTTTAAGTTGCATGGCTCGTCAATTCCTCATTGGAATGCGCTAGTTTCTGATGGCAATGACAGTCACAACGGTCTCATAGTTGGTCAGCCTAGAAGTATCAGAAGTGATGAATGGTTAGTCCAAACTCCATTTATTTTATCTCAACTAAACCAAGTAAATAAATACCCACTTAAAAATAAAAGTTTAGGAGAGGGCGATGTCCCGCTTTTGATGAACCTACCTGTTTGGCATGTTACAACATTCTTTAAACCACAAAATTGGGGATTTTTCTTCTTGGGTGCTGAAAGAGGTTTCTCATTCTATTGGAACTTTAGGGTGATAGGTCTTTTCTTGAGCTTTTTCCTTTTATTAATGTTAATAAGCAGGAATAAATTTTGGATATCACTTTTTGGTTCTATATGGCTATGTTTCTCTAGTCTTATCCAATGGTTTTTTATAAATGATATTGTGACTGCTTTCAGTATTATTTTTATATCGATAGCCTATATTTTTCTTAGCAAAAGAAAGTCCTCGATCATAATAGCTACTGCGTTCTTGGCAATATTTAGTGGTAACTTTATACTAACACTTTATCCTCCGTTTCAGGTCACGATGGCCTACTTGCTTCTTTTCATGTTAATTGGATTTTTATTGGAAAATATTACCATAAGCGACCTTAAGGAATACTTGATTTTGAGAATTTCTGGGATCTTAGCAGCTATGGTGATTCTTGCTGGTGGCTTGATATCGTTTTACATCGATGCTAAGTCAGCAATATCTTTAACAATGAACACGATTTATCCAGGCAGAAGAATTTTAACAGGGGGTAAAATATCGATTGCACAATTTTTTTCTGGGTTCTATGGCATCTTTATGAGAGAACAGCGATTCCCCACCTTTATGGGCAACATAAGTGAGGCTAGTAGTTTAATTTTCCTTTATCCGTTAGCCTTTTTGTTTGCTGCTTATAGATTTACACTGAAGAAAAAAAATGGTTTCTTCCTAATATTTATATTAGCTTATTTAGCTATTTTCACTGTCTGGGTGCTATATGGATTCCCGATGATTATTGCAAAAACAACGTTTTTTGATTTTACTTCTTCAGTGAGAGCCCTTTTAGGTTTAGGTGTAGCAGGTATTATGGCGCTGGTTGTCATAGCCAGTCAAAGCAAGGAGATTATTAGAAACAAAAGAGCATTATATCTAATATTGCTTACTATATTTTTACTTATTTTTGCACATGGCTTGGCCTTAAAAGAAATGGCGCCGGTGTTTACTAGGTACTCGTATGTCTTGGTTGTTGCTGGTTTTTTTACTTTTCTTTCCTATTTATTTTTGAAAGGTAAGCATACAGCGTTCTTTGCCCTTGTTGCTTCCTTTGCCTTTGCTTCTACTTTTTTTGTTAACCCCATTTCCATTGGGTTAAGTCCCATATATGGTAAGAATCTTTTTAAATTTTCACAGGCGGAAAACCAAAAGGATCCAAATAATTTTTGGGTAGTTTATGGAAATCATGTATTCGCGGACTTTTTGAAGGTTTCGGGAGCAAATGTGCTGAACGGAACCCAATATACCCCTAAACTTAAATATTTCGCAATCTTAGATCCTGGGGGTAAAAACAAGGCTGCATATGACAGATACGCCCACTTTTCTTTTTCTCAACCACAAACAAATACAGAGGTGGTGAAATTTAAGCTTGTTGCGCCAGATGACTTTGATGTTACAATCGACCCATGTTCACAGAAATTAAGTCAAATAGGAATTAATAGACTGCTCTTTACGTATAAACCCAATGAGAAAAAGTTATCTTGTTTGGTGCCAATGTCCAACAATCCGATTAGTGGCGCGTGGATTTACAAAAGGAAGTAAAAGACTAGCTTGTTGTGGTTGAATATATGCTCAAGTTGTGCTAAGATTTACCAGTGGTTAAGAATAACTATTATAATCTCATTAAAGAGCTGGCAATCACTGATTTTAAGATTAAATACCAGGAATCTATCCTTGGTTATGTGTGGTCATTAGTTAAACCGCTGGCATATTTTGGTGTTTTATACATAGTTTTCACGAGGATATTTAAGCTTGGTAACTCAATCCCTTACTATCCAATCTATCTCTTGCTTGGAGTGATACTTTTTGGTTTCTGGGCCGATGCAACCCAAATGGCAATGAATTCAATTGTTAGCAGGGGGGAGCTTATCAGGAAAGTTTATTTCCCCAGGATTGTACTTGTCATAGCTTCCACCATCACTTCCGTCATAACACTCGTCCTTAATCTTTTTGTTGTTTTCATTTTAGCAATTTTTGCCCACGTTCATTTTACATGGGAATCGTTATGGATGATAATCTTGCTTTTTGAATTTTATATTTTTATTGTTGGCGTATCATTTTACTTGGCGGCTCTTTTTGTAAAGTTCAGGGACGTGGGCCACATATGGGAAGTTACAAATCAGATATTTTTTTATGCCACGCCTATTGTCTATCCGTTAAAAATTGTCCCGGATCGTATGGGGAAGATCATAATGCTTTCACCGTTAGCACAGATTATCCAGGACTCAAGAACAGTTATTTTAGGATTCGACGCAATAAGCACCAGGCACTATTGGAGCTTTTACATTATGCCGCAAATTCTAGTAGCGGCACTCCTTGTGTCTGGTTATTTTGTGTTCAGAAAAATGGCGGTGAAATTTGCCGAGGAGGTGTGATGGAAAGAAATACAGCCATTAAGGTGGAAAATCTCTATAAGAACTTTAAAATTCCCCACGAAAAACATACTAGCTTAAAGTCGGCCACCTTAAACCTTTTCAAGAGAAGAAAATATTCCATTCACAAGGCCGCGGAAGATATAAGTTTTGAAGTCAAGAAAGGAGAATTTTTTGGCATTATCGGGAAAAACGGATGCGGTAAAAGCACGCTGCTTAAGATGCTAGCCGGCATTTACGTGCCGGATAAAGGCAGCATCACGGTAGATGGTAGGCTTTCTCCGTTTTTAGAGCTTGGCGTAGGATTCAATCCCGATCTGACCGCCAGAGACAATATATACCTAAATGGTACTATATTGGGTTTAACCAGGAAGGAAATTGATGAGAAAATTGATGAGATAATTGCATTTTCTGAACTGGAAGAATTCATTGATCAGAAACTGAAAAATTTCTCCAGCGGTATGCAGGTAAGGCTTGCTTTCTCTGTTGCCATACAGGCGCATGCAGATATACTGCTGATTGATGAGGTGCTAGCGGTAGGAGATGCGGCATTTCAGCAAAAATGCTTCAATATATTTCGGGACTTGAAGAAAAAGGGCAAAACCATAGTTTTTGTCAGCCACGGTATGGATAGTATTGAAGAGTTTTGTGATCGGGTTATGCTGATAGATGAGGCAAAGGTTGCAGATATCGGCGAGGCCAAAAGAGTTATCTACAGCTACAAAACCCTGGACTTGAAACAGAAAAAATCAGACAAGCAAGAAGAGATATCGGATCGCCGATGGGGAAATAAAAAGATAGAAATTGTTAGCCTTTCGCTGCAAAACGAAAAGGGTGAAGAGTCCAAGGTATTTAAAACAGAATCTATCATCAGGGGCAAGTTTGGCTTCCGGGTCAGAGACAAAAAGGTCGCCGACGCAAGCAGATTTTGCGTGGTAGATATAGGGCTATATGATGTGAGAGGAAATCTCACGATTAACGATCAAAGAAGATTAAATCCGGAGGACTTCAAAAAGAAAGAAATTGAATTTGCCTTTGAAATACCCGATCTTCAAGAGAACAAGTATTACTTTTCTTTAAGTATTCGCAATGCAAAAAATGGCGAAGTTTATGATGAGAGAAACAAAGAATATGAGATATATGTGGCCAGCCGGATAACAGGTCTAGGTCTCATAAGCACGCCAAGCTTCTGGTATCCAAAAATAAATATTTTGGGTATGCTACGAATCAGAAATGAAGAAGAAATTATACAAGACACCCTAGATCATATGAGCAAGTTTGTCGACAAAATTATAGTTTTTGATGATGCAAGCACGGATAAGACCTTAGATATTGTCTACAAGCACCCCAGAGTTATAGAAGTGATTGAAAATAAAACCTGGAAGCAGAATAGGATTCAAGAAGAAACGGCAAATAGGCACCAACTTTTGAAGCGAGCCCAGAAGTTTAATCCAAATTGGATTTTTTATGCTGACGCAGACGAGAGATTTGAGGGAAATATTAAAGAATTTTTAAACAGCAAAGAGGCCGAAAATGTTGATGCCATCAGAATAAGATTGTTTGATGCCTACATGACCAAGAATGATAAGGCCGCCTACAAAAAAGGGCAAAAACTCCTTGGATTCAGAAAATTTTTTGGTCCGGAACGCCGAGACATTATTATGATTTGGCGGAATCATCCGGATGTGAAATATGAGGGTTCTGACCAGAGAGAGCCAATTATAAAAGGGAATGTGATCACAAAATTTTATTGCCAGCATTATGGCAAGTCTTTGTCAGAGAAACACTGGGAAGAAACTTGTGATTATTATGCAAAGTATTTCCCGAAACATTATTCCGAAAAATGGAAGAACAGAAGAGGCAAGGCTATCCATCAAGAATCTGATTTTGGCACGCCCCTATACACTTGGAAGGAAGTAAAAAAGAACGGCATCCAAATACATCCGGAATTAAGCGGGAAAGAGGCTAAATGAAGATTTTAATAGTTACCCAGTTTTTGGATAATTTTGCGGGAACGGAGCTTTATACCCTGGATATTTCAAGGGAGCTGAAAAAAGAGGGACATAAGGTCTCTGTTTTTTCTCCTGTTCTAGGAAGTGTTGCTGAAAAAATTAAAGCA
>JAJYIG010000058.1 GCA_021790215.1 bacterium
CAAGCCCGGTTAAAAGTCCACCGATAATTGTTGCGGCAGCTCTTGAGACTCCGGGAATAACAGAAAGTGATTGAAAAGTGCCTATAATTAGGGCTTGTTTATATGTAACATCGCTTACCATCTTTGCATCTGTCTTTTTACGCCGCAAAAACCACTCGATACCTATTATTGCAATACCTCCCCAAAAAAGCCCATTTAGAGTAATCACAGAACTACCCAAAAAAACGCCCTTAATAATTGGGAAGAGAATAAGTCCCACAATTCCTGTAGGGATAAAGGCTACAATTAGCTTTTTTATAAGGTTAAGGCTTGAAATAAACTTTTTGAAATAAAGGACAACTATTGCCATTATGGCACCAAGCTGAATCACTATATCAAAAGTTTTGACAAAATCGGTCTCGGCAATACCAAGAAGTTTTGAGGCTAAAATAAGATGTCCGGTGGAACTAATCGGCAAAAATTCAGTTAAACCCTCAATGGCAGAGAGAATAAATACATGCAAGAAATTCATTCTGTCAGTCTATACATTATCTAAATAAAATTAAAGTAGTAGACACTTGATTTGTGGTTGTGAAACAATAACATTAAGGTACAAATGGATAAAAAACTGAAACAAAAAGCTATTAACTTAAGACTCAAAGGGAAAACTTACTCCGAAATCAATAAAATATTAAGAAAAAATATCCCAAAAAGCACATTATCTGAATGGTTCAAAAAGCTCACTTTTAGCGCTGATCAAAAGAAGTTACTTGAAGATAATATTGCAGATAAACTAAAAATTGCACAACTCAAGGCTTGGAAAATTAATAAACAAAGGCGAAGGCAATACTTAAATAATCTTAAAGTAAAAAACTTACCTCTCCTTAAATACCTAAATACAGATGTTCAAAAACTACTTTTGAGTATTCTCTACTTAAGTGAAGGGGCAAAGACCAAAAGCACGCAGTCTCTCAGTTTAGGTAGTTCCAATCCAGAAATAATAAAATTGTTTTTATACCTACTAAAACAAAACTTCCATATCGATAGTTCAAAATTTAGAGCTAGAATTCAATGCCGGGCTGATCAAAATAAAGTTGCCCTCGAGGATTACTGGTATAAATTTACCAAAATTCCGAAGAAACAATTCTACTCAACATATATAGACAAGCGAACAATCGGGAAGCCAACTCTCCACAAAGATTATAAAGGTGTGTGCACAATCCACTACTTTTCTAGAGAGATTCAATTTGAGCTCGAGATACTAGCTAACTCTGTGATAAAATACATCTGCAAGGGCCGTTAGCTCACTTGGCAGAGCGTGCGCATGGCATGCGCAAGGTAGCCGGTTCGATCCCGGCACGGTCCACTAGCTAAATTCAACTCCTAGGAGTATAATTATAGGATAGGCTACTAAGCCGTCTTGAGGCGGCTTTTTTATTTAAAAAATGGAAATAAGAAACGTTGCTATTATTGCTCATGTTGACCACGGAAAGACCACTCTCGTGGATGCACTCCTTCGCCAATCCCATACCCAGATGAAAAAAGAAGTGGCTGAACAGAGTGCCATTTTGGATAGTAATGAGCTCGAAAGAGAGCGCGGAATCACGATTTTTAGTAAAAACGCATCCGTTGAATGGAAAGGTGTAAAAATAAATATCATCGATACACCCGGCCACGCAGATTTTGGCGGAGAGGTCGAGCGCGTTCTTTCAATGGCGGACGGAGCCCTTCTTCTGGTTGATGCCAAGGAAGGTCCTATGCCCCAAACTAGGTTTGTTTTACGCGAAGCTCTAAAACTTGGGTTAAAGATAATTGTTGTTATAAATAAAATTGATAAAAAGGGTGCACGTCCGGAATGGGTCTACGGCAAAACTTTTGACCTATTTGTGGAACTAGGGGCCAATGAAGAAACCGCATTTTTCCCTGTAGTTTATGCTTCAGGACGCGACGGCAAAGCCGGTCTTGAGCAAGACTTAAGTAAAATGACCGATATTACGCCCATTTTCGAAGCAATCTTAAAACATATTCCGGCCCCTGAAGTTAACAGCGACAAACCTCTGCAGATGCTTGTAAGCAATATCGGCTACGATAATTACAAAGGAAGAATTGCTATCGGCAAAATTCACTCAGGGTCAATTAAGAACGGACAAGACATCGCACATATAAACCGTGAGGGGACCATTAAAAAATGTAAGATTACTTCTCTTTATACCTTCAAAGGTCTGGGGAAGATTGAGGAAAATGAGGCTTTAGCGGGAGATATTGTAGCCGTAACAGGGATTCCTGATGTAAATATTGGGGAAACCATCGCGGACCCCGTTACTCCGGTTGCACTCCCGCTTCTTGATATTGAAGAGCCAACCGTAAAAATGGTGTTTATGGTCAATAATTCACCCTTTGGAGGCCACGAGGGCGAGTTTAAAACAAGCAGTCAAATACGCGCCCGTTTGTATAAGGAATTAGAAACTGACGTAGCGCTCAGGGTTGAGGACAATAATGACGGGACCTGGACTGTAATGGGAAGGGGAGAACTCCATTTGGCAATTTTTATAGAAAGAATGAGAAGAGAAGGTTACGAATTTCAGGTTAGCCGTCCCCACGTTATTAATAAAATAGTTGATGGAAAAAAACTTACCCCGTACGAAAAGGTTTATATCGAGGTTCCCGAGGCTTATTCCGGAGTTGTGATTCAAAAAATGGGTATGAGACATGCCAAAATGGATAATCTGGAAACAACGGAGGGAACAACTTATTTGGAATTTACAATTGCCACCAAGGAACTTATTGGCTTCAGAAGTGAATTTATTACCGATACAAAAGGCCTGGGAATAATTAATACAGCCTTTTATGAATTTCTCCCCGATGATGGTTTTCAGAGAGAGCGTGAAAGAGGAAGTTTGGTCGCCTATGAAACGGGGGAGACCAGACTTTATGGAATGACTCAGGTTCAGGATCAAGGAGAGCTTTTCATAGGCCCCGCAGTTAAAGTATATAAAGGTCAAGTTGTGGGACAGCATAGCAGAACCGGAGATTTGAGAATAAATGTCTGTAAGGAGAAAAAGTTATCAAACATGAGAAGCAAAGGTGAAGGAACCATGGAACATTTTAATACTCCAAGGGAAATGGGACTTGATGATGCTTTAGAGTATATTGATGATACCGAGCTTGTTGAGGTTACACCAAAATCAGTAAGAATAAGAAAGGTTATTTTGGATGAGGTTGAGGCCAGAAAAGCTGCAAAACTGGCAAAACATTGACTTTAGAATCTCAAAAGGATAAATTATTGTTATGGAAGGTTAACTTATACATTTTTTACTTGGACTCACCAACCAGGGAGTAGAAATTAACCAAAAAAAAGATATCCGCCTTGGCTAAAAGCTTTGGCGAGATAAAAGAAGTGGAACCACGGATCTTCTAATTTGATTCGTCTTCATATAAAATAAATTTAGATTTGTTTTTTATCATTTAGCATTATGAAAGATTCGAAAGATCTTGAATATTTGAGGCATTCCGCAGCACATCTTTTAGCCGCCGCTGTTCTTGAACTGTGGCCAAAAGCCAAATTAACCCTGGGCCCTGCAATTGAAGATGGTTTTTATTATGACATAGACTTCGGCAATACTAAAATCTCTGAGGAAGACTTCCCGAAAATCGAGAAGAAGATGCATGAAATTGTAAAAACCTGGAAAGGTTTTGAAAAACATGACGTCTCAAAAGAAGACGCCTTAAAAGAATTCAAAGGAAATGAATATAAAGAAGAATTAATAGAAGAACACTCAGTAGACTCTTCCCAATTGACCGTCTACCAATCAGGTAATTTTAGAGATCTTTGCAGGGGAGGGCATATTGATAACCCTTCAGAGAATCTTAAATACTTCAAACTTTTAACCGTTGCCGGTGCCTACTGGAGAGGGAGCGAGAAAAATAAAATGCTCACAAGAATCTATGGCACAATTTTCCCGACACAAAAAGAACTCGATGATTATTTAAATTTACAAGAGGAGGCAAGAAAAAGGGATCACAGAAAATTAGGTAAAGAATTAGATCTTTTCACTTTCTCCGATTTAGTTGGTGCAGGACTTCCGCTTTTTACCCCTAAAGGTGCTCTTATACGAAGAATGTTAAACGAATATGTGGAATCAGTTCAGTCTGCCCAAGATTATATGCAAGTTTGGACTCCTCAAATCGTTAAAGCCGATCTTTTCAAAACTTCCGGACATTATGATAAATACAAAGAAAACCTTTTTAGAGTCACATCAAATTATTCTGATGATGAATTTTACCTAAAACCCATGAATTGCCCACAACACACACAAATTTATGCTTCAAAACCAAGAAGTTACAAGGACCTTCCGATCAGATTAACTGACTTTGCTATGCTTTATAGGGATGAAAAACCCGGAGAACTTTCCGGACTTGCCCGTGTCAGAGCCTTTTCCCAAGATGATTGCCATATTTTTTGTCGTGAAGATCAGGTTGATGAAGAAGCCGATAGGGCACTCTCCATGATCAAGGAAATAATGAAAACTTTTGGACTTACTTACCGATATCGCCTTTCAACTCGCGACCCTGAACATCCTGAAAAATATATCGGTGATCCAAAAATCTGGGATAAAACGGAAAAATGGGCTGTTGAAATAATGAAAAGAAATAATATTGACTATTTTGACGGCCCGGGAGAAGCAGCATTTTACGCTCCTAAAATGGACTTAATAGCCAAAGACTCGCTCGGGCGCGAGTGGCAACTATCAACTTTACAAATAGACTATTTTCTTCCGGAAAGATTTAGTTTGGTCTATATTGACTCAGATGGTAAAGAAAAACGCCCTGTAATGCTTCATAGAGCAATTCTAGGTTCCACAGAACGTGCGATGATGGTACTCATTGAACACTTTGCAGGCAATTTTCCGACATGGCTGACTCCGGTTCAGGTTAAAATGCTGCCCATAACTGAAAGAAACTTGGAATATGCCCAAAGGGTGGCACAAATCCTCCGAGACAATGGAATAAGAACAGAGGTTGATGACAGAAACGAACGTCTGCAGGCTAAAATTAGGGATGCTCAAATGGAAAAGGTTGCCTACATGCTTATTGTGGGAGATAAAGAACAGGAAGCCGAAAAAGTTGCTGTCAGGAAGCGGGATGGAAAAGACCTTGGAGCTACATCCTTAGAGAAATTTGTGGAAGACACTAAGAGGGAAATTTCGGAAAAAAGAGTAAATTAAGAGCTACTTGATACATTTACCGTTTTTAGCTACAATTCACCTGTAACAAAGTTGGGAAAATCTAAAACTTTCTGGCGGACAGACTATCAAATTCGGGCATCCAGCCTGCGTGTTGTGGGATCTGACGGAAAGGTTATGGGTGTTCTGGGTAAGGATGAGGCAATTAAAAAGGCAAAAGAGGCAGGATTAACGCTTGTCGAAATTGCCCCGGGAGTTATACCTCCGGTTGCCAAGATCGTAGATTTTGGCAAGTTCAGGTACGAGATCGGA
>JAJYIG010000059.1 GCA_021790215.1 bacterium
AGAATCCGGATAAGGAACAAAGTCTGCATCAAACACACTTACAAACTCTGTTCTTTTATCGCAAAGCGTGAGAGCCAAACGAAGAGCTCCACCCTTAAAACCTGTACGTGATGTGCGATGCAAGTGTTTGAGATTTACCCCCGGTCTTACTTCAACTGTTGAAAGCTCCCAACCTTCTTTCTCGTTTTTAACTATATTTAATGTCTCACCTTTGCCCAAAAACTCTTTTTGGAAATTGCGAATAATAGTTGTGGTTTCATCGGTCGAATCATCACAAAGAATTACTTCATAATCCCCGCCGTAGTCAAAATTGATTGCGGCCTTGGCAGAACGCTGGGCAACATACTTTTCGTTATAAAAGGGAATCTGAACGGAAATGAAAGGATATCTTTTAAGAGTTATATGATCGAGATTGGCGGCCAAACCGCTTACCTTTTGTACATGTTCTTCCAAATTCCCCTTACTACCCAAGATCCAGGAAACCAATCCCCCATGCTTCTTGATTCCTCCTGAAGCTACGGTGTCGCCCTCGTTTTGCGAATAAGAAAGAACAACCGCCAAAGTAAAGTAATATTTTAATGAATAGAAGAAGAAAAAACTCCCGGCTGCAAGAGAAATTGTGGCAAAGATAAGACCTATGCCGTTACCCAAAGACGAAGACCTTGAAATAATATCAATCCAATAAAGAATTCCTGAAAATATTAAAAAAGTGATTGTAAGTGTGGCGCCGAAAGTCTTGGCATAAGCGGCAAGGCCTGGTTTGTCGCTTGGAGAAGTGGTTCCTGAAGGAGGAGGCGCCGGGGCAAGGTTGGGTATAAAATGTTCCCATACGGATCTTACCCTGCCAAAAATGCCTGAGGCCTTCGCTTTTTGAGGTAATGCTTCGGCTCTCCCCGCAGCATAAGCCATCCTAGCGCTCTTATAAGTTAAGCTGTACCTAGAGAGCACATTGAAGATCGCGTGAGACGAAAAAGGCAACTCCCGGGAAAGAGCGTGGATCGAAAGAGCTGGAGCAGCCACAACTTTATCCAAAATAGATTGTTCGGCCTCAGGTGAAAGAGCTTTGTGGTGAGCAAAACCAGAAACGTACTTTTCCGTCACTCTGCCATCAACCTGAAAGCGATCCATCCAATCATAAACCGTTTTCCGGCAGATGTTATTTTCTCTGGCAATTTTGGAAATTGAAGTCTCTCCATCCATTACAGCTTTGACTAAACTTGTTTTGATATTCTGTTCGAGTCTGCCCGGACCGCTATAAATCTTGGCAAAGGTTATTCTCTCATTGGGAGTTGATAAACTAAGTTCCTTAAGAAGACTATATATAGCATGACGGCCGATTCCAAGTTTCCTGGAAAGAGCCATAAGGCCTTGCTCGGGATTTTTAACAATACTATTGATAATAGCGTGTTTAATCTTCCCTCGGTAAAATCTGTGGTGATTCCTCCCGGAAACATACTTAGTCGCCAATACTTCATTCTTAAGACGTTTAGGAGCGTTTTGGTAAAGTTTTAGCCATCCGTAAATTGTCTTCCTGGCGACTTTATATTCTTTTGCCAATTTACTGACACTTTCTTTATCTTTAATGACTTTTAGGACAATTTCTCTTTTTGTTTGGACAGGCATTTTATTAACTTTAATGAGTTTTCACAAAATTGTAACTATATTAGTGTTACCAACCATGGGAACGGATGTCAATAGGCTACTTTTGCATACATTTTTGAGGCCAAGAGTTAAATTCGTGCCTAAAAAACCATTGACAACAGAGTCCAAATGGTTCAATAATGTATATATAAATCTATGCAAATTATTTGAAAACTATGCAAAATAATTCTACGTTTTTCACAATCGGGGCAGCATCTAAATATCTGGGGATTTCAGTTGATACGCTAAGACGTTGGGAGACAAAAGGGCTTCTTCACCCATTCCGTTCCCCGGGAAAACACCGCTACTATCGCGAAGAAGATCTTAAAAAAGTCAGTGATAAAAAATATTTCCGTATCGCCCCAACTAAAAGAAGAAATGCAGAGAGCCTTTCTAAAGCCCTTTTAACACCCGATGCTAGTGTTGGACAGTCAACAGATCAGCTTTTAAATAATGAGGGCCTTAAATCGCAAGAAAAAATGGAAGAAAAAGTTAAAAAACATTTCTTTTTATCGGGTCACTATCAATTAGCTGCTGCGACGGTTGTCTGGGTTATCGATTTTATCTTAGGCCTCAGATATTTTATGATCCGATAGTATGGGTGTTTTCTTTTCTTCCAAAATGTAGCCATACGAAAACCACCAAAAGAATATCATCCACCCCACAGCAACAAACATTGCAAAATAATCATGGACAATGATTGCCGCAAAACTACTCCAATAGTAGGCAAGGCTTACAATAATTGCCATTCTGAAAAGATTTGAAAGAAAAGTACCGACTATTCCAAAAACTATGGTTTCTACCCTACTATAAAATGAATACTTCCCGCTCAAACCACTTATCAAAGTAATCAGAAGCATAATCATGCTCTGCCAGCCCAGACAGTTCCATTCCAAAACTACAGGAAGCATCTGCCCATTCCATTTTTTAATTATCATAGAAATATCAATCGAGTTTGTTACGTAACTATTTATACCCAAGGGTTTTACCATTACGGCTACTAACCTACTTTGCCATGGCACCGCCCATTTTTGCAGCCAGACATACCAGCCCATGCTGTTAAATAAACTCGTCAGCATGGAACTGAATGTCACAATTGCCGGCAAAACCATGAGTATTACCGCCAAAATCAAAAAAATTTGATTAAATGTTCGTTTCTTTTCCATTTTCTTCTAACACATAACTATACGAAAACCACCAGAAGAAAAACAGCCAGATAATAGTTACAATAGCGGCCAGATAATCGTGGAATACAACTCGGAAAATCGCAGGGGCATCAACTGCCAAAACAACTGTAAAAAGCATCCTAAAAATATTAACCCAGAATGTCCCAAGTATCCCGATCCCAACTGCTATAAACATCGAGGAAATTTTATAACGCCTGCCCAATCCCACAAAAATCGAAAGAAGGAAAAGAAGCATGCTCTGCCAGCCGATGCAATTCCAGGTAATCTGCATGTTGGTTCCATTAACGACAATTGTGGAGTTTGTTGGCGAATAGGCATATCTATAGCCAAAAGGCGAAAGGACAACCCCCATCATTTTAGCTTCAACAGGAACAATATTTGTCTGCACAAAACCATAAAGAGAATTGTTTTCAACTATTTTTGTCAGAAAGTTATCGGCTGAGGTCAAAAATGGCAGCAAAATCAAAATTATGACAAGGAACGAAAACAGATTTGTAAAAAGTTTCTTTTGATTCATATTGTCATCCTCCTTTTCCCTATCAAACCGGATAGAAAAGGCACAAAAAGTGCCAGTGGCCAAAGATAGACTACCTTTTCCGGAATTGTAACCACAGGCGTTGCGATCCTCATACTGGTACTCACACTCGAGCCTCCGATATTCATCGTAGATGTATAGGATGTAGATTTGCCGGACGTTGTTGTCACAGTTTGGTCATTATAGTAATCTACGTAAAGATACTCGCCGGCATTGAAGGTCATTGTCGATTGAGAAATGGAGCTTGTAGTATAACTACTGTTACTTGTTCCTCCAATCCAAACATCTGTTGATGGCGGAGTTACATCCGTGCTTGAATCATACAAGAGTCGTGATGAAGTAACGGACCCCCGCTTACAGTAGCTGCATATACACAATATTCCAAATATCCCGCATAGTTAGCCTGGTTATCAGTCAAATTATAATAAAATGTCCACGTTCCTGTTGCGATATGTCCTCCACTTCCCCCAAATGGAGTGTCAAAAATCCATCCTTTTCCAGAAGCACTTGTTGGGCAGGCAGTTCCAGGGATGGCAGCGGTTGTAGTGACACCAGGTGCATACAAAAACCATGAGGGCACAACCCCTTTATTGGCAATGCTTAAGATTGTGGTTGAATTCGCCGTTGCAGTAGTATTATCTAAAAGCTTCCAGGAAGTTGTGCCTGTCAAAACACTCGATGCTGTTGGCGACAATACAAACGGAGTGGTCGGGTTTGTAGCCAAAACTTCCGGAACCCCGTTAGTCGATGAATAAACCGTTACGGAAACGGCAAGAAGTATTATAAGTACTGCTTTGCCCAGATAACGATTACTTTTCTTTTTAATAGAAAATGAATTAAATTTATTGTTTGCTGTGGCAAGAGCCAAATACTGAGCCAGAACATTTTCCTGAACTACCCCCACCCTCCCCGGCAAAATCCCCTGTAAAAGTCTGTACAAAGTACCTTTTGTAAAGACATCTGTAACTCTTCCTGTTTTTGGAGTCCTGAACCAGTTTCCTTCCTCTTTTTCAAGAAAACCCTTAAGTGCTGCGTAAGCCTGAAAAGGAACTAATATATAAGAAAGTGCCACAAAAGAAGCAATTCCCATATAATCCTTCTCTTCAGATTCCTCCAGGAAAAGTCCGACGGCATTCATCAGAGGAAGTGCCAGCATGTTGGTTAATACCAAACTCCAACCCCAAAGGCTGGTCCAGAAAGGAAGCCTGGCATGGAAAATCGTTTCTGACGCCACCCAGGAAAAAGTTCCCACAAGGAAGAAGAGTGCTTGTAAGTAATAAGGCATCAGATAAACAAATTCAAATTTCTCCGCAATGGTCAGTTTGGGATTTCCAAGAAGCTTTCTCCACATGAGTTTTACATTGCTGGAATGGCCTTCTGCCCAGCGCATACGCTGACGAATCAGCCTCCTGGTTGTTGAAACACACTCTGCTGGGGCTTGAATGTAAGGTGTATAAACAACTTTATAGCCGGCGTTATAAAGTTTGAGGGTAAGCTCAAAATCCTCGGTGATCGAGTTGGCCCAACCAACTTCCTCCAGGGCATCACGCCTGATCATGTAAACTGATCCTGAAATTTGTTTAAGCCCGCCGTAAAGTTCCTCGCCGGCCCTTTCGATAACATAGGACCCCGCATACTCGCTTCTGACCCCCCTTGTTATCCAATTTTCGGATTTATTTAGAACGTGCCACTGATAACCCTGAACCGCCGCGACCTTAGTCTTTGTATAGTCTTCACTTCCACCGTTTTGAGCTTTGAAGTATTTAACAAACTGATAGAGAGAATCCGGATAAGGAACAAAGTCTGCATCAAACACACTTACAAACTCTGTTCTTTTATCGCAAAGCGTGAGAGCCAAACGAAGAGCTCCACCCTTAAAACCTGTACGTGATGTGCGATGCAAGTGCTTGAGATTTACCCCCGGTCTTACTTCAATTGTTGAAAGCTCCCAACCTTCTTTCTCGTTTTTAACTAT
>JAJYIG010000060.1 GCA_021790215.1 bacterium
TAACCTCAAAGAGCTTGATAAGAAAAACGAAATTCATAATACTTATTGTCAATTGAGACAAAATCTGCGAAGCCCAGATATATAAAAAGTTCTTGTTTTTTAAAACTGGCTTAAATTCGGTTAACATATTTAAAATGCGACACTAGGCTTATATCCAATTGCTTTGTGATAAATTTTTCCTAAATTCAAAAGATTCTGTTCAGAAAATCTTGGCCCCATTAACTGAAAACCAAGCGGTAGCCCATTTTTATTAAATCCGGAGGGTAGTGCAATTGATGGAATACCGCAAAGATTCGCGGTTGCCGCATAAACATCGGTTAAATACATTTTCAAGGGATCACTTGCTTTCTCCCCGATTTTGAACGGAGGAGTTGGGGCAACGGGCGCAATAAGAGCATCAACTTTTTGGAAAGCTTCATCAACCTCCGAAACAATCTTACTCCTGACCTTCATGGCTTTAAGGTAATAGGCATCATAATAGCCCGCCGAAAGTACATAGGTCCCCAGCATAATCCTCCTTTTTGCTTCATCTCCAAACACCTCACGATAGTTTCCATACCTTATGCCGTCAAATCGGCCTAAATTAGACGAAACCTCCGCCGGCTGGATAATGTAATAAACGGAAATACCATATTTTGTTGACGGAAGTGAAATTTCGGCAAACTCAATTCCTTCTTTACCCAGAACTTTTACAGCCTCATCTATCGTTTTCTTGATATCAACATCGAGACCTTCCACAAAAAATTCTTTTGGTATTCCAATTCTAAACCTTGAACTCTTAGACTCATATTTTGAATTTTTAACCGTGCCATCAAGACCATCCTCGCCCTTTATAACATAAAAGGCGGTTTCTGCATCCTCAACTGTTCTTCCCAAAGGTCCAACCGTATCAAGAGATGATGCCATAGCGATAACGCCATATCTGGATACAGCCCCGTAGGTAGTTTTAAGAGAAACCACGTTACAATAATTTGCAGGAAGCCTAATAGACCCGCAGGTATCTGTTCCTGTTGTAATAAGCGCCATATTTGCAGCAAGTGCCCCTCCTGAACCACTGGAAGAACCCCCCGGAGTATATTCTTTATTCCACGGATTAAGGGTGGGTCCAAAATCTGAATTTTCCCCGCTACTGCCATGAGCCCAGGCATCACAGTTTAGTTTTCCTAAACAAATCACACCGGCTCTTTCCATCCGACGCACCGAAGTTGCTGAATAGGCTGGAATATAACTTTCCAGAACTTTAGAAGAAGCTGTTGTCCGAATATCTTTGGTTAGAAAAATATCTTTATATCCAACCCCCACACCCAGAAGAGGAAATTCTCTTACTGATTTGTTCCCTAGTTCAGAAATTGTTTTGTCGATTCTTTTGGCGTCTTCATACGCTTTATCATCCGAGACAGTTAGGTAGATATTATATTCATTGTTATGTTTTTTAATTTGAGAAAGATATGAATCAACCAGCTCAGTAGCCGAAAACTCCTTTTTTAAAAGTTTTTCCTGAGTTTCTCTAATGGTTAGGGGGATTTTACTCATCATATTATTTATCCGATCTTTCGGACAAAATCGCCTTTACTTTAAAATAGCCATTATAAGTATTGTCGCTTCCGGAAAGTGCCTGCTCCTGAGTTAGTGATTCATCGCTCTTTACTTGATCTTTTCTGTCGACATTTTCCAATCCGGTGGTTTGGCTTGTCGGTTCGTTTCCCTCTGTATCAACTCTGGAAAGTTCACTGATGTAGTTTATTATAGAAGAAAGCTGGTCGGTGTATTTTTCCACCTCCTCATCACTCAAAGAGAGTTTTGCAAGATCAGCAACGTGTTGTACATCCTGTTTAGTTAATTTTGCCATACCCAATGATACTTCAGTTTATATCATATTTTGAAGAGCTTTAATACGCTCAGGTATGGGGGGGTGTGTATCAAAAAGATGGGCAAGTTTTCCGACTACGCCATGGGAACCCTTCTTAAAGGGATTACTAATGTAAAGATGAGCCGTGGCTTTATTAGCACTCTTTAGAGGTTCGGGGTCGGATGAAATTTTCTCAAGAGCTGAGATTAATCCTTCAGGCTGTCTGGTTATTTCCACTGAACCGGCATCAGCCATAAACTCACGACGCCTGCTTATTGCCAACTGAATTAATGTAGCGATAATCGGAGAGAGGATTGCAAATATTATTCCAACGATCAGAAGTATCACTCCCAAGTCACCTTCGCTATTACTTCTTCTTCTGCCTCCCCCAAACCACATCATTTGCATAAACCAATCACCAAGAAGCGCGACAAGTCCGACCATTACAGATACCACCGACATAAGTCTTGTATCGTAATTCCTGACATGGGTTAGCTCATGCCCAAAAACCCCTTCAAGCTCAGTTCTATCCAATTTTGCGAGAAGTCCGCTTGTAGCACAGATAACTGCGTGTTTGGGATCCCTCCCTGTGGCAAACGCGTTGGGAGAAGGGTCATCAATCACGTAAAGAGTGGGTTTAGGGATTCCAATGCCAATACATAAATTCTCAACAACCTGAGTAAAGAGCTTATCCTCCTCCGGATTCGCCTTTCTTGCACCGGAAATTCCCAAAACTATTCTGTCACTAAAATAATAGCTGACAAAAGTCGAAATTCCGGAAACAATTAGGGCAATCCCTACAAACCCCAAACCCCCTGGTTGATATCCGGAGTAAATTCCTATTGCGTTTGCGATTACATATGCAGCAAAAAAGACAAAAACTAGAAAGAAGGCAACTATAATCGCGCTTTTCCATTTATTTGCAGACTCTACCTCATAGATGTTTTTCATATTACAACATTCACCTATTTCACAATTAGGTGATAGCTTATATTGTACGACTCAACTACTGCAAATCAACTTTGGGCGTCTTTGTCTCAGTTTCCGCAACTTTCAAGAATTCCCCATCCGTAGGGGTTTCCAATCCTGGCAGTTTTGCAAAATGAAACATCCCGGCTATTATATTCCCCGGAAAAGAAACCAGTTTGACATTGTAATCGGCCGTAAGATCAATAAGAAGACGTCTTGCATACATTACCTTGTCACTTGTATCTCTAAGTTCGTCCATCAAGTTAGTAACAACATCAGCACCCTTTAGTTGAGGATTACTCTCAACAACAACCTGAATTCTAGGCAATATTTCGGAAAGTTTTGCACCGGCTTCAGACATTTCTTTCAAATCACCGGATTTGGCAGCGGATTGAATCGCCTTTCTCGCCTCAGTAAGCTTCCCATAGATATCCTTTTCATGAACCAAATACCCTTTTACGGATTCTTCAAGGTTAGGAATAAGCTCAGATTGCCTTTTCAATTGGTTTCCGATTTCCTGCACCGAAGCTCCGACTCTGGTTTTTGTAGAAACAAAATAGTTGTAAGTCGAAATAATATAGATAACTATTATTGCTGCTATACCTATTAAAATATAAATCATAAATTAGTCACCCCCAATCAAAAATTATTCAAGGAGTTTTTCAAACTCCGATAAATTCAGCGTATTTATTATATCATTCTTCTGACACCATCCGCGTCTTGCAACAGATATGCCCCAAATCATATTGTTCATTCCATCCTTGTGGTGAGCATCAGTCCCAAAAGTCAATTTCACGCCAAGTTTGATAGCCTCGCGGACCAAAGTATCAGGTAAATCCAATCTCATAGGATCACAATTAATCTCGACCCATTTATTATTCTTCAAACAAAAATCAAAAATTTCCGGCCAATTTAGTTCCGCACCCTCTCTTTTTTCCAAAAGTCTCCCGGTCGGATGAGCAAATATCTTAACCTTAGGATGTGAAAGTGCAGACAAAACACGCTTGGTTTGGGAATTTCTATCCAGATGAAAACTGGAATGTATCGAAACAAGCGCAAAATCCAAAGTTTTCATTCCGGATTCGGGTACAGGAACGGTTCCATCCGGTTTCATATCAATTTCAAGGCTATTGAACACTTTCTTTACGCTATCTTTGTGCCTATTCTTTATTGAGTAATTAATTTGTTCTACCTTCTCCCTTTTACGCTTGAGGATATCTGTAATTTGAAGTTCTGTATGTTTTGCCTGGCTCGGGTTGTGTTCCGTAAAAGCCAAATATTCATAAGCAAGCTCATTTCCCTTTTTCACAACCTCTTCCATGGAACTTTCACCAAGATCATGGCTTGTTTCTATATCAAAGCTTGAATGAATTTGTAAATCCGCCTTTACATCTTCCAACGTAATTAAATCCGGCAATTTGTGATTCTGAGCCGCCTCAATCTCTCCCGTATCTTCCCTAAGTTCCGGCTCGATATAATCAAGCCCAAGAAATTTATAGAAATCATTTTCGCTTGTGAAAACTTTTAGCTTTTCACTCTTGGCTTTTACTTCCCTGATTCCATACTCACTCAGACTAAGTCCTTTTTTAAGAGCTAATTCTCTTAGAGCAATATTGTGGTGTTTACTGCCTGTAAAATGCTGCAAAAGAGCCCCATAGCTTCCCTCTGGTTGAACCATTAAATCAACTCTAATATCCCCAGGAAGCAAAATCGAAGCCGTATGTTCCCCTTTCTCGATTGATTTTTGAGACTTTGGATATTCAACAAATCGCTCCAGTACACTTTGTGGGTTAGATGAAGCAACTGCAATATCAATATCACCTATTGTAGAAGCTTGTCTCCTAAGGCTTCCCAAGGGATCAATTCTGGAAACTGATTTATCCTCACGAAGGTAGTTTATGATATCAGCAGCAATTTGAGCAGCAAAAGGAAGAAGCAGACGCTTATTTTTCTCCTGAAGGCTTTTTACTTCTTTAAGTTTTTCTGCAACTTCTTTTTTATCACCCTCTTTGAGCATTTTCATGGCAGTTTTTATACCTATCCCGGGAAGTTGCATTAATTTAAAAGCATCAGGGGGAATACCTCTTACAACCTCTTCAAAATGACGTGATCGACCATTCTTAAAAAGTTCGTCGAGGTGCTCTGAAATACTTGGGCCAATTCCGGGAACTTCTTCAAGCTTCCCATCGTCCCACAAATCTTTAAGCTCACTTGTGGCGTGCTCCACCGCATCCGCGGCTCTATCGTATGCAATTATCCTGAATTTATATTTATCCTCTCCTTTAAGCTGATAGCCAGCAGCAACATCTCTGAGAAGTTCGGCAATCTGCAGATTTGTGAAGTCACCCCTACGCTTCATACCAATAATTATATATCAATGAGGTCACAAAGAAGTGTCGTAATCATCTCCGTCTCCATTATCTTCCACACTATCTTCTTCATGGGTTTCGTTAGATCCATCCCAA
>JAJYIG010000061.1 GCA_021790215.1 bacterium
CTCCTCACAATGCTCTAAATCAATAATGAAAGCTGAGTAAAACGTCTTTTCGTCATGAAGTGAGGTAGTAAAGCTATTCATGGCTTGCCTCCTCGGTATCAATCACCACAATTTTGCCCTTATAGTAGGTGAAGCCTAATTCCTGTAATCTTGTGTAAGTCTTTAAAATACTCTCGAGAAGGTGTTCCACCTGTGGTACAGTGGGCTCACTCGTTTATATTGACAATTCTAACCAGGCCGATAGCTAACTTCCGATGCGGGGGGAGCCCCATAGATTACAACTATTGTTCCGGGATCCTGATCCGAAGCGTATGTAACATTACCGGTCATTGCAGGATCTGCCCAATTATATAGTTTTTCTGCATTTGTCGGGCTAATATTTATACAACCATGACTCATAGGATGGCCAAAATTATGATGCCAATAGGCTCCATGAAGTCCATACCCTTCAGACTTACCCACTTGATCGTTGTAAAAATACATCGTCCAAGGGACATTTGGCAAATCGTAATAATCGTGATAAGCGGGATCTCCGCCTATCATTGTTGTATAGCGAAGCTTAATCCAAATATGGAATACTCCAGTTGGGGTAGGATGCCACTTTCCAGAAGAAATCGGGAAATTCATGATTAACTGATCATTTTGGTATGCATAAAGCATTTGATTTGTTAAATCAACCTCAATCCTTTTGCCACTCCCATCAGCTTCACCTAATACCTTTTTGGGTTGAGCCGGGTCAGGGATTGGCGGAGGAACTGCAACGTTATTTCCATCAAAAACTCCATCCTTTAAATTGGAATCATACTGGCCGGAAAGGTTTTTTACACAGCTTATTGAATTGGCGCAAAATGCATGAGGTAAATAAAGATGAAAAGCCAGAAAGCCAAGGACCATAAGAGGAACAGAGGCTGTAACAGGCATCCACCATCTAAATCCGGCTTTTATTTTCTTTGACCTTTGAATCATCTGTTTTAAGAATAAAGGATTAGCCAGCTAGTGTAAAGGCGGGACATAAACCTTTACAAATACCCTGTAGTGTGGTACACTGCCCCCCATGTTAATAACGGAGGTGCTTCTCCTTGCACGTCTTTTCTCCACCAAACCCCAGCCTCGCGCACAGACACAGGGTATTTCAACTGTGGTCTTAGCTTCCCATAGTTTCTCAATGAATGATAGGTACGACAATCCCTTCGTAAACAAGGTTTTCAAGGATAATATACTTTTGACCCTCAACTATATGAGCGGGGTTGTAAAGTCTAAAAACGATATTAACTGGAATATTGTCCTTGGGCCATTAGATTATGAATTTAGCCTTGCACCAGGCCAGGAATTTGCCTTTCATGACAAGGAACTACCTCAGTACTCACAAAATGTGGTCAAAACCACAAATGCCCATTTTGATAGCACCGAAGGGTTCATAAGCGACGGAGATTTGGTAGGAGACGGGGTTTGTCATTTGGCATCCTTCATATACTGGACCGCCAAGGATGCAGGGCTCACAGCAGTTGCACCCTCAAATCACAACTTTGCAAAAATCAACGATGTCCCTAAAAAATACGGCGTGGCCATTTATAGCCCAAGTCCGGAAGGAAATCTCTATATTATTAATAATCTGGGAAAAACTGTCGATTTTAACTTCCGTTACGACGGACAAACTCTGACAACAACTATCGCAGAAAAGAATTAACTTGTAGCTATTAGTGTCCTGGAGATCGGGGTAAAACCTTTTCCAACTTCTTTATCAATCTTTTTTGGCCAAGTCCTCAAGGCTGTGTGCAAAACATCTTCCACATTTTCTGCAAACACAAACTTTATATCTTTTTTAATTACAGCCGGCATTTCATCGATGTCTTTTTTATTTTCTTTAGGCGCAATGATGGTTTTTAATCCGGCTCTATGGCCTGCAATAGACTTTTCCTTAAGTCCTCCTATTTCCAAAACCCTACCCCTAAGAGTTACCTCACCAGTCATTCCCACATCCCGCCTTACAGGAATTCCTGTCAAGGCAGAAACCAAAGCCGTGGTAATTGCTACTCCGGCAGAAGGACCGTCTTTGGGAACAGCGCCTTCCGGAACATGAATATGGACATCTATATTCTCTGCAAAATTGGGTTTTAAGCCAAGATCGTGATAATGAGCACGTGTCCAGGTAAAAGCCGCCTTGGCACTTTCTTTCATTACATCCCCAAGTTGTCCGGTTAGGGTTAACTTACCCTTACCAGGCATTAATGAAACTTCTATGAACATTATTTCACCACCTACCGGCGTAACCCCTAAACCAGTACTTTGCCCCACCTCGTCTTTTTTGTCGGCAATTTGAGAACTGAATCTTTGTGATCCCAAAAACTTTCTAACATCGGAAATATCAACCTTTCTGGGAAATTTTTTCTTCTCGGCAACAAGCCTTGCAATCTTTCTACATATACTAGCCAGGTTCCTTTCCAAATTTCTTACCCCGGCTTCCCTGGTATAACTGCTAATTACTTCTCTTAATCCCGCATCGGTAATCTCTATGTTTCTTCCGCCAAGCCCTTGATCTTTAATTTGCTTTGGCCAAAGAAACTTTTTGGCTATTTGGAACTTTTCAACCTCTGTGTAACCCGGAAACGCAATTACCTCCATTCGATCTCTTAGAGCGGGCGGCACGGTATCAAGAACATTCCCCGTACAAATAAACATCACTTCGGAAAGATCAAATGGAACCTCTAAATAATGATCCGAAAACTCCTTATTCTGCTCCGGATCAAGCACTTCCAAAAGAGCCGAGGAAGGATCACCTCTGAAATCGGCACCAACTTTATCAATTTCATCCAACATAAAAATCGGATTTCTGGTACCTGCATTTTTAATTCCCTGAATAATTCTTCCCGGCATTGCCCCAACATATGTGCGCCTATGACCTCTTATTTCCGCCTCATCTCTTATTCCTCCCAAGGAAACACGGACAAATTTGCGGTTTAAAGCCTTGGCAATCGATCGCCCGATGGAAGTTTTTCCTACGCCCGGAGGACCTATAAAACAAAGTATTGTGGGATGAGATCCTTCATCTCCGGATTTTTTGTTTTTCTCCGTCTTTTTTAATTTCATTACAGCTAAAAATTCCAAGATTCTTTCTTTAGCTTTTTCAATACCATAATGTTCATCTTCCAAGATATGCGCAGCTTTCCTCATGGGAACATTGTTTGGAGTAAGATTGCTCCAGGGCATATCGGTAAGCCAATCCAAATAATTTCTAATATAACCTCCTTCGGGATTATTCGGAGACATTACACTTAGACGTTTCAACTCTTTTTCTGCTCTAATTTTAACCTCGGCAGGCATTCCGGCATTTTTAATTTTCGTTTTATATTCTTTAAATTCTTCGTTGGTTATTTCCCCCTCCTCACTCATCTCACCCAGCTCTTCCTCAATTGTTCGCTTTTTCTCCCTAAGCATGGCCTTTTTCATTTGATCTTCAAATCTTTTTTGAGTTTTTGAAGAAATGGTCCTTTCAATCTCCAACGCATTCACCTCTTTAGTTAAAAGGTCCAAAACCGTTTCGAGTCTTTTCTTGACATTTGTTTCTTCCAATATTTTCTGCTTTTCTGAAGGTTTAATTTCTAGTAGGGCCGCCACCTGGTCACTCATCTCCACCGGTTCAACTCCACTTGAGACAAGTCTCATAACTGTCATTATTTCTGCCTGCTTACCAAAATTAATAGCTTTCTTAAAAAGCTCCTGAAGTTTTTTGGATAGGATTTTTATTTCGGGGGTTACAGAAAATTCTTCTGCAATTTCATGAACTTTACCAATTAAGTAGGGTTCCTGAGCAATAATCTCTTTTAGACTAATTCTTGCTTGACCACGCACCAAAGCATGAATCTCCCCTTCTGTGGACATCATCTGTGTGATTGTTGCGATCGTCCCGATATTATAGAGATCGTCAAAACCAGGGTCAGCAGTTCTAGGGTCTTTCTGTGCAAAGATTGCAATAACTTTATCTTCCTGAAAAGCTGAATTAACAGCTATTACACTTTTTGTCCTACCAAAAGAAAGAAGAGTATCTGTATGAGGAAAAACCACAGAACCCCTGACGGGGACAATCGGAACACGTCTTGTTATTTCTTGTGACATAAGATAAATGTATTTAGCAGTCTAAATTATAGATTGCTAATTGTCAAGTATGTGTACGGGACCAGGACTTTTTAGACATTCCTCCTTTCTGATAAAGGTAGTTAATGGGTGTCATGTAGTTTAAAGATTGGTGTGGCCTTTTGTAATTGTAGAATATCAAATAATCGCTGAGTTTCAAGGAGAATTCTTGAGGTCGGGAAAGTAGATACAGATTTTGATCAATAAAATCTTCCTGTACGGTTCTGTTGAATCTTTCAACAACCCCATTTATTTTTGGACATCTCGGATAAGTAAAAATGTGCTTGCTTTTTAAGCGCTGTAAATACTTCTCAAATTCTCCAAGGAATTCCAACCCATTGTCAGTTTGAACTATTTTAATTTCAAACGGACAAACAAATAAAAGCTTCTTCATAAAATCCACCGTACTACCTGAATTCAAGTGCTTGTAAGGCAAGGATAGAGCAAATTTACCTTTGGTATCAATGGCGTCATAAAAGTAATATTTTTGTCCATCTACAAGCCTAACTACTGTATCCATTTGGATATATCCAAAGTCAGCTGGTTTTGGAGAATATCTAATCCGGAGTCTCTTTGGTTTAGATTTGTTTTTAGCAAATCCTGAATTAGGGTTGTGATACAGCCTTCCCTTCTTTTGATGGGAAAAATTGTAAAATTTAATAAGCCTTCCAATTTTGGCTTCTGAATAAATTGGCAGGTTGTTTGCAACACAAAATTCATCAAGAATTGGTTTAATCTTTCTTTTTCCTAAATTTGGATGTTTTTCTCTTAAATCTTTTAGTTCTGTCAAAACACTTGGATTGACAGTAATACTTCTGACAACTTTTGGCTTTGTAGAAAAAGGCACAAGACACGATAAATCGCCTTTTGACACACTTAGCCTTTTTCTCCAAACTGAGATTGTTTTTCTGTTAACTCCAAAGGCTTCTTTAGTTGCCCTTTCTCCATATAGGCCATAGAAATTAATAATCTTTAATCTCTCACAGGCTACTTCAGATAACTCAAACCTTCTTAAATGGTTAACCAACTTAATCACCCCCTTAGTGGATGCTATTTTAAATAAAACTGAGTGAAGCCGTGTAGAGGAACCAACCTTAACCATTAAACCCCAATGTCTAAAATGTATCTGATCCTGTTCA
>JAJYIG010000062.1 GCA_021790215.1 bacterium
TGGATATGTAACTTCGGTTCCGCCAAAAGAGCGTTTGAAATGGGAAAATCCAAGCCAGCTTTTATTTGGGAAACGGGGATCGTAGATTCCTTCAAAGTCAAATTTCTTACAACCTTGACTTTTGGCCCATAGTATTCCTTGATAGAGGAGTGGATATTGGGATAGGGTAGAGCGGCCTTCGGAATTTGTAAATCCGTACCAGTAATATGCAACGCCGTCGTGTGAAGATGTCGTGAAAAGCGCTCCACCTATAATTCTGCTAAATATATTGTGCGACGCAATGAAAAGGGAGTGATTGTTGGGAAAACTTTTGCGTAAATTTATTAACTGCCAAGTCCCCGGCACATATCTTTTAAAATTTACAGAATTTTTCCATCCCTCACGCCAAATTTTTATGTCTTTTGGGGTTGAGTATTCAGAGATTTTTAGATCACTTCCCTTCCTGATTGCCTGCCTGGCATCTTTCTTGAAACCTCCAAATATCTCTTTCTCGGATTTTCTTAGATCTATTTCTAATGTTTTACTGGGTAGATATGGACTTTTACCAAGCTTAAACCCGTTAGCCTTAATTTCAGGCGCCTGAGACCCATTTTTAGGCTCTAAAATTATCTGAAAAACGTGGTATTTTCGGCATAATTTATCAATTTCTTCAAAATCTATTTTTTTCGGCCTCTGGATTTTAAGTAAATAGCCAATTAATGGAAGCTTCCGGAGGAAGTAATTTACGCCGTTGATCCTTTCTACTATCCACCCCTCGCGCCTTAGGTAGTCGGCATATTCAGGAGATTGACGGATATCAATCATAATTTTGCTTTAAATCGGAGCAGTTTCCAACGAACCTCTTCGGCGATCCTATAAATTCGGTAAATTGGTTTATTGATAACAAAGTCCCAGCTCCCCAGGAATTCAACGACTTTGGGGTTATATCCTTCTTTGAATTTAGTAAAACCTTTGCCCTCTTCCCTTCCCCAAAGATCAAATGTTTTCAAACCTAGTTTTTTGCCAAATTTTATTGCTTCCCACATCATAAGATTATTGGCCATGACCTCCTTGTATTCATCGGTTGATGCGCCGTATGGATAATATAAAAAATCCTTCCAGGCAAAGATAATCCAAGTAGTGATGATTTGTTTTTGGTAAGTTGCTGTGAGTAGATGGGCTATGGGTTTTTGGCCATCCTCTATCGGTTTTTGATGCAGATACTTCCACATTAAGCGATGGTATCTTTCGGTATGGGCATAAAAGCCCTGCCGCGCTGAGGTTTCTTTGGTCAACTGCCAATATCTTTCAAAGGCTTTGTCGGAATTATCTTCCTTAACTATCACACCTTTCCTTTGAGCCAGGCGGATATTATAGCGGGTTTTACTGGAAAAACTTTTCAGAAGCTCTTCCTCTGATTTTTTCAAATCAATTTGAAATGTTGTTGGAGTAAAAAGCCTTCTTCCTTTTTCGGCGCCTTCTGATTTGACAAGTTCAACCAGTTTGTCTGATTTGGTTACATTAGGTTCCAATTTTATAAAGATTAAATTATTCTCCTTGCCTATTTTTTTGAGATCATCAAGCATTTCTTTTGTCGGAGCAGATCCTTTTTCAAAGATACCAATCCGGAAGGAGGTAAAAGGTAAAGGGTGAACAGTTATAATTCCATATTTTGTCTCAATAACTTCGTTCCCCCACTCTTTTCTAAAATCGGCCCAATATGAGCTTTGCAGGGGGTGTATGGAAATGGTGTCCAGTCTATTCATCTTTTAAGTATTTTTCGATAATATCGTCAAAAGTGCCTTTAATATCATCAACTGAATCTAATTTTAAATCATCCACACCCGAAAAACTATCAAACGATCCTTCTGAGAGATTTTCCAGGAGATTTTCCGGAATATCCATGATAAATCGACTCGGAGGGTTACTAATTCTTTCTCCGAAATAAAGCCGGGAGTTGGCGTAGCTTAAATAGAGAATTTCTTTGGCCCGGGTGATACCGACATAAGCAAGCCTGCGTTCTTCTTCAAGCTGGTTTGAATCCATCAGGCTGCGGGAGTGAGGGAAAAGCCCTTCCTCCATTCCGACAATAAAAACAACAGGAAATTCAAGGCCTTTTGCGGCATGAAGAGTCATGAGTGTTACCGAGTCTTTCTCCTGGGTGCTTAAAGACACATGTTTTTTGGAATCCTGAGATGCTTCAACCAGGGCAACATTTTCCAGAAAATCAACCACTTTAGGAAACTCCGTGGCAACCGAACGAAGTTCCTTGATGTTTTCTAGCCTTGCCAGATTTTCCTCAGTTTCTTTTTGGAAAAGTGCCAAGTAATCAGTTTTTTGTATTACGGCATCAAGGAGATCAAGAGTAGTTAAGGAATTTAGTTCGGTTAAGGACTTGCGGAGGTCTTCTAATTTTTCAAAACGCCTTTGGCCGATTTTTTCTATCCTATTCCTGGAAACAGAATCTTTTGGATTGACTAAATACCTGATGTAAGAAATAACATCTTTAATTTCTTTCCTGTCATAAAACCTCACCCCCCCGACAAGTGTGTAAGGGATTCCTGCATGAAGGAGTGCTTCTTCCAAAACACGGGATTGGGCGTTTGTACGGTAAAGAACAGCAATGTCGTTATACTTTTGTGATTCTGCCGATATTAAATGTTCGACTTCTTTTACAACGAAATCCGCTTCATCAAAACCGTTTCTTGCGGCATAAAGTTTAATTTTTGCCCCTTTTTCCTTTTCGGTCCAAAGCTTTAAGATGGGGTGAGTTGTATTTTTGGAGATAATTAAATTGGCAGCATCGAGGATATTTTGCGTTGAGCGGTAGTTTTGCTCAAGATTAATTATTTTGATATTCGGAAAGTCGCGAATCAAGTAATTTATATTCCGGTAGTCAGCACCGCGCCAGGAATAGATTGATTGGGATGCATCTCCCACAGCAGTAATATTGGGGCGGTTGCCGACTAAGAGTTTTGTCAGGGTATATTGGACTTTATTTGTGTCCTGCCATTCGTCTACAAAAATATTGGTAAGGTTTCCCTGCCACTTTTCCAAGACCTGAGGCATTTCTTTAAAAAGCTTGACTGTCTTTATAAGCAAATCGTCAAAGTCCAATGCCCCATTATCCTTTAGTTTTTTCTCATAAAATTCATAAACTTTTGCGGCGACTTCTTGCCATTGTCCCCTAACCAAATTTCGATATTCTTCGGGAGGAAGCATCTGGTTTTTGGCTTCACTTATTCCTCCGAGAATTGAACTGGGACTATATTGATCTTCCGAAATATCCAGCTCGCTAAGTATCTCTTTAACAAGTTCTTTTTGGTCCTGCTCATCATATATGATAAATTCTGCCGGAATTCCTATATTTTTTCCGTCGATTCGGAGTATTTTGGCGCAGAATGAGTGGAAAGTTCCAGTAAAGCCCACAATATTTTTGGGTATTTGGCT
This sequence comes from bacterium, assembly GCA_021790215.1. Taxonomy (GTDB): domain Bacteria; phylum Patescibacteriota; class Microgenomatia; order UBA8517; family UBA8517; genus JAJYIG01. The sequence continues at coordinate 3,430 of JAJYIG010000062.1, forward strand.
GTCGGACAAAAGTTCGGAGATACGCCCGCGCATTTCCGCTGCTGCTTTATTGGTAAAAGTTAAAAGGAGAGCATTTTCAGGCCGAATTAAGCCTTGTGTGACAAGGTAAGCTAATCGGTGGGTCAGAACTTTGGTTTTTCCGCTTCCGGCTCCTGCTAAAACCAAAAGAGGCCCGCCGGTGTATGTAACTGCAGCCTTTTGTTCTTTGTTCAGATCGGATAAAATTGACATATGGGCGAAAAACTCAAAACTCAAAATACAAAACGCAAATCTTACAGGAAAGTTGACAACTTGATTCCAGATTCCGATTTGGAAGAGGAACAAAGACATTCTAACACCCTGGAGGTCAAGTCCCAACGGCGTAAATTTAAATTTCCTTTTTGGGTATTTATAATCTCGATAGTGATTGCTCTTCTCCTTGCCCCTTTTATCCTTGTTGACAGTATTTTTAGAAGTGCCGGAATTGGAAATTATACAGAAGCGGTACAAAGTTTTATATCTCCAAAGACTTCAGACATAAAATCCGAGAACGGCCGTGTAAATATTCTAATTTTGGGAATTGGCGGAAAAGGGCATGACGGTTCGGATCTAACCGACACAATGATTCTTGCTTCTGTTTCTTTAACCGGACAATCGGTTCGGACGGTTTCAATTCCCAGAGATATTTGGATTCCGGAAATTCGTGCCAAGATAAATAGTGCCTACTACTGGGGAGAGGTTCAGCCGGAGCGCGGTGGGGCTTTGAATTTTGCAAAACAAATAGTTACTGAGGTTACAGGGCAACCTGTTGATTATGCTTTAGTGGTGGACTTTTCCGGCTTCCAGGACATTATTAATACAATCGGCGGAATAGATGTAAATGTTGGTAAAACATTTACGGATACTGAGTATCCAATCGCTGGAAAGGAAAACGATCCTTGCGGTGGTGACCCTACTTATAGTTGCCGCTACATGACGATTCATTTTACGGAGGGTTGGACCCATATGGATGGAGCAACGGCGCTTGAATTTGTGAGGTCGAGACATGGTGACAATGGTGAGAACAGCGATTTTGCCAGAGACGCCAGACAGCAAAAAGTTATTTCGGCGATGAGTAGAAAGATTTTGTCCATAAATACAATTTCCAATATCAATAAGGATTATAAAATTCTGGTAGCCGTAAAAAATTCGGTTAACTCAGACATTAGTATGGAGGCTGTTGGAATTTTGGCCAGGGCAGTGCTTTCAGGCAGGAAAAATATTAAATTAAACGTTTTACCGGAAGATCTATTTATCAATCCTCCCATCAATGCCACTTATGATTATCAGGCGGTTTTGGTACCCACGGCGGGTAACGGAAAGTGGGATGATGTAATTAAATGGGTAAGGGGTGCACTTCAGTAATTTTAGAAAGTCCACAGTCCTTGTGACCACCTGACTGAGAGTACTATAAGCGTAATAATGGATAAAGGAATCCAGATAATTTTTGCAATTTTTGATTCGGTTAACTTAGCCAGTATTATAAAAAACGGAGGAAGAGAAAGAAGGTATCGGGGCGCGCTTAATATAAATCCGGTTGAGGTAAAAAGAATCACTCCGATTACAAGATAAGTTAGGTAATCAACTCTCAACCTAAATTTTTTAACAGTCAGGGATAGGATTACGGCAATCCAAGCAATTGTTGAGGCAAAAGCTTCCGCATATCCAACCAAAATTTTATAATCGGAAGGCGGCGAGAATATTCCCCTTTTCCAGCTTGCAATAATTCC
>JAJYIG010000063.1 GCA_021790215.1 bacterium
CAGGACATGTTGCAGGCCCAGCAGCTTTTTGATATCTTTTTGCATAGAGGTGGTGGGGATTTAATGTTTAGTCGCTTAAATCCTACCACTTCTTTAGTTATCCACCACACTGTTTAGTATAGAGCCATAACTTTTTGACAATCTGAGCCTTAATTTGATAGATTGAAATACTAAGTTATTTGACAAAAAATTTATTAAAAATACAGGAGGGCAATATGGCCAATGTCCAGTGTGCAAGGCTTAACGGTGCAATCCTTAAGACTCACGAGTGCAAAGAATGGACGCGTATATTTTCAAGGAATCAGGAATGTCAAAAGGTAAAGTGCGTCCATCGCAGATGCTTCTCTTGTTTGCGGCTGGGTGAAATCGGAAAAATTCCGGATCATTTGGCTGGGCTTGCAATGTTTAAAACTGAAGTGGGCGGTCCTGAAGGAGAAAATTGTTTGTTTCACAAGAAGTTTGGAACGGACGCAAGAAGGGAGGATTACCGCCAGACTGATCTTATGCGTGGTTCGCACGACTCGAATTATGTTGCAAGCATCCAACCCATTAAAGGTCAGCGGGCAGTAGTCAAACCAATGCCTTATTCACCTGCTTCCAAACCGGATTTCAAAGAGAGATTTGAACCCAGACCTGCGGTTCCTCCGCAGGATGAGTTCACTCAAAGAGGCAGTTTGCCCGATGGGAGGACAGAGAGTCCCGCTAAAAAGAGGGGGTCTAAACCGGGTTTTCGCAGATCTGGCAAGGTAAAGGTTACCACTTTCAAAAAACCTCGCCGGGCTAAAGCAAAGTCGAGTTGGAAACTGAAGTTCGGAACGGTTATGGAAAATCTCCAGCCTTTCATCAAGGACAGAGGAGATCGTTCCAAGGTGGTCAATTTCTTTACTGAATTTTTCACCTCTTCGTACTCTCAGCTCAGCTTGGCTAACTTCTTGAAAATAGCAAAGAAGAAATTCGGATTCACAGATGACCAGCTGGATAAAATACTTGGCCGGTCCTGGTCGAAACATCTTCTCGGTCTGTTGGATCTTGAGCCCGAATTGCAAACTCTGCTTGACCCGTTTACGCCTGAAAAAAAGTGGGTAGCGGCTTCTGTGCAAAAAATTCCTGACGAGTTCAGAAAGGAGATACTAACTTCTCTTGCCCAAAGTAACCTCGACAGGAAAGGTTCATTGGTATTCATCAAGCAGTTCTTGAAAGAGCACAGGCCCCCACAAGAAGCCAAAATTAAATTTCCGAAGTGGGGCATCCAGGCTGGTAAGGTCCTGGTCGGGCTATCTGGTTTTGCTAAGAAGAAAAAGCTTAACCTGGAACAGGAAGAAAATCTGCGGGATGCGATTAAAGAGTTGTTCAGTTTTCCCTTGGACTTTCTTAAGACAGGCGAGGCGATAGCAAAACTAAAAAACCAATTCAATATAAAGGATGAGGATGTGGAATTACTTCTCGGCAAGTCGCCGTTATTGATGAACCGGTTCAGGGGCATCACGCTTCTCATTCCCGAAGCGAGAGAAAAGGTTAAAGAATTGCTTGCTTCGAAGGAGGGAATTAAAAAAGTTTTGCGAGTGGCCTTTGCTCCGGCTAACATCCAGCTGAAAGCAATTGAGCGGGCCGAAAAGGCAGAGTGGGATTTGGAAAAGCTGAAAGAGGCAATTTCCATTCTCAGGAGAGAGTTGAAAGGAAAATCTTCGGGTCGCAAACTTCCGCTTTCCAAATTTGCCAAAAAAGCCAAGGACGAAAAGCTGACATCCAAGGAGCTTAAGCGGTGGGCGCAGTTTATTGCTCAGGAAAAGGCGGCCATTGCGGAACATATGAAAGGAGGATTTGATCCAGAGACGATCGAAGAAGTTGAAAATATAATATGATCAACAACACAAGGAGCGGTGCAGTAAGCCGCTCCTTTTTAAACCATTAAATATCCTGTTGACTTAAATATTTTTGTTGTTTAAAATAATCTAAAATTCAGAAAAGGGGTGGTGTATGCATAAATCAGATTATGATCCCAAGTTCTTAAAAAAATACGTTGATATTTTTCTTTGTTCAATTGATCAAACAATTAGAATGTGTGAGCTTCTAAACAGTCGCATATCGCTTTTCAAGGAATATCCAAGTTTTCTAAATATTTTTTCTTCGAAACAAATCATAGCCATTAATACAGCGCAAAGACAAATTCCCGAAATAATTGAAATTCTTCAGGAATTAAAGAAGCGAGTAGAATCTGAAAATTATGAGCCTGTGGCCAATGGAAAAGTATGGGAAAGCCTTAAAGAAATCCAACTGATGGTTGATGATATATGTTTGGTTGCCGATCTTGTTCGATCTGAGATTCCAGAAGCTAAGTTGGATAGTCATACCTTGCTAGTCGCACCACATTTAGCCATAATCTATTATATCTCCGAGATTATTCGTAAAGTCAAAATAAGAAGACTTAAAAAGAAAAAGGAGAGACTAAGAAAGAAGAAGGAGATATTAAAAAAGGTAAAAGACATTATTTTAAAAAAATAGCCATATGGTATCGCCCAGTGGCTTTTTTATCGCTTATTGCCATCTATTCTAACTTTGCTATACTTAAACCAGAAAATCAAAGGGGGTGAAAAAGAGCAGCACCTTTACATCTTTAAGGCAATCCCATCGGGATGCTTTTTAAATTTAAGGTTTAAAGAATGGAGAGAAAATGGTGCAGCAAAAATCGGAAGATTCCACTAATATCTTTGTCCTGGATCCAACTGTACTGCTTCACAATCCTGAAGTTATCAACAGTTTTGGAAGGCACGAAGTTGTTATCCCGATAGTAGCTATCGATGTGCTGGACTCTCTGAAAAAGGGAATGGGAGAAATTCCCGAATCGGCGAGAGAGACGTTGAGAATAATAGGGGAATTGAGAAAAAAGGGAAATATCGCTAAAGGCATCAGACTTCTCGGAGGCGGCATTGTCAGGACTGAACTGGTTGCAAATATAAATAAAAACCTCCGGGAAAAGAAAACGGAAGATTACATCATCTCAATTGCCCTAAAACTCAGAGACATTAACAAGGGACGACGGGAGGTAATTCTTGTGTCCAAAAATCCGTCGGCACAAATAAAGGCCGCGGCACTCGGACTGAAAGCGGAGGACTACACGAAGGATAAGACAACTCTATTTCAGCAACACGGAAATGTTTTAATGGGGGAAGGTCGCAAAAGCGGAATTTTATCAAACTGTTACGCATGGAATGATCCTTATCTCACAAGGTTTTATGGTCAAAATTGTGAACAGCGGGTCAATGGAGAAAAAGGTATCCTTAATATTGTTCCTCAAAATGTGGGTCAGAGAGCTGCGATAAACGCTTTGACCGAACCGGAAGTCCAGGTTGTCGCTCTGACTGGAAACGCTGGTAGTGGTAAAACATTGCTGGCCTTAGCGGCAGCATTGCACCAAACAATCAAGACTGATCCGCTGTTCAAGCAAGTTGTTGTTGCCAGGCCAGTTGTCCCGATGGGAGGCGCAGAAAATAAAGTAGGATTTTTACCCGGAAACATCGAGGAGAAACTTGGCCCCTGGATGCTCCCAATTTTTGATAACCTTGAAGTAATCTTAAACAGTAAGGAATTGAAAAGCGGTAATCAAAAATCAGTTAAATGCTTGAAGGCAAAGGAACTCATTGAAAATGAGAAGTTATGCATTCAGGCCCTTGCCCTCATACGAGGAAGAAGTCTGCCTGAAAGGTATATCATCATCGATGAGGCCCAGAACCTTCGTCCGCTGGATGTGAAGACTATTATCACCAGATGCGGAGAGGGCACTAAGATCGTTTTTACGGGCGATTTAAACCAAATAGACACGCCCTATCTGGACCAGGAATCAAATGGTCTGGCGTATCTCATCAGCCATTTCATAAACGAGGAGAATTTCTGTTATCTGAATCTGAGTGAGTCGGTCAGGTCTAAACTGGCTGGACAAGCAGCAAGGTTGCTTTAAACAACGGGCTGGGAGAAGTTTTTCCCGGCCCAATTTTCCTAAACTTAATATTTCATCAAGGAGGTGTGATTATGGGTAGCAGATGCAATTCCTGATTTAACGAATCAGCAGTGCCTCCGACGAGTCCTCCTTTCTGTTGGGTTATCACTGACCGCGAGGAAAGGAACGCGATCGTTCTTGATGAGGCACTGGCGGTTTTTTCCAGACAGGAAGGGGCGCAAAACTTCATTTCGCGTAATGGTATTCCGAAATGCAGAACAAAGCTGTTATCCTGGGACGTGATCGTAAGGAAATTCAAAGGAACGGCACAAAAAGCTGTCCTGGATTTCACCGGGGACAAGGGATATTACACAGTTTTTCCACTGACATAGGAAGGAGAATAGTTTTCTGTTTTACAAGGGTTACTTAAAAAGTAGCCCTTGCTTTTTTAATAGATATTTTCTTGACTTTTTCTATTTATTTTTGCTAATCTTCGAATGGGTATGGCAACCTTATATTATGCGGGGACGCCCGCGATAAAAAGGTCATATGCGATAAGGGAATGCTGCGTATAACGTGGCGTGTGATGAAGCGGTGTTGATATGGCGCGACCAATTTGTGCCAAGTAACTGCTGAAATCCCCCTATAAGCCGGCAAGTCTTTTTAATCGCAAATGCCATACCCTTTTTTATTTTTTAAAATTTATCCAAACATTACATTTGCTAAAAAATTAAAAAGAGATATCATAAAAGCAACAAGGCTGTCTTGACAAATCGGAAGAAAAAGGTATAATCCCAAGTTCTTTCAAAAAGGGAGATAAACTATGGATATTTTTGGAAAAGATAGGGCAAAGAACAGAACCAGATTTCCTGGTTCTTCGATAAGTAGTTTAAAAATATCAATTGATGGGGAAGGGAGCGGAAGAAAAAATATGGCATGTAAAAAATTCTTACTTGCTGTGGGCCACTATCCGGAAATGAGCGAGGAAAAACCAGAAGAGGTTTTTGATCTCGCCAAGAGATTCTACGAGGATTTTTTTGGATAAATAAACCAAAGAAAAAGCTACTATGGCGGTGAAGATAAAGTTTCTTCGCAATTCCCATGCAGTGATAATAACCCTGG
>JAJYIG010000064.1 GCA_021790215.1 bacterium
CTTGACAGCAAGACCCCGGACATGGTTTACTGGGCTACCCTACCGAAGGAGCAGGTAGCTGCATGAACAGAGCAGCTTATCACTTAAAAACCGCTCCCGGCTGTCCAAACAAACCCGGCCACCTCAAGAAGCCCTAATAAAATCTGTTGAATTTTTATATTATAAATTATAAGCTTGAAACTAAATAGACCAATAAATATAATATGTAGTAAACTTTGTAACTATCAATAAAGAAAGGTAAGCCTCGTGAAAACAATTTGGATCATAGATGCCGGATATATGATAAAGGCAGCACCGGATAATTTTGATTACTTGAAACTTAAGCGAATGTTAGAATCTCTTAATAACAGCGAATTCTTTGAAAGTTATTATCTAAATTCAACACCAAATCCGCCAACAGATGCACAAAATGCTTTTCACACATGGATAAAGTCGGCACCACCACGAGGTCCTAAAATAAGGGTACAACTTTACAAATTGAAGGACAAAAGCGTTGAGTGCAAAAACTGCCATGAGGAGTTCAATATTCAAGTACAAAAAGGTGTTGACGTCGGTATCGCAACCTTAACCTTAAAACTGGCATCGCAAAATCAATACGAAAGGCTTATTCTTTCTGCGGGCGATGGAGACTTTGAAGATGCTTTATCTTATGTGAAAAGCGAATTACATAAAGAAATATGGATAAGTGGGTTTGATGGAAGCGTCTCAGCAGACTTGCAAAGTTATGCCGATAAAGTGATTTGGCTTAATGAATATTGGAATGAAATCAAAAAAACTAATTCCTGATTTTTCTCGTTCAGGCCACATTAACTTTGAGAGGATCAACCACGGAAGGGATTTTGAGGTTTGGACCAAAAATAAAGAGTTCGGATCCCTTATATCGCTCTTGAGCACTGTAACTAATTTTATAATCCATTTGCCGATAACCGTTATAAAGTTCATTTACTTCTGACACATTGTCATATGATACAACCCAATGTTGCCTTATTTTTTTCTTTACCAACCTAGCCAAACTGGCATGATCCTCATGATAATAATGGTTTTCATAAAGTTCTTGGCCTTTGTGGTAGTAAGGAGGGTCGAGGTAAACGAGTGTTCTGCGCGGTAGACTAGGCAACGTGTTAATAATGAAATCAGCGGCATCTTTATTATAAATGGAGATACGATTTTTATACATAGCTATCTTTTTAATCCTAGCTATCAAATCTTCCTTATTGTAACGAGCATCCAACTTCCACTTCCCCGACTGAGCCTTACCACCAATTATACCTGCTGTTATTATGCCAGACCGATTAGTCCTGTTCATAAAGAAAGTTGAGAAGCCCAGATCTAATATTGAATGTTCGTCTGGATTTGCTTGAATGGCTCGTTGTCTTCCCCACTCTTTAACAGTTACAGGCGTATCGTTAATTAATTTACAAAGTTCATCTGTTTTTTCTATAACAGAATGCCAAAATGCATAAACGAACTTATTAAGGTCGTTAATATGAACATGAAAGGCATACTCATGAAAAAGTAGTGCAAACGCAATTCCCGCGCCTCCAGCGAACGGTTCAACATAATGGCCTCCCAGGAGTGAATTTTCTCGCATAACTATCTGAATGAACTGCGCCAGCTTAGTCTTGCCTCCTGGATATCTAAGGGGTGTTGTAAATATCATACATTAAGACCAAAGTGTTTGCATAAACAATTCCATATTATCCCACGTCGTTTTTAACTCATTGGCGTTAGGTTGTATATCTTTATTATGGATATATGCATTTAAAGTATTGGTGGAAAATAAACCGTGTTGATATTGTTTATCAGCAGCTACTCTAACTGGTTTCAGTTGATCTTGACTCATAAGTCCATTATCCTCTAAATGATCAGCAACTCCTTTAATTTTCTCATACAGCACGTCTTTTTTTATTTTGATCCGGTTTTTATCTATGTAAACATCAAGACTACACTCTAAAAATACCCTTAACAGGACGGCACCCGCATTCTGATATTCATCTAGCTCAAGGTTCTTGAGCTCCTGGTATATTTTATTTAATCTTTTATGCTCTATTTTTAAATGAAAGTTTGGAGGAATGAGTGTCTGGCGTCTTGTCGATAAAGGTTTACTCCTGATAGTAGCTTTATATGAGGCTCCACTATCCGCTTTTTTTTCTGTATCCTTTGGCGGAGCGAGAAGTTTCCACGGTTCCCTTGTTGCCGATTTTAAATCTGGACGTAATTCTTCGGGAAACCTTTTTAAATAATTTAATCTCTGTTCTCTATAGTAAACATCTCCTACCTTCTTTTCGCCAGTAGCAAATGGGGCAAAAAATTCCATCAATGCTGATCTTATTTCTGCTTTCGTTGCAGAAGTAAGCAAGTCATTCTCTTTCTTATAAAGTCCTAAAGCCTTACGCACCTCGGGCATGTCAATTAAACGCTTTACAGTAGTGACAGGAATGGCTGCAAAAAGCTTTTTCTGTGCCTCATCTAAATTTCCTTCTTTCAAAATAAACTCAATCACTTGAAGTTCTGGTGTATGGCCTTTTTTAAACGCTTCAAAGCGACGTTTTGATATCGCATCCCAAGCAACGGTACCCGCACCTTCATTTTCACCCGTATGTTTCAGTTCTATCCAACGTCTTGCGGCCGCTCGATTATTGAAAACAATGCATTGCACTTCAGATATTGGTTTCTTGCTGAACTTCTTTGATAACTCTTTTATTTTCTTCTTAAAAAAAGGTTGGGTACTTTCGGGTAAAGAGGAAGGGTTATGTAATAATTTAAGTGCAGTTAGACGTCGATTGCCTTCAAGGACAATAAATTTATCACGCGAGCTATCATATGGCATGACATAAAAGGGCTCTGGGCCTAACCCGTTCTCAACAATATCCTCAGCAAGTTTTAAAAGCTTTCTGTTCTGACTTTGGACCATAGCCTCCATTAATTCTGGCTGACTTCCAGATGCATCATGTCGTGGATTTTCAGTGTCAAGGAATATATTAGTAAAGACTATGGGTAGGCTATTAGTCACCATATTCCCTCCAGAAAACTATGGACTTTATAAATATTGGAAATTTATATCACTATCCCTCTTGGTTTTCAAGAATTAAAATATTTTTCAAAAACTTGTCATATAAAATATTTTCTTCCTGACGCGCAGCTACCCCGGCGACTTGCCGGCCGGGGTAGCTTTTTCGAGTAGAGCAGAATTCACTTTTTATTTAGGCATCTTGATGCTTCATAGGCTTCCACCTCCTTCCGTATAAACCGGACTATCCCATTCTTACCCTCTCCCAAATAGATTCTTGTAAGTCCGGCACGCCTGGCAATCCTATCGACGCTGGACCTGGCACATTGCCAACGCATGGCAAGCTCCTTAGGGGAGATATATGGACTGGAAAAGACGACTGCTGTTTTATTCATGCTAAGGCTCTTTGTTTCTGATTTCTAAAAGGCACTTTAATTCTCACCAGAAACCATGTAACTATGGGCTTTTTCAACAGAAACCACCGAAACCATAGGTAAGGCCGAAAGAGATTTTAGATAGTTCACCGGCTGTAAAAGTTTTCTTTGCCAATGCCTCCAAAGATTTGACCTTCCCTTCTTCTAATGCGAGGACAATAATTTTGTCATATCCGGCCTTCAAGCATTTTTTGATGTTGCTTACCTCGTTTTCGGCATCTGTGATTATAGAGATTTCTATAGCTGTCCGGTTCCCGTCACGTTCCAGCCCTAAATCCACCGTCTCCTTGCTATCCGCGAAGACCTCTTCCACGACTACTCGGTAGCCATTGTTTTCGGCATAATATTTGATAACAGATTGCCAGTAACGATGAAGCTGTCCGCCCTTGCCGCTTTCCGGGCCAAGCTCCATGTCCAGGGCATTGAAGCTCTCCGGCGTCAACAGCAGAAACTTGGCAATCCGCGACTTTAAGCCGGAGTGGGTAGATATTTCTTTAAGGAGTCCCCTGTCCTTTAGAGTATTTTTGAGTTTGTCTCCCATATAAGCGCTCAGGCCTACATACTTATACAGAGCCGTTACAGAAAGCGTAGGGTTCTGAAATACGCTTTCCAGAAATGCTTTTTCGGGTTGAGAGAGAATTAGGGGCTTTCGGTCTTTCTTTTTGGTTTCGTTTGGTCTTGCGGCCGTGTATCTCATACGCGACTGGGAAATAATCTCGTCCGCCCAATGAACCTGTGGAGGATCCGGTACGCGCTCTGTCTTCATGTTGAATATGCTCCCCGCCATCTTCACAAGCGCCTCTCCCTTCTTAAGCTGCCCTATGTCTTCCGCAGTGAATTTTTTTAGAAGCGTTTTTTCAAAAAGTTGTCGGTCGTGCGGCGAATCCGTTGCGAAGAAAATCATCGTGGCGGCATTGAAAACATTGCGCAGAATTTGATCGGGGATGTCCTCGGTCATCTGGTTGGCAAGCCATAGATGAAGGCGATATTTTCTGGCGCCCGATAGAATGTCGGCCATCGAGGGGCAACTCATATGTTGGAACTCGTCAACATACAAATAAAAGTCCGGGTAGTTGTCCATGCCTTCCCGCATCATGGCGGCAATCTGGATTTTTGAAACAATCAGCTTGCCAAGGAGTTGACTGTTCCGTTTGCCTATGTCACCGTGGCTGAGGTTGCAGAGAAATATTTTCTGTCTGTTCATAATCTCCAGGAAATCGATCTTGTTCTCTCGCTGTGAGAGCATCGGAGCGATAGTGCTGTCGGGCAAGATCAGGGGCGACAATTTGTTGGTAATGGCCGTCACGAGACCCCTTCTTTCCAAGGCGGGGTATTCCAATTCCCAGAAAAGTTGTATCCTGTCATCCTCAACATTTTGAAGAAACCGGGCCCTCCAGCTTTTATCAA
>JAJYIG010000009.1 GCA_021790215.1 bacterium
AATATCTTCAGGTTAGAGGAAGAGTGGCCGATGAAACCAAAACCGGCGCTCACGAATTTATCGACCACTTAAGCGAAATTTATACCGGGGCAAAAGTTTATCACGGCGATCCGGAGCATCAGCAGGATCGGGTGATAATTACCATCTCTCCAGAGAATTATTTTTCGGTGGGGGTAGAGTAAGGATTACGGTTTAATTAATTCTTTCTGCGTTACTGGTAGGATAAAGCAAGGGGGCTTTATAAGACGACGGAAGATTTCTTGCGGGAAATGCCCGAAACAATCGTGGACTTATGCCTGGAAGCCCATGGGCTGAGGATGTTCCGGTCATGGCCCGGACTGATGTCCGGTTAAATTTTAAAAACTGGCCTCCGAAAGAATTTGATCCGAATCTTGTTCAGCAGCCCTGGATGGAACATATTCGAACTAAAATTACCTTATCATTACAATGGAGGTTAAAAGTTAACTTATTTTAGCTGCTTCTTGAGAAGCAAAGGCTAGAAAGTCTTTATCTAGGGGTTTTCCCGCATCAATATACTCTTTAATTTTGGGTCTTAACATTTCACCCAACTTTTTCCTGATTGTTATTTCGGCTTGTTCGCCTTCTCTGGGAGTGGGAGCTAAGCTTCCAATCGGTTGAACTTCCGGAGCATAGATTCCCTGAAAAGCATAAGTGATACCTTCGTCCAGTAGTGTGGATCTTATTCCATGTTCATCGGAGGAACTAGTTACCGCCTCTAAATCTTGGCAAAACTTGGAACCGGGTTTGCTATCCAATAGCCCGTGGACACCTTCATGAAGTGCTGTAGAACCAACCAAGGCCATAGTTAAATCGGGATTATCACTTTTTGGTGGAAGTTGAAGTTCAATGATTTTACCCTTTATTGTACCTTCGCCTGCTATACCGTCAATTATTTCAATGGATAATTCTTGAGGTCTAGCCTGAGCATATTCACCTAATAACTTACATGCTGATTCTAAAGCTTCACCAACTTTATCGGTTCGCATTCGTTCGAGTAAAGAGTTAATTTGAGTTTCATCTTTAACCAACCGTTTATCACGAATTCGTTCGTTTTCTTGTGGTTTTTCTGGAGTTTTATACAAATTAGGTAAGTCTTGCAGCAAAACGGCATATTCTTGAGCTGCTTGGATTGAAGCTTCTTGATAAGTCAATTTAGCCCCTTCTTTTTGGTCAATTAGACCCCGTAAATTTTCTGAAAACACTTCGGCAGTAGTGGAATCTAAAAGGCGCTCAATCCCCGGACTGTTACCCTGGCCTAATAGAGTTTCTAATTCTTGCTTTGGGTCTCCAACCTGCTCTTTTCCTGATCGTCTCTTTATTTCATCTCTGATTACTTGGTCGACACTTTCACCTTTAGTAATCCGCTGAGCAAGTTCAGTTATACCTTGGTGTCTTGTATCCTCAACATATTCATCCCAGCGCTTTGATAGGTAACTTTCCATTTCCGCTACTGACCAATTATTTTTCATCGTCAAATAAGTTTTAAGTAATTTAATATCTACACCCCACTTAACTTCCCTAATTCTTGCTTCGCCATTATCTTCAACTCCGGGATTAATTAACGCCCTCATCTTTTCAAAAATCATTTCTTCCGGTTGTTGGACAAAAGTTTTAACGCCATTTATTTCTGTTTGGCGCCAAGGGAAATTAGGTAATTCTCGGCGTGATAATAAATCCACCATTTGATGCCCTTCACTAATGTATCCTCGATTAAGTCTTTGCCTTTCTTCGTTCCAGCCAAATTCGGTCATTACTTCTTTATCAGTTTCAGGGTGAATTCCTATATCATAATCATTCTTGCCACTGGCTATTCTTTGCTCCAAAATCATAAGTTCACTGCCGTTTGCTCTTAGTTCATTAAGAGTCGTGTACATACCCATACTACCCATTACCACAAATCTCTTGTCAGTCTTTGATGTCACCTGTTTAGACACCTCGGCAACTTGACCAAGTACGTTATCAAGCTTGAGTTTTTCGCCAGCCTCAACATCGTGCCTAATTGAGGAAATCCTTTCTGGCAGTTTCTCGCCTTTAGTTACCTGTTCTTTGGAGTAGGGGGCTAAAGAAAATTCGCCTTCCATATATTTATCATACTATTTCCAGCCAATATTTATAAAACACTGGATTTAGTTTTTTAATTGTCCCTGTAACTAATTCCGGTGTGACTCCTTCAAACTTTCCGAAATAATATTTCCATTCTTCTTCAGGCCTCGGATTTTTCAAAAGGAATTTAACATGGCGCCAATGGAAGCTTTGGAGGAAAACCAAAACAGTCGGGTCGGATTTAATTTTGTAGTTAGTCGGGATCCAAGATATATTCTTAGCCATATATTTCTCCCGAAGATATATTTGTACCCACCAAAGCCAATTTTTGGTAGCACAGGGATACATATTTTTCCAAACTAACAGCCATTCACTGGTAAGTTCACTTGGTCCGTCTGTCCTGTAGACGAGGCATTCTTGTCCCGTCTGCCACAGTTTAGCAATGTTATCCCACATAGCTATATCAGCTTGGGCCCATGGATGAACGGGTAATATTTCTTTTAAACCCTCCTTTTGTTTTTCGATTTGATCAAAGGGTTTGTTGATGACAGAATATTGGTTATAGATAGTATCCGGAGTCTTCTCGTTATTAGGATATTCCAGGAGAATAATATCCGGTCTGTATTTTGAGACAGCCTCTGCCTGATCTAAATTTAGCTTTTCGGTTTCTGGTAAATTAACTTGGATATATTTGGGTTTAATGTTCATACTGAGTAATTAACTTTGTTGCTTCCTCGGCAATATCAAATGCTAACGGCGGGTCATAGTTTGAAAGGACAATGACGGTGTAACCCAATTCGGGAAACACATCGAACCGATCATTTACTCCGGCAAATCTCCCCGGGTGGCCAATGCATTTAACTCTGTTAATATCCCAAACCTTAAATCCATAACCATCACTTTTTGTTTGTCCGTCCTTGGTGCCTTCATTAACATAAGACGTTAAGATAATTTTTGTAATTTCCGGACTAAGAAGCTGGTTAGTGATTAATGATTTTGAAAAATTTAGTAGATCCGGGCAAGTAGAATATCCACCTCCTCCAGATTCGCCTTTAATGAGATTAATCCAGAGATTATCTCTTCTTTCGCCTTTGCTCATATTTCCGGCAATATCCAATCTATGCGTATAGCCAACAGCAATGTCTGGTCTTAAATTGCTTGGGTCGATTTCATAGGAATCAGTATCGTACATTCCTGCTTTTTCGAAAATGTTTTTTCGGACAAAGTCATAATAAGTTTGTCCTGAAACTGTTTCAATAATTTTCCCTAAAAGTGTAAATCCGTTTCCGCTATAACTGACTTTTGATCCCGGTTCAAATAATAAAGGTTCATCGATGAATAAATCAACAAAGTCATCGATTGTTCGCAGGCTTTTCCGTGTAGCCATATATTTTTCGTCTAAATAATGACCCAGACCGGAAGTATGAGTAAGGAGATGGTGGACAGTTACTCTGGTTGCTACTTCTTGGTTTGGATAATCGGGTATATGTTTACCTACTGAGTCCTGAAATGATAATTTTCCATCTTCCACTAATTGGGCAATAGCTACTCCGGTAAACATTTTTGTGGCAGATCCCAGGTTAAATTTCGTCTCGAGTTTGTTGGGAATTTGTTGTTCTTTATTGGCGAGGCCACAGGTATGTTCCAGAACTGGCACGAAGTTTTTGGCAACCAGAACAGCGCAGGAAAACTCGTCGGCCCTTGTCTTGCTTTCAATATACTTTTGCAATTCGCCAGTAAGGTTTTGTGTCTCTTTCTGCTTTTCTATCATATTATTTATAACCCTGGGCTTGGATGTTAAATAACTCAGCATACATACCCTTTTGTGATAGAAGCTTCTTATGACTTCCTTCTTCAATAATTTTGCCATCATTTAAGACTAAAACACGGTCAGCGTTGCGGACGGTCGAGAACCGGTGGGAAATAATAATGACCGTTTTATCCTTTTGCAGTTTCTGGACCCGTTCAAATATTTCATACTCCGCTTTGGCATCAATAGCGCTGGTTGGTTCATCGAGAATAAGAATGGGAGCGTCCCGGAAAAACGCCCGGGCGAGAGCCAGTTTTTGCCATTGGCCTCCGGAAAGGTCAATGCCTTTATCAAACATTTTTCCTAAAACCTGATTAACTCCTTCAGGTAGATTATCCAAGAAACTATCAGCTCCTGACTTTTCCGTTGCTTCCTTAAGAAATTCCATGTTTTCGTTTTTAGTTAAATCACCGAAGAAAACATTTTCTTTAAAGGTAAATTGGTATTTAACGAAATCCTGAAATAAAGCGCCAACCATTTTGTACCAGCTGTCCAAGTCGATTTCTTTAATGTTGACTCCGTTAATCAATATTTCGCCGGAGGTGGCATCGTAAAAACGCAACAAAAGCTTAATAATTGTTGTTTTACCGGCGCCATTTTCCCCAACCAGAGCTACCCTTTCACCATTTTTAATAGTTAAGTTGAAACTTTCCAAAATATTTCTCTCTGTTCCCGGATAGCGAAAAGCGACATCTCTAAACTCGATTATGGGTGGTACCGGAGACGAAGGAATACTAATCGGTTTTGCAGGAAGTTTCACTGCATGGGGGTAGCACATAAACTCTTCGTACTTTTCCATATATTTGACCCGCACTTTAGAAGCGGAATAGTGGTCAAGCATGAGCTCGGTTCCGGAGGCCAAAGCGAGAGTTTGCTGGAAGTACAAGCTAAACTGTCCGATACTTAACTTTCCTGCCAAAACAGCTGTTAAATTAAAAATTTGGGTCACAACAAATGCCGCAAACTGAAAAAGATCGGCAAAGAATATCTGGTACATAGTAGCATCCTGAACTTTGGAGAAATTTTGAAAATAATCGGATTTAAGCTGTTCCAGTTTATTGATCAATTGATCTCCATTTTTAAAAATCGCAATTTCCTTTGAAGTAGCATCCTGCGTTAATAGTCCTTTTATATAGTGCATTACCCGCCACATCTGCGACCGTTTCTCATAAATATAAGGATAAATTTGCCCGCGGAAGTTGTTTAAAGCAAAAAGCGAGGGGACACTGGCAATAAATATGAGGGGGACAAAGAAGGGAAAGGCAGGAAGAAGAATAATCGTGGCTGTGGTCGCTTTGAAAGCAGCATCGATTAAACCAATAAACCTGATTATAAAATCATCGATGTTATGGTTTACGTCATCCATTTGCACGATAAGGCTTTGAAACTCCGGGCGTTCAAAAATCGCCGGATCAAGAGAGCTAAGCTTTTTGTCGACCTGGAGTTCCAGGTAGGTGTTAAGGTTATAAGCAAAAACCAGATCCTTAGTCTGTAGGAAATTAACCAGATACAACCGGACAATCGAAGCGATAAGATAGGCGGCAATCATCCACCCCAAATCGTTGAAAGTTAAATGGCGACCGGTCGCAATTAAATCGAGTAATTTAGAGAGTAAAAATACTTGGATAAACGGGAATAAAGTGCTGTCATAAAGTTTGCTGAAGATGGATAGGAGAGCAAAATATCCGTTGGCTGCCCAGGCGATTTTTAACGCAAGAAATCCGTATTTTAAAGTCTTAATCATTAATTATTTGTACCACTTAGCCTGTAAATTATATAGTTTTGCATAATGCTCATTTTCTTTTATTAATTGCTCGTGGGTTCCTTGTTCTACAATTTCACCCTCATGCAAGACAATAATTTCGTCAGCTAGCCGGACAGTACTAAACCGGTGGGAAATTAAAATTAAAGATTTGTCCTTGGTGTATTTAATAAGATTGCTAAAGACTTCGTATTCAGACCTGGGATCTAAACTGGCGGTTGGTTCGTCAAGAATTAACACCGGAGCATTTTTAAAGAAAGCCCGGGCCAAGGCAATTTTTTGCCATTGGCCACCGGACAGTTCTTCGCCTTTCTCAAAATATTTGCCCAGCATGGTTTTATATTTCTCTGGGAAGCGATCGATAAACTCGTTAGCCCCAGAAAGTCGGGCCGCTTTTTGGATCCGGCCAATATTATTGATGTTCTGGACATCCCCGAAACCAATATTTTCCCTGACTGTGACGTCAAACTGCATGTAGTCTTGAAAAATTACGCCAATATTTTGCCGTAAATTTTTAATATCAATTTCCCGGATATCAACACCGTTAACGAGTATTTGTCCCGAAGTAACATCATAAAGCCGAAGTAAAAGTTTAACTAAAGTGGTTTTTCCAGCCCCATTTTCTCCTACTAAGGCCAGGTTTTTTGAGTCCGAGAGGATAAAATTAATATTTTTCAAAATCGGTTTGTCTTTTTCGTATCCAAAATAAACATTCTTAAATTCGATTGCCAAGGGTTTAGTCGTATCAATTAACTGCGGGTTTTTAGAATTAACAATTGTGGGCTGAAGCTTAATAAATTCAAAGTAATGGCTAAGAAAAAGGTTTGCCTGATAGAACCTGGCAATGTTTGCGAAGACACCCTGCAGGACATTTTGAAATTGCCGAATAGTTCCGGTAAACATTGTTAAATCACCGATAGTTATCCGGCCAAAAATTGCTTGGAAAGCGGCAAACAATGCTACAGCATAATAAATAACAGAGCCGAGAAAATCCAGAATAAAACTAAAAGTGTTCTGCTTTCTGGATAAAGTGGTGTTTTCAGTTATAAATTTATCGTGCAATTGATCAAACTTACCAATAAAATAATCCTTGAGGTTAAACGCTCTGATTTCTTTGGCAGCGTCCTTATAACTTAACATCCAGGATATTTGGTTGAGAGTACGTTGGTAAGGCGAGCGGCTGTCAGTAATTGAGTAAGTGTAATAAGAATACCTCAGCCGGAAAAGCATTCGTGGTAAAGAAAAAACAACCAAAATAATTGGCGTCCACAAGCTTAGGCGAATTAAAATTACCAAAAGGGAAAATAGCCCAATTATTGATGAAGCAGTTTCCACAACAAGGTTCATCACCTGTGTAGGCCGAAAAGAACTTTCTCTTTGAACTTTTTCCAACTGGTCAAAAAACTGGGGGTTTTCAAAATAGGAAAGATCGAGAGAAGAAGCATGATTAATGATCTTTTTGAGGATATATTTTTCAAAAATATCTTTCATTACATCATAAGCGTGCATGGCCAGATTGGCAAAAAGAGAGTTAAACGTTTCTGCCGTTAAGGCGACCACGGCCAAAAGCAAAACAAACCGGACATTTTCCGGCGAAGAATTGCGAATAGCTGCAATGACGGCATCAATGGTTAATTTTCCTATATAAAGCGTTACTGCCGGAATGATGCTGCTGACAATATTCACCAAAAAATAAAAGCTGGCCCATTTTGGCGAAGACTCAAAAACCAGTTTAATAACTTTATAGCCAAGGTTTAGCTGGGCGGAAATTTCTAAAAGAGTTTTACGCACTATTTATAATAGTAGCACGTTATCAAGTTTAGCGGTCTTATTTCTAGCAGCACACGCCATATATCGACCGAGGCGGTAAAATTGACTACCGAGCTGTGGTGGTATAATCTCGTTGTATGGATGATTCAACTATTGAAAAGGATAGGCAAAAACCAACCAGCTCAGATGCTCCGCAGGATTCAATGCTGACTTTTCAGGAAGCGATTAAGAGAGGAGAATATGACCCAAAATTTCTCGAAGGTTTCGCCATTTGGCATACCTTAAGCCGCGATGTCCAATTCGAGTATATTCTGGAGGCTCTAAAAAATCGGGAGAAGCAATATATTCGCCAATTTGCCGAAATCAATAACGTTCTAGATTTCAGTAAAAAACCACAACTTCAACAGGTGTTGGTTAATATTCAGCAGAAAATCCAAAAACTTCGGGAGGAAAAAGAAAGATTATATATTGAATACACCAAACCGGAATAAATATATGATTGATGGGGGGAAGCGAAATACCAATAAACAACCCAGAAAAAGCAAACTCTTCTAAAGAAGCTGAAAAAAAATTGCCGGAAGTTCCCAAATATTGGACTGTTCTGACTCAAGGTTCGAATCTTGGGCGGGATGAATGGCAGGGCGATAAACGAACACTCTTGGATAAAGATACCTTCACGAAGCAAGGTAGCCCACTCCGAAGCAATGCCATATTATCAGGCCAAGTATGGGAAAGAAATCACCCAGAAAGTGCTTAAACTGGCAGACAGAACTCACTTTCAACTAAACCAGCAACATCAGGTGGTACTCAATGGTACTGGACTGGACAAGATAAATGATGAAAAACTACCTGACGGGAGAAGAGTTGTTTGGTACATCCCGCATGAATTGTGCGAAACTTATAATAGGGAGATAGCAGATAGGTTTCCCTTGTCTGAAGGCCACTAGGTGAATATATAATTTTCCATGGAGAAACGCCGGGAATTTTGTTTGCAGCCCTGGATGGAAGGTATTCGAACATTTTGTGCTCAAAATCAAGTTTTTTGGTTCAAGGATTGAACTAGTAGCAATAATATTTAAAACCACTCGCCGAAACAGTTTGGAGAAACTGTATTGCTTGGAATCATGATAATATAGTCTCATGATTGACGGAAAAGAAAATGAACCTCCCTCAGAAAATCCTTGGGTGAAGTTCGTAATTGATCAAGATTCTGAAATTCCGAAAGTGATTGAGTGTATAAGCCCTCGACCCAGATTGGGCGGATTGGACACTAAAGCACTTATTTATCGGGCTATTCCAGCCATTGCTCAACTAGATGGTCTTCCTCCAGAAGAATATGAAAGGCAACTTAAGATATGCATTGGGCAAATCTATGCCCGGCATAATAATTTCAATGAGGCTGATAAAAGAGCGGCTGGAGATTGGGAAAGGCTGTCTCCTGATTATTTCACCAAAATAAATGCGATCTTCAAGGGTTTACCTTGGCCAAAAGGCGAGTATACCGCCACGCTCTCAGTAATTCCTCCATTTAGAAGGTTTCTATACAATAAGAATTTCGAAGTTCCTTTCGGGCCAGAAGAACAACGCCCCAGAACCACCGCCCATGAGCTAACTCATTTTTTGTTTTTCGAGAAAGTTAGAACGGCGTATACTCCTGATTTAGATAATACCGTTGAGCAGGAAATGGTAAAGAGGCTTCAGGGAAGATTTGCGATTCCTATCTGGGAAGCATCAGAGTTGTTTAATATGGTTATCTTAACTCCGGAAAGGTTTGGTCCTTGTGGCAATATTCCCAACCCAAATGTATATAAAACATTAGTTTCGAAGACGGGAGAATTTGCTGAACTTTGGATAAATTCCGGAGAAGATATTGATGAGTTTTTCCGGAGGTTAGAAGTGAAAAAATGATATGGTTTTAAACTTTGGTGATTTTATTATCGATAGCTTCAGGGTTGATCATCACTTTCATTATAAACATTTATCGGAGGGGTTGGATATATATCGTTTTAGGATTTCTGTTGATAATTTCTGCTTAGATAATCAGCACTTTTGGCATAAAATCGGGCTCTCATTTTGATGAAAGTGTGTCTAGAAGTTCGATTCTATTCGCCTGTGAAGTGGTTTGACGCAGTTTATTGAGCACGAATTTTCTTGGCAGGGCTGGATGGAAGCCATTCGAACTTTTTGTGCTCAAAATGTCATTTATCTTCCGCAATAAACAATTGCACCTACTTACGTCCCCAGTGTTTTAGCAAAAAGATGGCGGACAATAGAAGTATTGGCAAAATAAGCAGAAACCAGTAGGGGTGTGGTCCATTAAGGAATTTGAGGACTCGCGGGCCCAATCTCTCACCAAGTGACAGATAAAAGGCGATCCAAAAGATGATGGAGATGAAAGTGCTGACGATAAAGGTCTTGTAGGGAACCCCGGATATGCCCGAGAAAATGGTAATGGGAACGCGAAAGCCGGGAATGTGCCGGCCGAAGACGATAACCAACGGACCAAACTGATTAAATTTGCGTTCAACTAAAGTTAACTTGTCTTTGCTGATGTGAAGATGTTTGCCAAAACGAAGAACTAAGCCTTGACCGTACCGACGCGAAAGAGCGTATAAAACAGTAGAACCGGCCAGCACGGCACAAACCAGCAGGAAAAAACCGACGGGATAAGTAAGTTTACTCGCTTTAATGAGATAGCCGGTGTAGGCGATATAGGAATCTCCGGGTATTGGTAAAGGAATGCCGGATTCTTCCAGGAAGAGAAGAAAAATCGGGGCAAATATGCCATTCTGAACCAGAAACCGTGCTAGCCAGTCGGTGATCGGATCAAGAGGAGGGTATTCAGTTATGGCTGACAATTGATTAAACATGAGGTAGTTTTACAGTAAAAGTAGTCCCTTTACCCATCTCTGACGAAACATTAATTTCCCCGTGGTGTCTTTGTACGATCGCTTTGGCGATAGCTAGCCCTAAGCCAAAACCTTTGGGTCGAGTTCGGGAACTATCAATTCGGTAAAATCGGTCGAAGATTTTTTCCAAGTGTTGTTTGGGAATGCCGATGCCCGAGTCTCGCACTACCGCTGTCAAATATTTGTTGCCGTCCCTTATTGTTATCCAGATATCCCCCTTCTCGGGAGTATAGTTAATAGCGTTATCAACCAGATTAAAAAATAGCTGGGAGAGGAGAATTTCCTGACCGTTAAAGGGTATGTTTTCCGGCGGCGGGGTGTAGTGCAGACGAATTTGCCTTTGTTTTATTTTTGGTGAAAGCTTGGCCAAAACAGCGTTGATAATATCGGGTAGATCCAGTGGCGATGTTGTTAAATAGTGTGAGTTTTGTTGCATCCGGGCAAGAATAAGCAGATTTTCAACCAAGGCGGTCAGTCGGCCGACTTCTTCCCGGCTGCTGTGGATCGTTTTTTGGTAGTCAGCGACGGACCGTGTCTTCTGCAAAAGAACATCCAGTTCGCCGGCAATGATTGACAATGGGGTGCGCAGTTCGTGAGAAGCATCGGCGACAAACTGTTTTTGCTGATTGTACATTAACTCGATCGGCTGGAGGCTTTTTTTAGCGAGCCACCAGGAAAGAGGGGGAATAATCAGAAAGAAAATACCGTTGACGGCGATAAGAACATTGCGTAATTGGTTTAAGGCCACGTCGCCGGAGACGGCCGCAATTTTGGTCGTTTGGTCCTCAAACTCGCCTTGATTATTACCTTGTTTGGCTTGCTGGACCTGTTTAACTTGGCTTATGTAACTTTCGCCGAAAGAATTTTCCATCCAGAAATAGATACCAACACTAAAAATCCAGAAGAGGAGAAAGAACAAAACCGAGTAGATAATTGTCAGCTGAAACTGGGTTTTTCTAAACATATTTGCCTGTTTTTAAAATATAGCCTGAACCCCTCATGGTGTGAATTAGTTCGGCATCATCAGGTTGGATTTTTAGTTTTTTGCGCAGGTATTTAACGTAAGTTTCGACAATATTTGAGATGCCATCATAGTTGTAATCCCAGACATGCTCTAAAATTTTGGTTTTACTTAAGACTATGTTGGGATTGCGCATAAAATACTCCAGGAGCGCATACTCTCGGGAGGTTAAAACAATGGTTTTCCCGTTTCTTTGGGCGGTCTTGGTTGCCGGATCAAGGCAAAGATCCCTAAAAGTCAAAACAGTCGGATCTGCTTTCTTACCTCGGCGAATGAGAGCTCGGATACGGGCGGAAAGTTCGCCAAAAGAAAACGGTTTAGTCACATAATCGTCTGCCCCTGCATCAAGACCGGTGATTTTATCCTCGACGGAATCTTTGGCCGTCAGCATGAGAATGGGGATAGCTGTATTTTTTTCTCTGATTTGACGGCAGACAGCAACGCCGTCGATTTTAGGGAGCAAAATATCCAAAACAATACAATCATAGTCGTTAATGTCAGTCTCGTAGAGCGCTTCTTCACCGTCTTTGGCAACATTTACAGCAAAGTGTTCCTCGATAAACCCTCGGCGTAAAAAGTTGGCGATTTTTTCCTCGTCCTCAACAATTAGCAGGTGCATAGTCCAAGTATAAAACCAGTAAGATGGAAATAACGTGGGAAATCCGGTTTTCATCATAATTTCATCTGATAGTAGGTATAGTCTCATATTAATCATGAAGAAGACTGCAACAATCACAGGATTTATTGCTGTAGGTGTTTTATTGTTTGTTGTTTCGATTTACAGAAACATCCCGTTAGCCGCTCAAGCGGCTGACAGTTTTCTTCGACCTGCGATTGGGGAAAAGAACACTTTGTTTTTAGAATCCTGGTATTTTAAATTTCAGGATCAGGCGGATGCCTTAACTTTTGCTGTTACTGGGGCAAAAACTCCGGATTTCTCTACTCAGATTGAAACAGCTCGGCAACTTTTAAATGCTAGTGACCAGATGGATTTGGGCCAAATGCCGCTACTGAACTTCGCTAAGAAATTGCCGGGAGAAGGAATCTGGAAGCCAATCACTCAAAATTTTTATCCCGGACAGGCGATATTGGCAGGAACTTTTATTAGACCGGATCAGACCAGGCCGTATGCCGTTGCTTCTCTGGTAAAAATGGACATGAAGAAATTGGGAATCGGGGCCGTAGCGGGGACCTATTATCCAGGTGGCACTCATGGAAAATATGGGCCGGGATTTATTCCTAAGACGATTCAGGATGCCAATCGGCTGCTGGCTGTCTTTAACGGCGGTTTTCAGGAAAGAGACGGGCACTATGGGATGATTGTTGGACAGACGACTTATGTGCCATTAAGAAAAAACCTGGCAACTTTAGTCATGCCCGTAGATGGTTCTGTTCAGTTGGTAAATTATACCGGGCAAATTTTTCCGCCCGACGTCTTAAGCATCAGACAAAACGGTCCGTTTCTCGTCCGTGACGGAAAAATAACTTCATTCGTTGAGCAGGAACCAGATACTTGGGGCCGGACGACCACCAACAGCATGTACACCTGGCGGTCAGGTTTAGGTATTACAAAAGAAGGGAACCTTGTCTATGCGGTCGGAAATTCTTTGATTCCTGAAACTTTAGCCCGGGCCCTTGTGGCAGCTGGTGCATTGAATGCGCTGCAGCTTGATATCAATCCTTTCTGGGTACGATTTATTCTTTACCAAAGTCAGAACAATGGACAATATTCTTTTTATCCACTTTTGAAATCAATGCAGGATGGTGGATATCAATATCTTCACGGATATAACAAGGATTTCTTTTATGTCTTTAAAAAATAGTTTTCCCCATTTATTTTTCACCGTCATTCCATGATTGCTTGTGTATATTAGGAACACAAAGGAGGTGAGAGGAGAATGCCTAAAAAATTATTGATTGTCTTGACGCTGGTAATTTTTGGCGGTTCGGTGTTGGCAGCAGGCGGCCCCATAGTCCAGAAAGTGCGGGCGCAACAGCCAGCGACCCAGGAACAGTCAGTTAAAGAACAACCGGAATCGGCGACGGAAAAAGAAACTGTCGACGTACCCGGGGGACATCAGGATGCGGCGGGCGTCAATGTGGACCACCAGTCCGAAGGGGTAGAGTAAAAATCTACTCATACAAAAAATGCGGGGGGTAATTAACCCCCCCCGCATTTATATCTATATTAGAAAATATTTCTTAATCTTTGGTTTCTGCACCGCCAGCGGCTTTTTCGACCTGGGCGGTTTGGACAGCATAACCAGGAGTATTGATCATCACGTTAAACTGAAGCTTATTGGTGGAAGTAAAATAGAGGCTGTGCGTGTTGGCCGTAAAATGGTCAGTGCCCTGCTGGTTATCGAAATGAATTGTCTGACTGGCTCCGGCCGGCAGGACAAAATTAGCTAATTTTTTGTAATATCCCTCTTTTTTATTGCTGGTTGTGTCGGCAATAGTGTAATAGATCTCGAAAGGAGAGAGGTCTTTGGTTGTCAGGTTCTGCAATATTAGCTGGAGATGGTCGCTGACTGGGTTTCCGGCAGAATCGGTGTTGTTTTCTACCATAACAGAGGTAATTTTAAATCCCTGGCCAGTCGCCGTATTTTTAATTGGATCAGGATAAAGTCCAGGGATAATATCTTGCGGATCTTGAGAGGGGGATGGTGCGCCTGAAGGAGCTGGTTTTGGTTGGGCGACGGTGGGCTGAGAGGTAGCAGGACTTTTAGATGGCGGATTAACTCTGATGAGAAAAGCCGCCGTCATAATGATAATAAATATGCCACTCGCGGCAAAAATCATTTTTTGGTTGTCCATCACTTTACTTTAAGACATAACACATGGGAATAACATGAAAATACTTAGGCAGATTTTTCTAGAATGTGTTTGTTGTTAAAAGCAACATAGACTAGTAGTATTCCGGCCAGAGAATAGCTACCGATCCAGGTTAAATCACCCCATTTATCCTGGAAAATCAAGCTTAAACCCTTGTCGTTGTAGATGTTTTTGATTCCCAGGACAGCAAAGGTCAGTCGCTCGTAATGCTTTTCAATCGAGGATTCCTCAAGAACATTGCGCAAAGTTTCGTAGGTTTTAAACTGGGCAATAACCCCCCGTTGTTGGGCCGTGGTCATGTGCATATGGTTAAAAAACCCACCGGGGATTTGGTTGTCCGGATCCATGGTATCGCCAATCTGGGGAATAATAAGGACAATTAACAACCAAATTACAAAACCAAAAATAAGGGCGTTGGGTAAATTCCTGAACACCAAGGCTAAGACTGTGGCTAAACAGTAAAAAAACAGTAAATAGATATAGGAAAAACCAAAGGCCAGCAGGAGTTTGACCAGCTCCAGGTGGGTAAACATGACCTGCCCGATACCGGTAATGGCGACGACGATAAAAATGATGATCAAGCCCAACATGGAAAGCAGGAGCAAACTATTGCCTAAAATTTTTCCCATAATAAATGACCACCGGCTTACCGGTCGGGTTAAAAGCAGTTGTAAAGTGTTGTTTCCTTTTTCTTTGGCAA
The DNA here is from genome assembly GCA_021790215.1 of bacterium. GTDB lineage: Bacteria > Patescibacteriota > Microgenomatia > UBA8517 > UBA8517 > JAJYIG01. The sequence continues at coordinate 14,872 of JAJYIG010000009.1, forward strand.
TGCTAACGTAGCCCAGGATAAGGCCGATGATTGCTCCGATAATTTCCAGGTATTCGATGGTCCCGCGCAACATCTGGAGCGGGAAGTATTGAGGTTTTTCCAAAACCGCTCCGGTTTGGCTCAAGGCCTGAAGCTGGGCTAAAGCGTTGTGGTACTGACCTACTTGAGACTGAAAATCAAAACCAGCAACTGATAGTGACACGGCCGTTAGAAAAAGTAAAAAAGCCAAAAGAACGATAAACAAGACATTTTTCAAAGCGTCACGGTATTCTTTTTTGGCAATGATCCAGACGGCGGTTTTATTCATAAAGTTTGTCCGTGGTAATCTGGTAGACCGCGATGGCGTAACAGTCTATAATGACCATCAAAGCAAAATAAAAGAACAGCATCCAAATTGAGGAAACCGGAATCGGAGCTTGAGTTTCCAGCAGTGATTGGGCAATTTGTGTGTATTGTTGCTCAATGGCTATTGGCGATAACACAGCGTGCATCAGGGTAAAAAAATCTCCGGACGGGGCAACTGACGCCAGGTTGGTTGGGTTGAGAAGGGCCACAGGATTTTGACCAGTTATTAGTTCTGGGACAATAAAAGTTACGCCCACCCAGATAATGATCGGAACTAATAAGGCCAGTGATTCCGTATCAAAGATTACCGCTGTCCCCAGCCCCAGAAGAGCAAAAATAAGCAAATAAAGTAACGAGACTAAGTAAAACAAGGCTAGTCGGCCTACGGCAACTGCCGATAATTGTTGGGCAGGAATTGAAAATGCCGAAACCAGGCTTATTAAAAATGTGGCCAGGACGATTAAGGTTAGCGCGGTTACCAGCCCCATGATTTTCCCCAGTAAAAAGGTTGGCTTGTCAACTGATTTAGAAAAAATTAGTTGGGTCACCCGGGATTTTCTATCTCTGATCAAAGTCTGGTGACCCATGACAATAGCCAGAAGCGCGCCGATCAGAAAAATATAGATAGTCATGTTCCGGAAAATAGACAGGGGCGGAAGCGCCAGAAATGGATTAGTAGGAATATGAACTACTCCGGCTTGTTGCAGGCTTAAAACCGAGGCATGATAGATTTCCAGAGTGGTGTTTCTGGTAGCACAGCCAATATAGCTGGAAAATAAAGCCATAGCGAAAAACGTTCCCAGCAGGAGAATAAACGTTCGTTCGCGAATCAGAGCCCGCAGTTCATTGGTTATTATTGTTAAGAGTTGGTCTGCCATTTTCTTCCATCTGGACATAAATTTGTTCTAAAGAAACTTCAGTGGGAAACCGGCGGAGGGTATTGTCGAGGGTATCTTTGTAAATGAGCTTGCCGTGGTTTAGCACGCCGATAGAAGTGCAGGTTTTGGCAACCTCTGATAGTAGATGAGTATTCATAAAAATTGTCAGGTGCTTTTCTTTGTTTAAGCGGATAATAATTTCGCGTAAATTTTTAATTCCTAATGGGTCTAGACCCGAAGTCGGCTCGTCCAGAAAAAGGATTTTCGGTTCATGGATAATTGCTTGGGCAATCCCAATCCGTTGACGCATACCTTTGGAAAACTCACCCAGTTTTTTGTTTTCAAAACCGCGAAACTCAAGGAAATCCAGGACTTCGGCAATTCGCTGCTCGGTATTTTTAACTCCAGATAATCGGGCGAAATAGTGGAGGTTTTCCCAGGCTGTTAAGTTGTTGTAGAAGGTGACATTTTCCGGCAGATAACCAATGTTTCGGCGCACCTGCATACTTTGAGTGACAGTATCAAAACCGGCCACCATAGCTGTGCCTGACGATGGTGGCATCAGCGTGGTTAGGATATTAATAGTAGTCGTCTTTCCGGCACCGTTATGGCCCAAAAATCCGAAGATGTCGCCTTCGAAAACTTCTAAATTTAGGTCAATTAAGGCTTGGTGGTTCTTATAGAGATGGTTTAGAAACTTGGTCTGAATAATTAGTTTTTTGGTAGTCACGGTCTTATTTTATTGGCCGGTTATGGGAATAAGATGAAAATTTGGAAGTGTGCTATATTTAGCCAGTGATTAATTTGTTGATCGTTTTCGTTGCCCAGTACGCCTTCCTCATCAGTATTTTTGTCTTGGTTGTGTTTGGATTAAAAGTTGATAGTCAAACCAGGAAAAGATTAATAATTTTGACGCTGTTGTCGTTTATTCTTTCCTATGTTTTAGCTAAAGTTTCTGCTCTGTTTATTTACGATCCCCGACCGTTTGTGACACAACATTTACAACCATTGTTTCCCCACGCCCCCGATAACGGCTTCCCTTCTGACCACACCCTTTTATCCACAGCTATTGCCTCAGTGGTTTTTGCCTTTAACAAAAGGTGGGGAGTATTTCTTTTTGTCTTGGCTCTGGCTATTGGTTTGGCCCGGGTTCTGGCTCATGTTCACCAGCCGCTGGATATTATTGGTTCAGTGGTAATTGCTGTCAGCATGACTTGGATAGCTTCTTTGGTTCTGGAGAAGAAATTATAAGCCGAAGCAAATACTGCCGAAACAGCCCCAGGGCAAGTCGTTATCTAGGTACCACTTGTCGTTAAACTTAACGATCTTAATCGTTTCGCCGGCACCGGTTTTACAGGTTCCATAACTGTCTGTTTTGGTTAAAAGTTTGGTACAACCGCGAAAGGCATAATAATTATCAAAAGTGGCATGGGCATTGTTTAGGATCATCCACTGGTTAACCGCTAATATTCCCAGAACAAGCATTACCAGGAAGCCCAGGAAAAGAGCAGTTTTATGTTGGGGTAAAAAGTTCATATGCCTATGCTTTTTGACAAATAGAAATAATCTGTGGAATTTGCCCAATGCCAACTCTGGTTAGACCGTGAATAAAGCAGGGGGCAAAATCATGGAGTTTAACCACAGCCAGAAAGCCAAGGCCGAAAGTAATTATGACCAGAGTAATCAGTTGTTGACGGAAGGAAAAACGTTTTTGCAGAAGTGGTAGGAGGTTAATAAAAACTGCCAGAACTGGGAAAATAACTATCCAAGTAAACAGCACCGGTGTCTGCCAGAATAATGTATGAGATAATAATGCATAAGTAGTTCGGTTGTAGTGGGTTAAATCTCCTTGAAGAATTCGGGAAATAAACTCGATGGCAAAGGCAACTAAGCTAGGGGATAGTAGTAACAACCCGACTAGATTATACCGGTTAAAATACCAGTTTTGTTGTAGATAATTTTTCAAGCCGTCAGACTTAACAAGCTCAATATGTTGGTTAAGGGCACTCGCAAACAGATCTGACAGGCTAGAAAGCCAAAAACCAAGACTGATTTTACCCTTGGCGGTGAGCTCTTCCTGATATAAATCAGAGAAATCAGCAACCATGGACGATCCAAACCGCTTTTGAAACACTTTTGGGTATAGGGACAGAAATATTTGATAAAGAATCAACGATTTGCTAGTAATGGCTGTCTCGGAAATATCAGGCATAAGCAAAATCTAGTGCAGGGATAGTTGTTAACAGTTTTCGTTGGTTTGCTAACTCTACAGCCTGTTGATATCTTTGGAGTTCGCTCTTAAAAACAGACTGGCCTTTATCTGTCAGTCGATAGTATTTGCGCCGGATATCTTTGGATTGTGCCTCGGTAATCATTTTTTCTTCCAATTTAGACATAACGTTCCAGGATGCCGAACCCAAACCGGCAAAGATGGCTAAAACTAAAAAGACAAGTTTCCCCCTTCTATAGAGGCAGGAAAGATCAAGAATAACCCGCAAAGAGTTAGCAGTAAGGAGAAAATTGCAGTCGATGATAGTTTCTCGTTAAAGAATAATTTTCCCAGCAAATATCCTCCAAGGGTTGAGCAACCGTAAAGAACTAACAGGGTCGTACCTACGGTTAAATAGTTAAAGGCCACAAAAACAGCAACGGTAGCTACTAATCCCGGCAGGATCATGGCCATAAACCACACGCGATCCTTCTTCTGGATTGGTTTCCAAGAGTTCCTTTTCCAAACCAAGAATATTCCCGAATAAGAATAGGAGCATAAAAATATTTCTTGAAAAAGCTTGGAAGAAACTGCCGAAAGTGACTCGGATTAGTTTTGAAAGGATGCCGTAGAAACCATAAAGAAAAGTTGCCGTAATTAAAGGCATTACACCCTTAGATAAATTATTCTCCATAAACTAATTGTAGCAAAGAAGGTTCTTTGAAACTCAAATCTTCTAAAACTCTTCGGGGGCAGATACCTTCGGAACTTAGCTCGGCTAAATTGTAAAAATAATTATTTATCCGACAGCGTTACTGTCGTCCAAGATATCGTGAAGTGAAGTAAACCTTAAATAGAAGCCGAATGGATCTTCAACTCTGAAGTCCTTTAATCCCCATGGTCGCATAACCAATTCTTCAACCACATTAGAGAACCCTTTTACTTTTTCGTAGTAACTTTCAATATCCTCGACCATAATAATAATTTCGACTGCATAGCCGCGCTTCGTGTTTTGGGGAAATCTTCCAAAGTAGGTGTGTTTATAAACATGTTCGTCCCCGCAATAAAAGCATAAAATATTGTTACCCATCTTCATGATTAAATATCCCTTATCTTCTTCCGGTTCTCTTTCCCAAACCGGAATAAACCCCAGTTTTCCATAGTAATCTTTTACCTTTCCAAATTCGGGGACATGGAGTTCAAGGAGGATATTGTTTTGTTGAGGCATATTTTAATCTTTAAATGCCACCATACTGATTTCTAAGACAGCACCAAGCGGGAGTTCTTTGACAGAAACCATTTCCCGGGCGGGGAATGATTCGGTAAAATATGTGGCATAAATTTCATTGACCTTTCCGTACAAAGACATGTCCGTGGTATAAATTGTAGTTTTTACTACATCGTTAAATGTAGCCCCTGCTTCTTCCAAAACGGCTTGTAAATTCCTCATGACCTGGTGGGTTTGTTCTTCAATTGTTCCTTCAAGGAGTTTCCCGTCCTTCAAATAAATTTGGCCGGAAGTGAAGATAAAGCCACCTTTAGTGACACTTGGTGAAAATGGAGCCGCTGCCATATAGAGTGATTATAACAGATGTAAGAGTATAATGAGGCTATGTCTATACCCGAAAGAGCAGAGAAGAAACTATCTCCGGAGGAAGAAGCCAGAAAAGAAAAGTGGCTAAAAGACCTCGCGGCTTTTATCGTTGATGCCAATACCCATACCCGGGCAGCTGAAGGGGCAGAAGTCAAAGTTCCACAAAGACCAAAATATAAAGAATTACAATGGCCGCTGCTTGATCCGAAGACCGGGAAGATTGAAGGAGAGTGGGAATTAAGATACAGTTATACCGGCTATTTCCGGGCTCCCGGGATGGCGACCATTTATTATAAAGGTAAAACTGCCTGGACTATGGCTTACGGTGGAACCGGCATGACGGAAGGAAAATACGAGACTGTTAAACCAACGTTTGGGTTTCTTAAGAAAGCGTTAATGTAAGTAACAACGGAAATGCCCTACCGTGTTTACCCTTAGAAGAGGGGATCGGCGCTATGAAATTGACGTCCATGGCGACATTGTGATCCATAAAGACGCCACCCGCCAGCCGGTTTATCCCCGGAATAGATAATATGGAAAAAGATTTGTTTGCAAGGTTGCAACAATTTGAGGTGGAAAGACGGGAAAAAAGATACCAGGCAATTGGCAAGTCTTATGACCGTGCCTTAATTGCTTACGACATTGTTAACGGAATGGAAACGGGTTTAGTAATGCCCAGGGAAATGACAGAGGAAATGTTGGAGAAAATGTATGGTAAAGAGCTGAGTGCAACGGGTAAAGATTTGTATAACCCCTACCAAAAGTTGATGCTTGTTGAATGGCAAAATATGGGAGAAGCCTGGCGGGGAGAGTTTAATGAGGGAGTTGGGGAAACAATAGTAGCTTTGCAAGGACAATTTTCCGACAAGGAAAGAAAATGAGACTGTTATTTTTAACCTCCACCGGATTGCCCCCAGAAACCAGAGATTACTTTTTAAAAGAACTCCCAAAAAAGACGGAGGAGATGAAAGTCGCTTTTATCCCAACAGCAGCTGATCTTGAGGAAAATAAGTGGTTTGTTAAAGCAGCATACGACGAATTAGTTGATCTGAAATTCTCTGTCGTTCAGGTTGACCTCAAGGAGTCGAAAGAGATAATCCGGGCGGAGTTGGAGAAAGCAGATATTATTTACATTAATGGCGGTAATACTTTTTATCTTCTGGATTGGGTTCGAAAAAGCGGCTTGGATAAATATCTTCCGGAACTAATTAACAAGGGGAAAATATATTTGGGAGTTAGTGCCGGAAGTATTTTGGCGGGACCGGATATTGCCGTTTCCGGTTGGGACCCGTCATGGGATAAAAACGATTATGTTACCGATACTACCGGATTGAAGCTGGTAGATTATGCAATTTCACCACATTTTACGGAGAAAGAAAGGACTGTTTTAGAAAGTAAATCTAAAGAGGTGAGCTATCCGGTTATTGCAATCTCTGATAGTCAGGCTATTTTAGTTAAAGATGACAACCGACAGATTGTAGGTCCGGGAGAACCATTATTCTTTGGGAAGAAAATATGAGCAAAGAAAATGGAATATCGGAAAACGAGTTTCGGGTGCTGATGGCAAAGTATCAGTTGGAATTTGAAGGAGACTGGCACACAGAGCCGGAATATCAAAAAGTGGGATTAAATAATCTTTTTAAAGCCAGAGGTGGAGAGCGTCCTAAAGATGATATGGAGGCAAGGGAATTAACTCAAATTGCCGAGTATGCGGCAACCGCTTTAGTCTCACCACAGGTTTTAAGAGAGTGGCAGGATAGTGTAATCAATTGGATGATAAAAAGCGGCGAGGAGAAAGTTCCGGTTTATTGCTGGCATTATCAAGAACCGATGTATCGTAGTCACCCTCGTTGGGGAGAAGCCAAACAATATGTTACCTTTTGGGAAGATAAAAAAAGTTGGGCAGACGTCCGCTACGGAAAATTAAATGAATGGGATAAACAAAAATTAAATGAAGGGTACAGGGATTAATATGACAGAACTACAGACACCCGAAATTCCGCAAAAAGAAGAAAAAATACCGTTTAGCCGGGAGGTAAAGATCCGCGGCAAGAAATATATTTTTGACGGGGAAATTCCCAAAGAGCTGGATCATTTTAATTGGTGCCTTCGAGTCCCAAATTGGGAAGTACAAAAGAAAAAGCTTGAGGAATTAATCGCTAAAGGAGAACGGTCCTCAAGTGTATTTGAAAATCTTCAACTAGCATCGGGAGAGATTAGTTTTCATCCCTGGAATGGGGCAGTTGCCGGAATAACTGTCGACCCAGCAGAAAGCGAGACCGATGAAAAAGCCATGCTTGTGGTAGGTATTCAAACAATGACCAGCCCTCTTCCGGATGAATACGGTTACAGAAACGCTCGAGGATTAGGCAGCTTTTTACTGGATAATCTCGGTGCTTTGGCAGATTATCGTGGTTGGAAAATATACCTCGACCCATCGGCGCATGGAGCGGGTTTATCTGGTGGCGAGTTAGACCAATGGTACGTTAGGCATGGTTATAGCCGTTCAACCTCTAATAGGGTTCATGGTTTTCAAAGGGATCCACAAACACCGGATAACAGACAAGTTATTTCAAAAATCCTCGAAGGAGCTTAAAAGAAGTTTTCCCAGAAGCTATTTGCGCCCCAATCACAGCTAAGATTCCTCCAATAATAAATGGCACAGTTATTTTTTCACCAAGTAGAAGAACGGCTAGAATAATAGTAGCGACGGGTTGCAGGTAAGTGAATAAGTTCGCGGTCAGCGCCGAACTTAATTTCAAGGCGTATTGATAAGCCAGATAGAAAATACTCGTTCCGACCACCCCGACTTCAACGGCAGAAAGGATATGTGGCCATCCCACCCGGGACACGGGGATACCGGTATTAAGTAGTTCAAAAGAGGCAAAAGGAATAGACAGGATAAAAGTGATTAAAGAGAAACTAAAAGTAAGTGCCAACGGAGAGATATTTAATTTACTTTGTTTATCTTTGGAAATTAAGCTGTAGGCAACCAGAGCAATAGCCGCGCCGAAGATTAAAATATTGCCGGTAAATTCCGAAATCGGGATTTGTTTCTCAAAGAAGGGCAAAAGAATAATCATTGAAACCCCAATAAACCCCACAATTATTCCCAGAACTTGCGAGAAGGATATTTTCTGTTTCCTGACCAGTGACAGATAAAGAGCGGTCATCATGGGCATGGCCGCAAAGATTAAAGGAGAAACTGACGCTTGGGTAAATTGGAGGGCAATAAAGACCAGGATAGGATTCAAGGCTCCAATGACAGAAACCCAAAATAGGTTTTTAAGAGTCCTAAAATTAAAATCTTTATAGACAAAGGGGATAAGGACAAGCGTGGCAAAGAAAAAGCGGACCATCACCAGGGTGAAGGGGCCAAAAACTTCAAGGGCGACTTTAGCAAACGGGGGAATGGAACCGCCGCAAAAAGCAGCCAAAGCGATGACAAACAAGACTTTCTTCATTTATAGAAGTTTAGCACAATTACTGTCTGGAGCTTACGGCATGGGAACCCTGTCCCAACCATCTGTGCGGCCAACAACCCTGGCTAAAGGATGATCTCCATGATAAGCAATAAAGACTCGTACACTGTTTTCCATCTTACCGATTCTGGGTTGAAAACGACGATGCTTTGTAGGAAGGGGGCAGTTGGGAATTTCTCCTTCAAAATATAGCGCCGGAGGGTTAACATAACACTCAATGTCTCCTATGGCGTGGCCATTGAGGAAGACCCTCTTTTTCAAGCCGTGATGATAAGCAATATCCAGACTATTGGGATCATCTTTTAGGGCACCTGCCCGGGCGGCAGGCAGGGTCTCTGCAGCAACAGTTACTTCGCCCCTTTGCTGCAAAAATGCCCAGAAATTGGGAGCGACCTTTTCCGGTTTAAAATCTACTAATTTAATTCTTTCCAACATAACGATATTTTACCATAATGCGCCTTGTTACAGCCTAAATTCAAAACCCGGTCACAAGGACCGGCTTGAATTTGCAGCCCTGGATGGAACGCATTCGAACTTTTTGTGCT
>JAJYIG010000010.1 GCA_021790215.1 bacterium
AGGCTGACGCAAAACCAAGATATGAGGCTAGGCGGAGCGGTCTTATCGAAAACGAGGTTATTCCTTCCAAAGCGAAGTTAAACATCTTGGAGAACGGATAATGAGTATCGCCGGCAAAACGTTTTTCCCGCTTAAACGGAACAAAAGCAAACGAGAATCCTCCCCAGGCGACGAGACCGCGCAAAAAACGGGCAGTCTCCGGAAGATCATTGATAAGATCAACAACTTTGCGTGAAAGAAGCCGGTAATCACCTACATCCTCGGGGATTGGGGTGTCAGATAAAAAATTGATAAGTTTGTAAAAAAAACGGGCGGTAAGTTTTTTAAAAAAATTGTCAAACTCTCTTCTTTCCCTTTTTGCATAGACGATATCCGCTCCTTTTTGCCAAGCCTTGACCAGTCTAGGTATGATTTCCGGCGGGTCCTGAAGATCCGCGTCTAACGAAATCACAGCATCCCCCTGAGCATTTTTATATCCGCAGGTTAAAGCCATCTGATGGCCAAAATTACGGTAAAAAGAAATAAGTTTAATATTTTTGTTTTGTTTGGATTTGTTTTTAATAATGTCTGCGGTTTTATCAGATGAACCATCATTTATGAAAAAAAGTTCATAACGATAGTTTTTTACCGTTGGTAAAAATCTCTTTAAAAAAGCATCGATATTTTTTTCCTCATTGTAAACCGGAATAATGATCGAAAGAAGAAAGTCGGTACTCATGTTACGGAGCCAGGAGTTGAACCTGGTCTAGGAGATTATGAGCCTCCTGTGCAACCGTACACTACCCCGTATTTTGTTAGTCAGATTATATAAAAATAACCTTAAATTAGCAATAACTCAGCAGATTCACTTAAAATACACTTCCCACCACTGTTGCCAATTCGGCGCCGGAGTTGGCGTCACGACCACAGGAGTCGGGGAAGGTTGGGGAATTATAATAACAGCTTCTCCGGGTTTGGTCAGATTGAGTTTGTCGCGGATAGTTTTTTCAATCTCTTTTGGATCGCTTTCCAGAAGTAGCTGGGTTTTTAAGGCGATGTTTTGCTTTTTAGCCGCACCGTATTCATTCTTGAACTCAAGATAGAGTTGGTATTTTTTTTGATAATCAAAAATGTTCTTCGTCAGCGAAAAGAAAAGAAAGATTACAATAGAAAAGAACAAAATCTTTTTAATTAAGCTCATACTTTCAAAAGCTTAAGAATCCTGGCAGGTTCAGCCTTACCTTTTAGTTCGTTCATGGTTATTCCGATCAGAGCTTTCGGATTTTTTTGGTAAAGTTCGGCGTTTTTAGCAACTATTTCGTCAACGGCTTTTTTTAAATTTTCTTCCGACATTTCGGGCGGCAAATAGGACGAAACAGTTTCCAGCTGTTTTTTTGAAGCGTTAGCTAGCTCATTTCGTCCGGCTTTCGCAAAAGATTCAATTGATTCCCGCAGTTCTTTAGCAAACTTTCTCAAAACCGCAACGGTTTCTTCATCATTCAACTCTGTTTTTTTTTCAATCTCTTGATTTTTAATCCGAGCTAAGATGAAACGCAGGGTTTGAAGTTTTTCTTCCTCATGATTTTTAAGAGCTGCGATCATCTCGGTTTGAATTTTGTCTCTCAACATGAGTATAATTATACAGCAATGAAAAAACAAAATAACAAAGACATATTACAGGTTTTGGCCAACTTTAAAAAAATTCTTGATCACAAGCCCGATGCTCTGCATATGTATAACGAGGTTTTGATGATGAAGTTTAAGATCAAACCGCTTCAGGGCGATATTTCGCTTTTTAACGTGAAAAATAACCGCCTAATCGAGGTCTTGTGGAGTTTGGGGAAGCTCGACGAACTTTTCCAGAAAGAATATCGCCAGCTTCCATCCTCTGAACAAAAAATTTTTTTCAGAGCTTTCAATGAAATGCATAACCGGCTTCAGGGAGAACTTAATGAGATAAATCTTAAGACCGAACAGCTTTCTAATCTCTCGCCGGTAGTCGAGATGGAGATCTTCAAGGAAAATTTGCAAAAAAAAACTAATTAATCTTCTACTTATGGCAAAATACCCGGTTGTTTTGGATCTGGAAACAAAATACACGTTCAGGGAGTTTGCTGATCCCAAAAAATTGGAGATATCAGTTGTCGGAATCTACGATTACAACAAAAATTCCGGTGCAACATTTTTGGAAAATGAACTCAATAAACTTTTTCCAATTCTGGAAGGAGCTTCATATTTGATAGGTTATAACATTAAAACCTTTGATCTGCCGGTTCTTCAGGCCTACTACCCGGGAAGAGTGGAGCATTTTCCGGTTTTTGATATTTTAGACTATATTAAACAAAAGATCGGAAAGAGAATTGCTTTGAATGAGGTGGTTTTAGCAACTTTAGGTAAAAAGAAGTCGGGCCATGGGCTTATGGCGATTGATTATTACAAAGAAGGGAAGTGGGAAGAACTTAAATCTTATTGTCTGGATGATGCAATGCTTACTAAGGAAGTTTTTGAGTTCGGGGTTAAGCAGGGTGAAATCTATTACCTCAATGAAAAAGGTAAAATTGCAATCCCCACTGACTGGAAAAAATACCAGGAAAACTCGCAGGGAAAAGACATGTCTTTGACGCTGCCTTTCTAGCTATTTCATTTTACCGATGTGTTTCCAGAGCCAGACGCCGACTAAGATTAAATCAACTAGAATTACGATCTGAAAAAGAAGCGCAATGATCCAGTAACCACCGCCCCAGCCGATCATTGTACCTGCTGCTCCTGTCCCGGCTCTTGCTCCGCCGTAATACCAGTTCATCATAATTTCTCACCGCCTTTCTTATATAGATATTAGTATATATATTACAGTACTGCAAGACTGCAAGATTCGATTTAAAAAAATCTAGAGTTTTGCTAAAATATGATACCTGAAACATATATTTTAGATCTGATTTTCAGATTTGGGATTTGAACTTTGACATTTGAAATTTCGTTTATCCCCTGTAGCTCAATGGTAGAGCAGGCCCCTGTTAAGGGCAAGGTTGGCGGTTCGAATCCACCCGGGGGAGCCAAGCTTGACGAGAGGCGTAAAAAGCTATCTTGCCGAAGGGATTTATCCAGTCATAGCGGACTTTTTTGCCCTTCAGCTCTAAGTTCTGAAGTGCAATCTTCAAAAGTACCCGTTTTTCGTGCGGTTCAGAACTTTCAAAAAGTTCGCTGGCATTAGAAGCGAGCTTTAGCAGGTATTCTGAGGTTATATAGTATTCCTCATCAGCAAAGTGTAGCTTCTCAATTTTCTTGTTGATTGTCTTTTGTTTTGACCGATACTCTTTTCGTTTTTTCTCATAGTAACTCTCAGTAATACTACCGTCTATTTTATCTTCCCAAGCCTTCTCAATTCTGTTTTCATATTTCTTATACTCGGACTGATACCGGTTAAGCAGATTATCGTGAAATTCGGATTTATCTTTATGTGAGCTTTTAAGAGTCATAGCAATGTCATCAACTACGTTTTGGGGCATTTGGAGTTTGCTAAACACGGCTGAAAACTGCTTAGTTAGATCATCTTCTGTCAACCATTCTGCACCGTGCTTGCCGTGATATTGGGTGCAATGATAGTAATAGTAGATATTGCCGTTTTTTTTAATCTTCCTTTCAGGCGTGATGATACAGCCACAATCTGTGCACCTTATCAGCCCCCTGTATGGGAAAGCAAGACCCGCAAACTTGAAATGTTTTTTATGGTATCCCGCTTTTACCTCTTGCACTTTGTCGTATAATTCTTGGTCAATTATCCTGTCGTAGTTGTGTGGGTATTCTTGTCCGTCATAAATCATCGTCCCGCTAGGAAATGGGTTTTTAAGAATAAGATCAATTTTGCCTTTGGAAAAATCTATATCAAAAACCTCTTTTAGTTTATTCCTTACCTCAAGCATTGAGTAACTACCGGTTGAATACCATTGATACATTTTTTCAACCACAACTGCCTCAGGTTCGTTAATAACAATCCACTTCGTACCGTCCTCTCTGGTAATGTTTTTGTAGCCGTAGGGAGCTTTACCCGGCCATTCATTTTTACTTATTTTGAATTTTGCCGTGTTAATTGCATCTTCTTTTAAGCGGTTAAGATATTGTTTGGCTAAAAAGACTTTTAAGTCCCAGTCCTGAATGTCCCTGCCTACGCTGTCTTTGTTAATGATAAGATGGTCATAGACAAAGTGTATTTCTTTGCCGTAATCAAGCCTAAGTTCGTCAATTTTAACTGCGTCTCGGTAGTTTCTGGTTATGCGATCTACTCGGTAAGAAATGATAGCCTTTATATCCTCATTCTCTTTGACAAAGTCAATCATCTCATTAAATTTTTTTCTGATTTTATAATCTGCACTTTCGCTAAAAACAAATTCTCTAACCACTTCAAAATCTTTTTTGGTTGCATAATCCCTAAGTTCAGGCAGTTGAATATCCTTGAGAGATAGGCCCTCTTTTTCCTGTTTAGGCGTTGATACTCTGGCTAAAATTACTGCTTTCATATTAGTTTAAAATCATTTCCTCAACTTTTTTCTTGGCCTTTTCTAATTCTTCTTTTGCTTCTTCTTGTAATCCTTCAGCTTTTTGTGTTCTTAGTTTTACTTCTTTAACGATTTTATTCTGAATGTGAAGAGAGGGAAGAGGGATTTTAAGATTAGACAAATCTCTTGAATAAACATGAGGTTGTCCTGCCCCTTGTTGCATATTGTATATAAACTTTTGTTTAGCTTTCATAACACAATATAAATAAAATGTTAGGTTGGTATCTTTATCTAGGGTTTTTATTACTGTACAATCTGATGCAAAAATTGGTTCTTCGTGATACCAAACATATCCAGAATACGCACCAGAAGCGCTTACGGTTATGACATCGCCTTTATGATTAAATTTATTTATGGTGTATGGACTTATTTGTCCTCCTGCGACGACATGATAATCACCAGAAACAATCTCTTTGCTTGTAATACTTTGACCTTTGGAAAAATTTGCAACTTCACTTAACTTCATTTCTTTGAATTTATTTGAACTGGGTGTATCTTGAGGATATAAGAAATTATTAGGGTCAATTCTACCTATTTTTATTTCTTCACTATCTATAACAAAACACATTTTATCTTTTATTTCAGACATTTTTATTCCTAATTTGTCAAAAACATAGCTGTCAATTGGATTAAGCAATTCGTCGGCTTGTTTTAGTTTTTCTTTTCGGTTTTTATAAGCAGACTGCATTATTAAAATTATTTTGTTCTGTATGTCTATAGAGGGTGTCGGAATAATAAGTTTTTGTAATTCTTCTGATGTAATAGCAGGGTAATTGCCACCGCTACTTCTTTGAAGCAATTGGTTCAGTGCTAAATTAGTCCTTAAAAAATAATATAAATAAGATTTAAGTATGTCTTGAGTTTTTAATTTGCGTAGAATAGCAAAACCAGTAGAAGCGATAAAACCATCTTTTTCTTTATCAATTTGTGCAATAGCTCCTCTATGTGGTCTAGTAGTGGAAACAATTATGTCATTTTCTCTAACTATCATTTTTGCCCGACTAGGTGCCTCCTTTTTATCTTGATATGTGATATTGTTAATCTCGCCTGAAAGTATGTCAATTTCACTGATTTCTATATAGGGAAATTTATCTTCAAACTGGTCTTTTTGGTTCCATGTTTCACTTGATAATGAAACAATATCGCCCAACTTTTTATATGTTAATTTTTGTAACCTATTTTCAAGAGTTTTGAAAAAAAGTTGATAAAAATGTGGGTCAATTCTACCTTCAAGGTCGTTTATATAAACTTTTTGAGTAATCATTTTAATGCCCTTGATAATTAGAAGGATTTTTAACAAACTTTTTATACTCTTCATAAATATCAAATAGGTTGTTCTTGGGGTCTTTTCTGCCCGTTGCGTCGTAGCCGATATGGTCGGCTATTGCCATAAAGATAGGATAGTTGCCTAAGCGTTCGTTCTCGTCTTTGCGTCGCAAGAAAACCAACGACGATTTGACCCCTGCCCCAAAGTGGGAAAAAGCAAACTGGGGAAGGGAAACAATCGCTTCTATCTTGCACTTGTCCATCACAAAATCCCTCACATATTGCAGGGATGAGTTAGTTAGTATGCCATCAGGTAAGACTATGGCAATTCTGCCAGTCTTCGGTTTAACAAAGTTGACGCATCGCTCAATAAACAGGATTTCCGTTTTTTGGTTTTTCTTACTTTTACCTAATTCGTAATGGTCAAGATAATTTTTCTCGGTAGATTTGACCGTTGCCCCAAAGGGGGGATTGGTCAGGATAAGATCAAACCTGTCCTTGCTAAAACTCTTGTGAATGTCAGATATTTCGTTAAAATCCCGTAGGCTGTCCGTGCTAATGATGTTGGTATGCCCGTCGTCGTGGATAATCATGTTCATTTTGCACACTCTGGCTATCTGGTCGTTTATCTCAATTCCGTAGAGATTGTTCATTGCAAAACCGTGCCAGTATTCTTTGGCTTCCCCTTCGTCATAGTTTGCCTCGGCATAATCTCTAACCTTATCAAGAGCATTAAGAAGAAAACCCCCGCTACCGCAGGCAGGGTCTAACACTAAATTACCTCGCTGTGGATCTAACATCAGCACGCAAAATCTGATAATTTCTCTTGGAGTAAAAAATTGTCCCATCTTGCCTTTGAAAAAGTCTTCCATAAACCGCTCAAACGCAATACCTTTTGTGTCTAGGTCAATCTTGTTTATTGCCAGCTCCTGTAAGTGTTCCACGACGCTGTAAACCACTTTCGGATCAAGTCTTATATCTTCCTTAAATACTTCGCTATCTTCTTGTTTAGCCTTTAAGTAAATGGAATTAACACGGTTATATACCTCGTCGGCTGTTTCGTGTGTGCCAATTTGGAATTTATAAGGTTCGTCTCGTTTAGTTAATTTCTCGTCTCTTAATTTGCAGAATAAGAGCTTTGAGACCTCGTCAAAGGCGGTTGTTGGGGCTAATTTACCACCTTGCCAGACTGTATCGTGGCTTTTACCAAGAGCGGTAATAAGTTCGTCTTTTGAAACGGTTTTTAGTTCTTTGCCTTCTTCACCCTTAACAAATCTATATTTTGGCGTCCTGCCGTATTTGACCGGAATATCGGCAATAACATTTTTCTCTCTTTCGCTTGGTTTGAAGCCCGCAATATCAAAGGCAGTTTTGGTTGTGCCTGCAACAACTGTTGCAAATTTAGCTCGTAGACTATTAGCATTACCAAAGGACTGTTCTATGGCTTGCTTAAATTCGGCGTCGGTAATGCCGTCTTTTTTGCACTCAACTACAAGGTAAGGAGTTTTGAGGTCACTATCTTCGTAAATGACAATATCTGCTCTATCCTCTGGGGTTCTTCTGGGGACAGTTACCTCAATATCTATTTGGCTTTTAGGGTATCGGTAGTCAAGGACAAGTTCAACAAAATATGAGGCTCTAACGGTTTCTTCTGGGTTTTTGAATGAGGTTGAGTATTCTCTTGAACAATGGTAGGTAATGCGAGAGTTGTCGGCAGAAACAGTAATTAACCCTTCCTTTTTTCCCCGCTCAATGTTTCTGAGAAAGATTGAGTCCTTGTCGTTATTGTGCGTCATTTTTTCCTTTTGTAATTTATAACAAACTTGTCTAAGTCATCTTTTTTAATCCGGTATTGTTTTCCTGCCTTATAAGCTACAATCTTGCCGGACTGTATCCAGCGATAAACTGTTAAATAGACTACCTTTAGCATTTTGGCTACATCTTCAATAGTGTAGAATTGGTCGGTTGTCATATTAGTTATATTTAACATTATTTAACATTTTATTCTGAATTGCAAGTAGTTTTACCGGTACAAACTCGGTTATCTGCTTTCTAAGGAGCGAAAATACGCTGATCTCGTCGGTTTTGCCTAACTTTTTCATTTCCTTATTCAGACTATACCATATAGAGTTGCCGTAACGCTTGGTCATTTCCCTAAATTCCCTTATGCCTATCTCATCAAGCAATGCTCTTAGTCCCAGCATTTTTAGTGCGGGCGTTAGCTTAAGTTTGGGGTTTGCGGTTAAAAAGCCGGTAAAGAACTTTTTGGGACTGTCATATTGATACGTCAACAAAGGCGGGTAGGCTTCCTCAATCTCGTTTATGTAGTGGAGCAGTACCCTTTTTGCCGTGTCTTGGTTGAAAAGGTTGACAAAGGTCGGTTCAACCTCTTTGCCTATAAGTTTGAGGATTTGGTTGATTTTTTGCCGTTTATTTAGCCGTATCTCAACCCTCAAAACCTCAAGCGGTTTTTGTCGGATCAGGATGTCAAATAAGTCAAGCTGTAAGGCGTTATCCTTTTCCTCTGCCCGTTTTTCGCTTATTTTGGCTTGTTGCAGGTCTTTGATTTTATCGTAAAAGACTATTTCAAAAGAGTTAGCCCGATATTTGAAGCTATGCCCCTCGTTTCTAAAATCCGTCCTGTTCGTATCCAGTCGTTTATTGATATTAAGCTTGGTCAATTGTTCAATATATGTGTAGGGTGTTGTGTAGTCGGTCAGGACTATATTTTTGGAGTAGTGGACTGCGGATACCGGAGCGTTTATAAGATATTTCTCAAAGAGATAAACCCCCATATTTTTAAGGATGATCTTGAGTTTTTGAGTGACTGCGGGAAAATCGGCGTCGGTTAGCTCATCAAAGTTGTTGCCGTAAATAAGTTTAGGGATAGAAAACTCAATTTTTAAGGGAGTTTCAAAGTTACCTTCTCGGTTTATCCGCTTTGTTACCGTCAGTCTTGGCTTATAAATACCTCTTTTAAGCTCATCGGGCGTCGGGTTTTGCTTGCAGGTGATATTAGACCGACCACCTAAACGATAATAGCCTGCCGTAGCGTCAGTAAGCCCTCTGGTTGACGGACTGAATTTATCGGGTTCAAGTATTGTGTACATACCTGTTTTAAGAGTTAAAACTATTGTGTCTATCATATTTGGTCATTACGTCTTCAAACTGCCTTACAACTCTCTGTTCTATAGCTAACGCAAATTCTCTGTTGATCGGGTAAAAAATGTTGAGGTTTCTGTCAACTACCTTCTTGGTTGGGTAGACAAGCCGGTAACCGCCTTGAGGACGGGTTACAATACCGATAGAGCCTAGATAAAGGCTTCCGTCCAAGACAAAGCTGGCAAAGGCCACTAAGCCATTCTGCGGTTTAATCGGTATGATTTGGATTTCAGTTATCTTTGGTTCCATTATTTTTTCTTTTTTTAGCCTCTCTAATACCTCTTTTAGTAGCTTCACTTATTTTTAGCCTGTAACGTTCTGCTAATGAACTTATAACCTCTTTTTGGAAATCAAATTTGGGTTCCATTTTTGATCGCCTCCTCTCTTTTCTTTCTTTGGTCAATTTCAATAAGGACGGCAAAGAAATCTACCAGCCGTTTCTTTTCTTCGGGTGTCAAAATTAGCTCTGTTTGTTGGGGCTTTGTTTTTTCTAGCTGAATGGCGTTGCCGTTTTCCATTAGGCAAATTTTCTCAGCCTCAAGGGTGTTGATGTCAAGATTGAGGGGGTTAAGATTTTGAAGCTAAAAGTAAAGTCTTTATAAAGACTTTGGGGTAAATCTTATTCTATATGCTCCTTTTGGGGGCTTCGGTTGTAAATCGTCTTCTTCTGTAGAGGGAATACTGATGTATTTTTTGAGATTACTGTTAAAAGTTTTTTCTATTTGTCCGATTGTTGGTCTTAAATAGGTTTCATCTTTTGAAGTAAGTTTTTTAAGTTGGTTGACCGTTACCCAGTTTCCCTTAGCCTTGGTCAATTCACGAAACATAGTTAACCTTATTTTACTGTTAAAAATACTTGTGCTACCATACTTGCCAAATACAAACCTTTTTCCTTCCCATATAAAATCATTTTGCCAGTTTGGTTGATTTAATTTCTTCGTCTTTTTTATTTCAGTAGCCTGTTTTAATGGTCTTATATCATTACTATCGCTTTCTTCCGTTTCCACAGTATTTTGGACTGAAATTACCCCAGATTTCCACTCATCAATTCTTAAAACTATTTCTTTGATAAGTTTTGTGTCTAAATTTGTCAAGCTGGCAATTCCGAAAATCCCATCTTCGCCTAAGTTTCTGAATAAACCCTGAACTTCAAACTTTCTTAATAATGCTCTTTCCTTGATTAAATTAGGATGGCCAGAAGGAGATTGTAATTGATAATCTACTTTTCCATCGGCACTTAATTCAGCCGAAGACAGAATTTCTTTTAAAACCATCAATACAAAATCATAATTTCCGGATGAAAAACTATCTGCAATCTCTAACGCTTTTGCCGAAAAAGTCCTACCCCCAAAAATTTCCTTTCTGTAAATATCTTTCCTTATTACGTGATTTTGGGCTTTAATTAGTGGTTTTTTGCCTGTAAATTTTTGATATTCAGGTTCGTTCTGTATTTCAAAATAGTAGTCGTTAAATGCCGCTAAAAGTTCAATATGCCAACAGCCATCGTCAGAATAGCCATATGGATCAAGACGCTCAATAACATCAATCTGTTTTGTTCTGCTCGGGGCTTTTAAGACCCTTAACACTTTTTCATCTTTTTCTAATTTGGTAAAAAGCTGTAATAGTTCAATATCTCTATACTTGCGGTTTAGGTCGTTTGTCGGATCAATTATCAAAGGCTGCCCAGAAGGAGTAATATCTCTTGCATCAACGATATGTTTTAAAAGGAAATAAAGTTTTTTCTTGCCACTCATCATAGTCATTACTTTTTCAAGAAATTATGCTATTCCTATTTTATCATTATTTAACAGTACAATGAAAGATTGTAGAGATTAAGCAAATCAAAACTAGGTTGTTTCAAGACTAAGTTCTTAAATAAGTTTGGACTTTATATAAAGATAAGTTGATTTATATATAAACCTCTAATAAAATAGAGGTTCTTTAGTAATTTACAAATCTTATGGTTGAATGGATAAAGACAATGTCAGAAGGTAATGAACCAATGGTTAGAACAAAAGACTCTTATCCCGAAAATCGTGCGAAACGAGAAGGAGAAATCTTTTTAAAAAATATCTGTAAAAAATGTCCTTTTTTGTCTTGGGGGCAATACGGTTTATTAGATGGTTATACTTGTCCCCATAATTCGGACCACATCCTAAGGTAATATTTGGATATGGGAACCATACGAAGGACGCATTCACCGGCGTTTAAAAAACAGGTGGTGTTGGAAATGTTAAAAGAGGTAAAAACAAGAAGTGAGATTGCCTCCCAGTTTGGCATCCATCCGGCTTTAGCCGACAAATGGAAGAGTGTGGCTTTAACCAACCTGGAGCATCTATTCACTGAGAAATATGACCAGGATCGGATACGGGACAAGACATTAATTGATGAACTGTATCGTCAGCTGGGACAATTAAAGTACGAACTCGGGTGGTTTAAAAAAAAAGATGGGTATTGTCGAATAGGGAAAAGATTACGCTCATTGACAATTCGGAAGACAGATTATCAGTAAGGCGCCAGTGCCATCTGCTGGATATACCCAGAAGCGCTGTGTATTACCGGCGGAAACCGGAAGTTACGGCGGAGGATAAACGGATAATGGATGCAATCGACCAAATTTACACCAAACGCCCCTACTTTGGTCGGCCGCGGATTACCAACGCATTAAACGAGGATTACGGATATATCGTCAATCACAAAAAGGTATATCGGCTCATGGAAATCATGGGGATCGAGGCGGTATTCCCGAAACGGAATTTAAGCAAACCAAATATTCTCAATCCGGTGCATCCGTATCTTTTGCAAGGGGTGAGCATTGTCCGCCCCAACCAGGTCTGGGGGGTCGATATTACGTATGTGCGGATGAAAAAAGAATGGTTGTATTTGGTTGCCATACTGGACTGGTACAGCCGATATGTTGTGTCCTGGGAGCTGTCCGATTCCCTGGCAGTTGTTTTTTGTTGCGAGGCGCTGCGGCGGGCATTATCAATTGCCGTTCCTGATATTCATAACTCGGACCAGGGATTCCACTTCACGAGTACTGAATATACAGGAATCCTAAAGGAGCATCCGACAATACAAATCAGCATGGATCATAAGGGAAGGTGTTTTGACAACATATTCGTTGAACGATTATGGAGAACGATCAAATACGAGGAAATATATTTAAAAGAATATGATTCGATACGGGAGGCAAAACAATCGTTAACAGAATATATTGAGTTTTACAATACAGAAAGACGCCATCAGGCTTTGGGATACAAAACACCGGAGGAAGTGTTTACCGGGAAACAGACCGTTTACATTAGTTGAACAATGTAACCTTAAAATCGTTATTAATTGGTCTTGACAAAGGGGACAACTTTAGGTAATGAAGGTAGTGTTGGGGGAAGAAGCCTAATGCCTTATAAAGTTTGTCGTGGAATAAATCAAACAGGCAGTAAATGTTAATTAGCAAGATTGGGTCAAATAGATTGTTAACAAAATGTTAGGCTATTAAATTGGAAACCAAGCAGGTCTAGATTTGTTTTAATCTCGGAAAGCGTAAAATTAAACTCTAACTTACGGTTGCAGAATAAGTCCTTTAGGGGGAGCAAAGTAGGATTTTGAAGCCATAAAGATTCTAATTGGACCGTATTATCAATCTCTTCTTTAGGTTCGAACATTTCGGATATTGTCGGCTCTTCATCCATTGCCATTTCTATAAATTGTAGCGGCTTTTCTAAGTTTACACGCACAGTTTTATCAAAAAGTTCAAGGTTCGAACCGAGTCCGGCTAAAATTTCGCGCTTCGTCTGCGTATCTCCATGAGCAAACCGGTAGCGAGCGTGACAGGCAAAATCGAAGGTTTTCTCGGCAGTTTCTCGCCAGTGCTCAGCTTTATAATCGGTTCCTGATAGTTTTTCATCAATGCTTTTCTTTTCTGCGGTAAGTAACTCTTTTTGCTTTTTATACTCATCGTCGCTCATGATAGAGCCATCTGTATTCTGCGGCGAGATCTTCATTTGAAGAAGATTATTGAGGCGTGTTTCATAATCTGCTTTTACAGACTGTAAAGACTTGAGAGTGGCTATGTTTTCTTCCGACTCCTTGTTATTCAGCTCATTGAGATATTTTATTGCCCAATCTCTGAATCGCTTGGATATTTGAATCCGTGACAATGTTTTATCCAGTTCCCGGTCCAAATCCTCAACTCTGATGCTCTTTTGCGTACAGTCAGGATTCCTGCGTTTCGTACAGTGATAATAAATATAATGCAATAGAGTGGGTTTCACCATTTCTTCGATGGAAGTTTTGCATTTAGGGCAAGCGCTTTTATTTTGAGAAGCGAATTTCAGTTTGCAGTTTGGGCATATTATTTGAAACTTCTCCTCGGCAGTTATCATCGCATGGCATTCGCCGCACTCCAAAAGCCCTGTGTATTCAAAGTTCCGTGTTCTTGGTCGCGGTCTGCCTTTTCGCCCAAGCAACAATTGAACTCGATCGTATTCATCCTTGGTAATCATCGGTTTATGTTTACCTTGATGCCATTTCCCGCTACCGACCGGGTATTCAAACTCACCGTAATAAAATGGGTCCGTCAATGTTTTGTAAATCTGGCTTCTGGTCATCGGTTTGCCGCCAATTCTTTTATGTTTTGGTGTCCTATAACCCCACTCGTTATTAAGGAGCCTCAAAACTTGCATTACAGAATAAGTGCCGGTGAGAAAAGCATCCCAGACTTTTCTTATAAGCGGAAACCTGTCCGGGTCCGAAAGAATTGTTTTGCTTCCTTTTTCGGCGTATTTGTCGTTCATGTATCCCGCTTTAGCACCGCTCGGAAGCCATCCCTTTTCTGCTTTTGTTTTGAGTCCTTCCTTTACATTTTCACCTTTATGATCGTTTTCAAACTTTGCCTGCATCATAAAAAATCCGAGCATGAATTTGTCCATTGGATTATTCCGAAAGGTTTGAGTGGGAGTCCGCACTTCTATAAGTTTTCCACTGTCCATCAAAGAGATAATTGTCGCTGCGTCCTGTGGATTTCTTGATAATCTGTCCGGATGCCAAACTAATATGCTGTTCGTTTCTCCTGATTCGATAGATTTAATCAACTCTGCAAATCCCGGTCTGCCGAGATCTTTCGCGGATCTCGATTCTGAAATGGTACGGACAGTATTCAATTCATGTTTTCCGGATATTTCACCAAGTTCTCTCGTTTGAGACTCTATGGACAATACCTGACGATCTTCGCTTTCGGATGATTTCCTGCAATATGTAGAGTATTTATTCATATTCAT
Organism: bacterium; assembly: GCA_021790215.1. GTDB lineage: Bacteria > Patescibacteriota > Microgenomatia > UBA8517 > UBA8517 > JAJYIG01. The sequence continues at coordinate 14,240 of JAJYIG010000010.1, forward strand.
ACTAATTATAGTGTATACTGGTAGTCGCATTACTTTCAACTGTTCTTTTCATAGTAACTTATTTTTACTCCATTTCTACTTACAAGAAATTTTTACTTGTAACCATATATAGTCACAGTTACTATATTGTTACTATATACGCTTTCTTGTTCAAAACGGTATGCTTTTTGGGTCGATGTCTTCATTAGAAATATAATCTTCTGGTTTTTTGTCGCCAGTTAATTCGCGAAACTCATCAACTATTTTTCCAGAGATAATGTGCCAAAAGGACTTATCTTCAACAATAAATGACTGCTTGAAATTCAAACCAGATCTGAAGGCAGGAGCACTGACTATAAACATCGGTGTATTATTGAACACCTTTACCCTTATTGTGTAGCCTCTGACTATAAAAAGGGTGTTTTCCCATTCATCGATCAATTGAAGTTCAGCAAAGCCGACAATATCTTTAATAGGCGATTTTGCCGGGGTGACGGTTATTATTAAACTTTTTACCTGTTTATCAATTTGCATTTTCATATTCATTCTTACAAACAACTCTAACTAATCCGATTCGGTAAACGCACGGAGCGCCCAGATTAAATCCTGCATATTTTCATAATCGCCTTCGTTTTTGAAACCGTTGCCATATTTGATAGACAACCTAAACATGTAATCTCTGTTTTTTCCCGCCTTGAGAAATGAATAAATCCGTTTTATTTTCCTCGTGACGAGTGTTTGTACCTTCTCGCCATTTTTATTAACAACTTTTAGGGAAACAAGCGGCTTGTTCATATTCTCTGCATTTGTATATTCGTCAGTATTGGTTTGTAAACGAGCTTCATTAGTTTCAAAAAATTCAATGCTCTTTTGTTGGCTTCGTCACCAGAAAGCCTGATCTTATAAGTCTCAAAATAGATTTTTTTGAAATCGGCAACTGCCTTGTCGCTAAGTTTCATAGGCTTATTCACCCGCATATATTCTGGTTTTCAGATTTTTCATCTGGTTGGAAAAAATCTGCGGTTCAACTGCAATCTTGTTCTGCCAAAACTTTTCAATCAATTCATCAAGTGCAGTGGAGCGGTCGAAAACAAATAATACTTTTTTGCCGTTAGACCTATCTATTAAGATAATGGGGAAATAAATGGAAAGAGTGGTCGCTAAGGTAAGATCAGAAGTTTTGTAGCAATTCTCATCTGTTTTCATCATAAGCGCAGTGTAATAACTGAACGAATGACGATATAGATGATTATTTAGTGTAGTTTTGGGGTATTTCTTCCAGAGGGTTTAGGCTGTCAGAACAAAGGCATTTCCAGTGTAAGGAATAATTTTGCTCAGATCTTTCCGGATTCCAATTCTTCTTCCAAGGTTTTTTATTATTTCCAGCGCATCGTTATAATCTTCATTAGTCACCTTGCTGTTTTGAACACCCCGGCCGCCTATTTGAAGGATGTCTTTCACTGAAAGAGAGGAATCTTTGCTCTCCAAAAAAGATTTTATAAGTTTGAAGTAACCGGAGTTTTTATAAAGCTTAACGGCTTTTTCTTTGAAATATGCTTCGCCAGACATGGTATTCAATGAAAAATTGCCATGATTTAGTATATATGGCAATTGTTTGACCCAAACCAAAAGATATTTTAGTTTGGAGTTATCTATGCCAGTGGCCTCACATACTTGGCATTCTGGACCCGGGGGTTGATCAGGCAGTTCTGTTTGAGTGAAAGAAAAATGTTTAATAATCCCGGCTATTTTCAGCTCATTAAAGAATGGCCCATCAAACTTTGCATAACATTCATCTATAAATTTATCTGGAAGCCATTGATCAGCATAATATCTTTCTGCGTATTCACTAATACAGTTTTCGGAAACTGTTAAATGAACTAAAATCGTTTTTTGATCCTTCTCTTTCCATAGATAGGTTAGGATTTCTTTTGCAGCAGGATCCGTTAGAAGCGATCGCAGTTTCGATGATATTTTCATATTTATTTGAGCAACTTTAATTATACGGGTTTTAGCAGAATTTTAGCTACCGAAATTTACTTAACGGTTTTATAATTACAGCTTGTTAGATTGGGCCATTCTTATAAAGAACATGATGCAGTATAGTGGCTAAGATTGGCTAAAATTTGCTAAAATCTAACATCACCCCAGTACCTCAAAATACCTCATATTCTTGAAACCCAAAACCTATCAAAACTTATCATGTTTTTGGCAAATTTGCATTTTCTGAAAACTTGCGAAAACTTAATAACTCAAAACCTGTAACTACCTAAAAATACCTAATATTTTTGAACCCGCAAATCTACGAAAACCTGTTAAGGCTTGTCCCTTAATTTACAAAAGGCCTTGAGTACTTTTGCCCTGTAAAACCTAACAAAACCTAACATTTCAATACCTACGAAAATCTGCAAAAACCTTAACACTTCTTAACAAAGGCAAAACTCAATATTTAGGAGCTCGAATGTATTAGTCGAGAAGATCTTTAGGAGATACTTTCAGCGCCCGGGCGATCTTCACAAGCGTATCGGTGGATGGATTTCTCTCGCCCCGCTCAATGTAACCAATGTAAGCTCTGTTCAGGCCAGCCTCGAAAGCAAGCTTCTCTTGAGTCAGGCCTTTCTTCACACGAATCTTTTCAACATTCTTTCCAATTCGAATGGAGACTGCTGTTACTTTTACCATACATACAGTCTCTATAAATGTTTACTATTAGTCGACTTACTGGTAGTATATATTTGTATGGTAAAAAGGTTATCGTTCGGAGCGATTTTTATCTTACTTCTAATCGCTCTTGTGTCATTTCTAATTTATTGGTTTGCGATTAGACCGGCAGGAATAAAGCAGGAGTGTTCAAAGAAAGTTATAAATAATGCAAAAGAGATAGAAGGGGTTAAGTGGCAGGATGTGAACGGCGCTTACGAATTTTGCTTGCATGATAGAGGATTATAAAAATAAAGTAGATGAAAATGAAAAATGTTCCGTACCAAGGTTATGTCCGGGAAGGTGAAGATGGAATTTACCGCGAAGTTGACGGCGCGCTTATTCTTGGAATATCTCGCCCAATCTATATTCATAACGGGGATTACCATCTTACTGAACTCAAGATCTATGCCGATGGAATAATAGACTGTTGGGAACTTGTGACGCTTAATCAGTTCAGGGATAAGGTTAAAAGCGGTTGGGTGGTTACAGAACTACCTAAATCAGCAAAAGTGTCTATATTCCCATTAGGAAATTACACAGCTACAAATACCAACAGCTATATAAAGCCGGAAGAACTGATTAAAGAAATCGCCGACGCGATTAACGAACTTAATGGTAAACCTACAACGAGTGGACTTTGCAGAGAAGCCTTTGATAATTATCAAAAAGAACCTACGGAAGCTAATAAAACAAGGCTGAAAGCCACCTACGAAACTGTACCGGAGCATAATCGGATCTTTATTCTTGGAGATCAGGACCGTAAAGATCAAGCTATAAGAACGATTCTTTATAACGAATAATAATCATTTTTTGTTTCTGTAATGGATCTTCTCATCCAGAAATAACTTATAATTCAGTTATGGATAAAATCAGCGCGGTACAGAGAAGCCGGAACATGTCAAAAATAAGATCAAAAAATACAGCTCCGGAGATTCGTGTCAGAAAAGCACTTCAAGAACTCGGATTCAAATATAGAATCCATTACGCCTCTCTGCCCGGTAAGCCCGATATTATTATTCCAAAACTTAGGACTGCTATATTCGTTCATGGTTGTTTTTGGCATCAACATAAAGGATGCAAGCGAAATTTCATGCCGAAAAGCAACACTGAATACTGGACACGCAAACTTCAAAATAATGTTGCAAAGTTCAAGCTTCAAAAGCGAGAACTTGTAAGACAAAATTACAAAGTAATTGTTATTTGGGAATGCGAAACAAACGAAGAAAAGAAGCTTATAACCAAACTGCACCGCTATCTTTCAGTTCTTAATTAGCACTTCCTACTTTGTCATAGACGATCTCAGTATTGCTTGAAAATAATTCACCGAACTTTTCTGCACTGAATGGACTGCTTCTATGCAGTCTTAGAAGTTGAACAAGATTATAAGCTGTTATATAGCTTCCCTTGATCTCTGTCATTCTGAGAAGTTCAGAAAAAGAACGCGGCATTCCTGATCCGAAACCACCCGCCACATAGTTAAAAAACTCAAGATTGTAAACATCCCCCTCAAATTTTATTGTTTTGAATGAGGGGATATAAGTATGTGCCATGAGATTTTTATGGTCCAGCGGAAGCGTATATTCTTTATATGCTTTCGTATCAATAAGACCATGGCGTTTATTATCTCTGTCGAAGTAAACAAAAAGGTCCGGATTTCTTGGTTTATTTCCTACCCAAACCGCAGCAAAACCGAAGCCGTCTTTTGAAAAAATTCCGGTAGTCTTTATCTCAAAATCATCCGCGGTTGCGGTCCCGCCTATCGCTAATTTGAGATACTTTTCTTCAAATCGGTCAAACTGGGGCTTCTGCGCGAACGCACTAAGAACGCGTTTTGCCTGATCGAATGAAACCCCGCGCCGCTGTGCAATTCTCTCTACTAACTCATCTGATATTCCCTGAATGGGTTCGTTAAGTGCGATTTCAAGATAAGTTATAAGCACTGCCTTATCGTTTGGATTGAGTGCAGGCGCTTCGGGGTGCGTATATCTGTAATCTTTGCTGACCTCAAGTCCGGAACCATATCTCATCAGGAAGGTTGCCGCATCTTCCGGATTTTGAATTAACCCCTCCCTCAGATGCGTCAAGTCTGACTTCGCTTTCTGCTTCATTTCCGGTTTAATTCTCAGACTTTTAATATCGGTCCGTTCTTCAAAATAACCTGTATATTCAAACTGGTTTACTATCGTATTTCCGATATTTCTCAGATTGTCTTCTGTCGTACCACTGTCGTTCACTGCCTGAGAAATAATTCCTGCGGGCTGACTCCGGAATTTCATAATGAGCTGATGGCATTTGTCCAAATCTGCCGCCGTTTTAGCATATGGAACAAGACAGAAAGCAATCTCTTCTTGAGTAATCTCTTCTAAGTTCTTTTCTGTAAAGAGCTTTAGGATAAACCGGAAAGGCTGAATACGAAATTCTGGATCTACATCCACTTGTCTTATTTTCGAATATGGCGATGGGTACTGGAAATCCAAAAGCTGTTTTGTAAGTATGGGGACAGGTGGATTATCAGCAACAAGCTCTTTTCCAGCATTGGTGATCTGTACGCCATGCTCATCTTCAAACCAGAGACCAAGCATTGCAAGCATTGCCGCGTATGTTCTCCCGCCACTGCCGTCTTTGCTTACATTCTGTGCCTTCCATTCATAGTTCCGAAGCGCCGTTTCAAATTCCAGCTGAAGGGTTCTGTTTCCTTCCCACTTTTGACCCTCGGCAGTGGTTGCGAATATCTTCAGAAGATCTGGAATTAGTATCAATTTTCTTTTTGGTCTGGTTACCCACCATGATTTTCTGCTCATATTATTGAATCTGCATCGCAATTTGTTGCGGGACAGACTTTTTATTTTTTATAATCTCCATGTTTACATTAGCTTCGACAACCTGATACGGTATCCCTGCAAAAGTTTTCAGAACAGCTTCAACAATAGCCTTGGCACCCTGAACTGGAACTGCCATTCCAACCTGTTTCCTTACGCTTTCTTTTGAACCAACAAAAATGTAGCTGTCTGGAAATGTTTGAATTCTTGCTCTTTCTCTATTGGTCAAAGCCCTCGGCTCAGACCAGTGATATACATGAGTTCCGCCGCCTCCACTTCCTGTAATTGTATAAGACGGTTTTTGGGGATCAAGTCTTTTATATATCTGGCTCATTCTTGCACCCTTAACATTCAGACGCAAGTGCTGAGGAATCCCTTCATACCATGCGTTTTTCCCGGGCGGTATATGCTTTAACCGCTCAATTACAGTGCTCGATTGTTTTGTTAATTCGTTATTAAGCGCATCATTTGCTATTGGAGGATTTTCAAGTGCATGTTTCACGGCAACATGCTTCCCTTTATGTGTGGGGGCAGGCACTTTGAATTTGAGTCCAATATCTTTTCTTATGCCGATGATCACAATTCTATGTCTTATCTGCGGAACCCCGTAGTCTTCGAAGAAATATAAATTTGGAGTGATTTCATATCCGTATTTGCCGGCGCTCTCAAGATCCTCAAGGATCTGCGCAAATGCATGACCGCTGTTAGCACTCCTTAGCCCGCTTACATTTTCAGCCATGAACCAGTCCGGGTTATGCTCGTTTATAGCTCTGATTGCATGGGTATAAAGAGGTCCGTAATAACCGCGGAATCCTTTCTGCTCTCCAACCTGGCTGAAATCATTGCAGGGAAAACCAAAAGCCAGCGCGTCGAAGTGAGGTATCTTCGCAAAATTTATTTTCTCTACTGGACCGCAGAAAACAGCCTTAGGATCGTTAGGATGGATGTTTTTCTGATAAGTCTTACAGGTATCAGGATCTATGTCGTTTGCCCAAACTGCTTTTATTTTTGGACCGGGTACTCCGTTTGCAACGGAGGCAGAAACAGCTCCAAAAGACAATCCACCGGGACCGCAGAATAATTCAGCAAACCTAAATACTTTATTTTTATATTTATTGTCATTTTTATTCATAATCTGTAAAGAAACAGAAGTCTAATTCAACTACATTATATCAGTTATCCGGAAGCAATTTACAGCCCATTTGAGATATAATAAGGGCATGAAAAACAAGCCTGTAAAATACGCCGGAGATCCGCAAAGGGACCAGAAAATCATAAAAGTCTGTGCAACCTGCGGAGAAAAATATCATCCGAGGAAAAACAGTTATCAGCTAATCAGCAGATTTTGCTCTCAGGAGTGTGCAAGAAAAGGCAGAAGGCTGTCAGGTTTGTAAATTATTTCAATATGGCAAATTCAATTACATTGAAAAATTGGTACCAGCTCGACTTTGAACTTTCAGATGGCCGTGAGGCTAAGAATATCCTATTGAAAATCGACGCCATCCTTCACGATTTACAAGTGTCCGGATTGGCAGGTAAGTGGTTCTTCCTGTTCGAAGGTAATACTGTAAGGGTAAGAATTGAGTCGAGGGATAAAACTAAACTGAAAGAAAAACTTAACGAGTTGGCAACCAATAATGGTTTGACTCCAAGTAGCAAGTTGCCATTTTCTGAATATCAGGAAAGCGATGACAGTTTATTCAACGAAGTCGTGGTTAAAAGCTTTGCTGAAATGATGAGCGAAGCGACAAAACTTACAATCGGTAAATTGAAGGGGAATATTTCATTTGATAATTACCGGCTGTTAGAAAGAGTTCAGCATTGTCTATTCAATAATATGCTGACTTTGGGATTCAAACCCGAAGAAGCCTTTCTTATCAGCAGACTTTATGAGCGAACTGGAAAGCCCTCTGATAAGGATTTTGAAAATAAAATTTAGGATCAGAATATGAAATATGAAGATGCGGTAAGAGCGGCACAGCCCTCACTGCCTATAAAAACTAAATTTTTTGAAAAATACTTCCGGCCCTATATAAAAACCGAGCTTGACGAAGCCTCATATAAATACTTTCTTGAACAAAGTTTTAGCGCTTGGAGAAAAGGGGTTCAAAAGCAAGATATACAGAATATGCTTTTTGTTGAGTCGTTGTGCAGTGAGCTTGCCGCTAAATTTCCGAGTGAATTTTTACAAATAGTTATAAAAATGCTTGAGGAAGTAGACAATACTCATCTAAGGCTTACAGAATCGGAAAAAAATTTCTATGAAGCTGATGAGAGTAGGCCAACAACCCGGGCAAAAGCGTTACTGGACCATTACAAAGTTTTCTTCGAAACCGCTCTTAGACTATGGGCGACAGTTCCTTACTTATACTGCACTAAAAGACTTGGATTCAAAACTTCAGCTAATTGTGCAGAAGAATTTGTGAGAGTCAGCGGCGGTGAAAAGTTTCAGATGCTGAAAAACAGAACTGTACCAATAACATACGGCAAACTTAGTGATTTAGTAGAGGGATTCAATAATGAGATGAGAAACTCCGGAAGCGGGCATGAATGGTATGAAGTTGAAGATGATGGCAGTATAACACTCAATGATGTAGAACCTAAAAGCGGCAAATTGAAAGGGAGAAAACATTACGCTTATGGAGAAATTCAGCAACAACTTGATTTGTGCCGTAAAACGGTTTGGGTGCTGAAAAACGGTCTGCAATTGTTTCTGACAAACAATCCCGGCTTCAGCAGTAAACTTCAGTTGGGTAAAAGACTGAGGTTGAGAGAGGTACAGGATTCTTTTGAAGATTTCGCGGATACTCGGTGGCTTGAAGTTGAAGGCTTTTCGCTCAATAAAGGTGTTTTGAAATTAGTCTTGTCCAAAAAGAAAAAAATGGGAGTCGGCGGAGAAATACTTTTTGGAAACGGAGAAAGGTATGACATTATTTCAACCAGACATGTAACTACATACAAAAAACAGGTTTTAGGAGTTCTTCGATACCTCTCAAATCTTCTGACTCTCTGCGATCAGAAAATATCAAAGATTGATGTGACGGTGAAGGATGAGAAAGATAATTTAGTTTACGATATTTCCGTGGATGCAAAGGAACTTCAGTCATCGATTCAAACAAAAAGCGATCCAAAATTACTTTCAGGCAATCTGGCTGATGCAGAATTTGAAATGATAACGGAATCACCAGTTCCATATGGAATGCGCTCATTTTTTGAAACAGAACTTACTCTTCAAGGATTCGATATAATCAAGAGTAAATAAGCGGTATCAAATTTGAAGAAAATAGGTTCCCGCCTGTTCCATTACTCGGAGCAAATTTTATAATATAGACTTACTTTACGAGGCTTCGCTATAATGGTTTTATGGACGTAAATCTTCAAACCTCCTCAATAAATAAATCGAAAAAACCGTTTATTAAACGCTTTTGGTGGC
>JAJYIG010000065.1 GCA_021790215.1 bacterium
AACGGTTGGAAAGGGTGGATACATAGTTAATTATTCATCCGTGAAAGATCTCTCCGGCTATAAAACTGTTTTTGTTGCTCTCGGCACTACACACATTCTTGAAGGCTCCTTTCAATAAAGTTATACTAGAAGCGGGGAGGTGAGTTAACTTAATGCAAATAATTGTTTATTCAACAACAACATGCCCCTATTGTAAGATGTTGAAAGATTATCTTAATGGGAAAAGTATCGATTATGTGGAAAAACTTGTAGATCTTGATGAGACTGCCAAAAGTGAAATGATGGCAAACTCAGGGGGTTTTTTGGGAGTTCCATTTATGGTCATTGTGACTAATGATGGCAAAAAGGAGACTGTTGTTGGATTTGATCAGGGAAAGATTGACCAGATAATTAGGTAATTTATGATTTTTGTCAATTATAAAACTTATGAGGAGGGTACGGGTCAAAAAGCTCTCGCTCTAGCAAAGATTCTGGAGGATGTAGCTCGCACTTCTCAGGTAAAAATAATTCCGGTTGTGCAGACAATTGACGCGGAAGCGATAGTTTCTTCAGTAACTCTTCCTATTTGGATACAACATGTTGATCCGGTTTCATACGGTGCCCATACAGGTTGGACTTTGCCAGAAGAGGTGGCGAAAATCGGTGTTGCCGGTGTTTTTTTGAATCACAGCGAGCACAAGTTCAATAATTTCGAAGCTCTTCGCAATGCAAATCAAAAAGCTAAGTCTGCCAACCTCAAAACACTTATTTTTGCGGGAGATTTGGAGGAACTTAAAAGGATTTGTGAGCTAAATCCTACTTTTGTTGCTTACGAGCCGCCGGAATTGGTTGGCTCCACTACAGCTTCTGTTATTGAAGCTAAGTCTGAGATTGTTTCTAAGGCAGTTGAGGCGGCAAGGGCAGCAGGGATTCCACTTATAGTTGGGGCCGGAATTCACAGTGGAAACGATGTCCAAAAAAGTCTGGAATTGGGAGCGGTCGGGGTAGCCGTAGCTACCGATATTGTTAAGGCGGTTGATCCCAGAAAAGAACTGACTGATTTGGTGGAAGGATTTAAATAATATGATTTACTTGGGGGCTGACCATAGAGGATTTGAGCTGAAAGAAAAAATTGCCAAATGGCTTTTTGAGATGGGTTATGCTTTTCAGGATTTTGGAGCGGAAAAATTTGATTCGCAGGATGATTATCCCAGGTATGCCGAAAGAGTAGCTTCGGTTGTCGGGTCGGGTGAAGTAAAAAATGCTAAAGGGATTTTAATTTGCGGAAGCGGGGTTGGAGTGGAGGTGGTTGCCAATAAATTTGACGGAGTTCGTGCGGCAATCGGAAAATCCGTTCTTCAGGTTAAGGCAGGCAGGAATGACGACGACGTGAACATTTTAGTTTTGGCTGCGGATTTTACTAGTGAAAAAGATGCTAAGGCTATGCTCATTTCGTTTTTGGAAACTAAGTATTCAGGTCTAGCCAGGTTTGAAAAAAGACTGGAAGAAATCGAAAAGATAGAGGAAAATAATTAAACTTCAAAACTATTATGAATCTGCCAAAACTTACCGAACTTGATGTTTCCGGAAAAAAAGTTTTACTTCGGCTTGATTTGGATACCAATCCCGACCCGAATGATTTAAGAATTAAAGCATCGGAAGAAACTCTCAACTACTTAAAAGATAATGGAGCCGAAATAATTATTTTGGCCCATAAAGGCCGGCCTTCGCACGAGGCTACGGAATATAAACCGATTTTTGATGAGAGCTTAAGTCTTAAACCATTCCAGTCGATTTTTGATAAATGGAACGCAAAAGTTGAAGAAAATTTAAGGTTTGATCCGGGAGAAGAAGGAAACGATCCTGAATTTGTCCGTCGGCTTGCAGATTTGGGAGATATCTATGTTAACGAAGCCTTTGCGGATAGTCACCGGGAACACGCTTCGATTGTGGGTCTTCCCAAACTTTTACCCCATGCGGTTGGGTTTAGGTTTGAGAAAGAAGTGGAAAACCTCAGCAAGGTTTTTGGTCAACCCAGGCGCCCCGTTATTTTTCTTTTAAGTGGACTCAAAAAAGATAAACTGGATTATCTTCCGGGGCTTGAAAAGTTTTGCGACAAAATCCTGATCGGTGGAAGGCTGCCTGACTATTTGGGGGATGAAGCATTGGAAAGCGTTAGAACGCAGGGAGAAGATCAAAAAGAGATTGTTGGAAACCTTGTTATGGATAAAGAAGATATAACTCTAAACACGATAGAGAGATTTGAGAAAGAGATAAAGAGTGCAGGGACAATTGTCGTTTCAGGACCCCCAGGAAAGTTTGAAGAGGAGGGGCACAGGCAGGGGACGGAACGAGTTTTTAAAGCAGTTGTCGAAAACAAAAGTGCATTTAAAGTGGCTGGGGGCGGTGATACAGAAAAAGCAATTACGCTACTGCAGTTATCAGATAAATTAGACTGGGTGTCGGTCGGAGGCGGAGCGATGCTCGATTTCTTAGTTAATAAAACTCTTCCGGGAATTGAGGCAATGAAAAATTAATTAGTGAATTTGAATTTGAAAAAATATCAATTTGAATGCCATTTGGGTTTTAGTTTTTCAGTATCTCAAGAAGTCTTTTTTCCGACCCCTCGCAGTAATCGGACATGTTCTCCAGATTTTTTCTGAATTTATCCAGGGACTCGGGGTTTTCTATAATGCTCTTCAGTTTTTTAGTAGCACGGCGCGGATTTTCTTCCACAAAACCAATCCCGTAGCGTCTTATAATATCCAAGTTCCCATCCTCCTGACCTGAGATGTGGGAAATTGCGAAGAACGGTGTAAGAGTGGCGACCGATTCAAAGAGAGTATTGGGACCGGCTTTTCCTATAACTAAATCAGAGGCTTTCAGATAATATTGCATAGATTCAGTATAGGGAACACCTATTATATTCGGCCCTTTGATTTTTTCGGAAAGAGTTTTTAGAGTTTTAATAACTTTGAGCATGCTGTTGTTGTTACCGCAGAGGATCAAAACCTGCATTTTGTATTTTGAATTCAGAAGTGTACTTAGAATTTTAAAGACATTGAATGTGCCCTCGCTGCCGCTTACTACGCAAAGAGTAAACATGTCGGGCGTTAATCCCAATTTTTTTCTGATAGTCTTTTGGTCTTTTCCTGCCACTTCGTAATATTTTTTCTCGGTAAACCAGCCGGCGGGGGAGCCTTTGGCTTTAGGTTCGTAGGACTTAAGTTTCCTCCAGGAATACTTATCAAATGTAAGATTCTCACCTTTTTTAGAAATTAAAATCCGGCTGAAAGTCCAAGGGTCAGCAAGGACATTAATTAACCTAAAATTGTATTTTTTCCGGAGCGATTCCAGCGAAGAATCAAAGGCAAAATACACATTGATTACGATATCCGGCTTCTGCCTTTTAATTATCGCATCGAGTTTAACTTTATAATCCCTTTCAACGTAGGAATTGAAAAGATTTTTAATTATTTTGACTTCGGAAAGAAGAAAAACATACTTAAATAGGTTTGGTACAAATTTATAAATCAGGTGATAGGAAACTTTAGAGAAAGGTTCAACCTCAATGTTGGCAAGCTCAGTCTGGTATTTTTTTTCAACAACTTCTTTTATTGACCGGGCGATACTGATATGTCCCCAACGGGTGGCTGTGATTAATACCTTTGTCATTTTGCACCTTAACCTTATTTGAATATGATTATATACTTAAATTTAATACTGCCATGAGATGTTGAAGCATCCATGTGCTATTAGATTAGAAAATTATAGAACATGGTTAAAGTAGGAATTAACGGTTTTGGAAGAATAGGAAGAATTGCTTTTAGGATTGGAATTTTAAAACATTCCGACGAACTTACTTTCTCCGCAATTAATACCTCAGGAAGCATGGATACGGCCGGTTGGGCTCATCTTACCAATTACGACACGATGTACCGGAAATTTGAGTACGTAGTACAGAGCACAGAGTACAAAGAACCGGATAAAGTTACTGATGACGATCCAAAGATCGGAGAGCTAATGATATCTGAAAAAAATATAAAAATTCCGGTCTTGGCGCAGAGAGATCCTGCCAAAATTCCTTGGGCAAAGTACGGCGTAGATGTTGTGATTGAATCGACAGGGCACTTTATTGATGAGGAAGGAGCCAAAAAACATGCGGTAGGAGGAGCTAAAAGGGTTGTAATTTCAGCACCATCTAAAGGTGGAAATGTGGGCACGTACGTTTTGGGGGTGAACGAAATCGAAGGACAAACTCCTCAAGGGATGATAATTTCTAACGCGAGTTGTACAACAAATAGTGTCGCTCCTGTTGCGGCTGTAATGCAGGCAAAATTTGGGATTGAGAAAGCAATGATGACTACGGTTCATAGTTATACTGACGATCAAAACCTCCAAGATGGAAGCCACCACGACCTCCGGCGTGCCAGGGCAGCTGCTATGAATATTATTCCTACAACGACAGGTGCGGCGATTTCTACAACAGAAACAATTCCAGAACTAAAAGGTCTATTTGACGGAATGAGCTTAAGGGTCCCTGTTACAACTGGATCTATTACCGACTTCACCTTTCTACTTAAGAAAAATGTGACTAAAGAAGAGGTGAATCAGGCATTTATCGATGCATCACAAAA
>JAJYIG010000066.1 GCA_021790215.1 bacterium
AACTTTTGCATCATTCCAAGCACTGACTTACCTGGCTTTGATTGTGATTTGTATAAGGAAACTAATAAACTAACAACAAACCCCAAGTTAGTTTAACCCCATATCAGTTGAGTTTTGAAACCAGTTCTACAAAGATTCCGGTTAAAACAGCATGGCCTCCTGTCACCCGCCTTAAGTTTCGAAAAGGCAACTTTTATATGTTTCTCACGCGTTTCCGGGTTATTCGTTGCTCTTATCCAGCGAATCCAGTCCCACCTGGCCATTGGTGTAATATCTTCCCAAAGGAATTTTGCTTTCGTGTCATTCTCAAGAGCTTTGGCAAGATCCTCCGGAATTTCCGGTTCCGGCCACTTTTTCGATGGCTCAATGGTAAGTTCAACAACATCACCCGCTTCAGCGTGAATGACTTTGCTCATTTTTTCATCAACCCTGAACCAGTGGCTTCCAGCCCCGTCCGGTTCGAGAACTTTTTGAAAACCGTAATCATTGATTTTTCCCTCAACCAATACCATCCCTCTTGACGGGAGTTTTGTACTCGCCTCTTTAGGCAGTTTGAGAATAGTCCAGGAACCGATTTTAAATAATTTTGTCTTAAAACTTATTACAGGCATGATAAAAATGCTACTAAATAAGTATGAGAAACCCCTTAGGAATTACTTTCAATTTTCTCACTCCCTTCGCAGACATACCAACATCCTTTATTTTTTCCCAAGTCCGGGGACAACATAAGAAGCCTCGATATGCAAGTCACCAAGTCTTTGCCTCTCTTCTTCAGATAATTCAATATATTCACCATTTTTAATGAGATAACCTGTCTCATTTAGGGATCTTGAGATGTCTCCGGGACCCGCATTTCTAGAAACACCCATCACCACTTTCGGCACACCATTAACATGTATCTCAACTCTTAGATAAGATTTATTCTCTTTCGTCAATGCTTCGTCAACCAAAACTTCAATCGACCTTTCAGCCATAATGATCGGAAGTATATCATAATTTCTCGGTCAAATTTTAGACCTGGGAAACAATCAATGTGTCCCGTATTCTCCGGATTTGTCCTTGTTTCCATCCTCAAGTTGTTTTTCTCTTCTATGCCTTCCCCAATCTCCCTTGTGGTAAGCGGGGTCATCATAGGTAACTCTTCCATCATCAGGGTACGTTTTTTCGCAGGACTTACTGCCTCCGCTTGCATTTGTATTCTGGCTTCTTGGCCCTAAATCAAGAAACATATTTTTGAGGCAGAATGAGAAGAATTTAATACAACAGAATCTATTTTACAAGAAGAATTTTGAGGATATGCCAAATACCTTTTAGCGTCTTCGAGCCGAATCGCAAAGTTGATCCAAAGCTGATAATCTGTTACAACCAAAACAACGCTCCAATGGACATTCACCGGGTGGAACACTACAATTTTTGGCTATTTTTTTAGCATGACCCAAGGCTTGCGTGAAAGAAAGTCTAGATAACACACCTCCATCTGAGGCAGCTTCAATTTGTCCTGCTCTCATTGCCTCATCAGCATCCAAAGGATTTCCACAAGGAACAGCCCGGTTGGGACAATGCTCGACATCGGGAAGCCAACTACCAGATTCTCTATTGGATTTCATATTTTTATTAAATTTAAAGGGTATAAATCAGGTGAATCCTATGTACGCTTCTCTCTCCACTCTTGCCTGAGAGGCTCTGCCGCATCTCTAAATTCCTTCATACGATCTTCAATCGTGACTTTATCTAATTTAGGCTCTTGATTTTTCAACATCAAATAAAAGTCTGCTTCAAAGCCAATTTCGTCCTTATAATCGTCCCATTCCTTCTTTATCTTAGCCCATTGTTCCTTTGTGTAAGGTGAATAGTTCTTAACCCCAAGTGATTGTTCTGGACCTCTCATACTTACGGACATTATAGACCTCTAGGTCAACTTTTGGCGAATTTAGCGTATAATTTGAGCATGAAGAAAAGTTTCTTTAACACGCACGATAGATCCTCTTCCTGGCAAAGAGTTGCACCCTGGTATCAAAAAATTACCAAAGAGGGTCAGGGTCACTATTTTCACCAGCATGTTATTATTCCGGGAGTGATTCGTCTCCTTTCTCTATCTCAAGATTCAAATCTTTTGGACTTGGCTTGCGGCAACGGAGTGTTCCCTAAAAGTCTGCCAAAAACGGTTAAATATACAGGTGTAGATTTATCCGAAAGTCTGATTAAATATGCCAAAAATGGAGACAGAAATAGTAATCATAAATACATTGTTGGCGACATTACCAAGCCACTAACTATACCCGAAGATCAAAATCGTACTCAGTCCAGATTTTCTCACGCGGTAATTATCTTGGCATTACAAAATATAGAATATCCCGAGAAAGTTTTAAGTAATGCAGCAAGGTATTTAGTTAATAACGGAAAGTTAATAATCGTTTTAAACCACCCAATGTTTAGGATTCCCCGTCAAAGCTCGTGGGGAATTGATGAAGGCAGAAAGATTCAGTACAGGCGAGTCGATAAATACATGAGTCCCATGCAGATTCCTATCAATATGAATCCAAGCGATCCGAAAAGCCAAATTACAATGAGCCATCATTATCCTCTATCAAGCTATTCCCAAATGCTAAAGAATGCTGGTTTCGTAATTGAATTGATTGAGGAATGGACAAGTGATAAAGAATCACAAGGTAAAGCTTCAAGGATGGAAAACCGCGGAAGAGCCGAAATTCCTCTCTTCATGACAATCCTAGCCAAAAAGACTTAGTGTCCAATTATGGGGTGGCTGTGAGAGTCGGAGAAGCCTCCGGTGTCGCAGCAGGTGTCGGGATAGGAGTAACTACGGGTGTAGGGCTCGGACTTGCGCTAAAAGGATTCGAACTCCCGAAAAATGTATGAATTGCCGGAATACTAAAATCCTTAATCTCAATGACATTTGTAATTGTGCTATTTTTTGCATCCCAAGTTCCCCTCACTCTGACTTTATCCCCAACTTTGATTTGGGAAACCGTCAAAGAATTCTCTTCCCTGTCGATTATCTTTGCCGAACCGATCGTAACAGTCTCGTTATCTTTATGAATCGTAGTCATTGCAAATCCTCCACTAGTTAAACTCTGAACCGTACCAAAAAACGCTCCTTTCCTAAGCTCAATCGATTCATCCCGAATCAAAACTGCATTTATTGCAGTTTTAGTATTATCGGTATAACGCCCTATTACATCTACTTTGTCTCCAACTGAAATCTCACCAAGAGAGCTTACTCCCCAAAATCTTCTTCTGAAATGCGTCTTTGAATCAAAATTTACGGTGATACTTGTGCCATTATCATCAACTGTAATTGTTGAAGTCCCAACTGCAGTAACCGTGCCGTTAACTATCATTGCACGCCTTCCTATAAAGTTTTGAATCTTGTTCTGTACTTTATTTTCAATATTTTTAAGTTCTCCTTTTAGACCATTGAAATCAAATTGAGAACCGGAGGTTGCATTGGCACCAACATTAACGCTTACATTGACATTTCCTCCGCCTTCCCGATGAATTTCCTTGGTTTGGGTTACACCGTTAGCGCTTCCTGAAACATAGGCATTAACAAATGCCAAACTTATTCCTAAAAATGCAAAATTTGAAAGTGTTTTTTTCATTAAATTATTGGAATGTTTGAACCGTCACGTTTAAATCCTGTTCTGCCGCATTTCCGTATGAATCATTAGCCGTAACAATTATTTGATTTTGCCCCTCATCAAGACTAACTTTGGCAGAGAAATTTCCATTTGCGTCAGCATGAGTCTCTTGGTCATTTACAAAAACGTCAGCATTGGGGGAGGTCTTACCTGTTACAGTAACCGAACCATTTGAAAGTGTTGCTCCGTTTTGCGGAGAGGAAACGGTAACTGAAATTGCTTTTGAAGAAACGTCCCCGGTTTCTGCAACGGGAGTAGCTGCCCCTGTAGTTCCACCAGTTACCTCTTGACCCGAAGTTTGTTGATTGACCGGTTTATTGGCAATTAAGTTTGCTATTGAATTCATACCGAAATAACCTTTGGAATAAAGAAGATAACCCAAGCCAACAATTACAACTACCAGCAAAATAAGTACATTCAATTGTGTATAACCCCTACTTTCCATGAGTATACATTATATCAAAGAAGTCAAAGAAAAAGCTGAATTTTTGCTATATCCTAACCCCCAAAAATTTTTGCATAATAAACCCTATCACGAAAGTGAAGGCTGCCACCCCAAGGCTTAAGGCCACCATCTGGAGAAATCTTTTCCTGAAATTTACCTCCTGGGTAACTGAGATGTAAAAGCTAAATATAAAAATAATAACTACAGCAATTACTAAAGTAATAATTAATGACAGAACAGCACTTATGGATAGAAAATAAGGGATAACAAGTAAGGGTCTTGACTAGATAATCGGAAACTATAAGTCTCTTGTAATTAAGTTTCTTCTAATCAGTTTTCTCATTGTTTTTAATATATCATTTCTGTGGTTAAAACGCCATTCAGTTTCAAGAAGATAAGC
>JAJYIG010000067.1 GCA_021790215.1 bacterium
CTTAGTGCCCTATATTCAAGCTGAGAAAGAAATTTAGGAAGGGTGTTTTCGATTCTAGGGTGTGCAACCGATGAAGACGGGTCAGAGATAATGGTATTTTCTGCGATCATCCACCTGAAAAAGGTTTTGACTGCATTTAACTTCCTTGAGACTGATTTTGGGGTGTATTTGTCGGAAAGTAGGGTATCCCTGAAACTATCCAAATCATCTGGCCTAACTTGCTCCGGTAGAACTTTTTGTTTTTTAACCAAAAAATCCACTAGCTGTGTCAGGTCGCTCCTATAGGCAAGAATTGTAGCTGGAGAACGACCTTTAGACTTGAGAGATTCAATAAATCTGGGAAGTAGGTTTTTAATCGGATCTTGTGTCATAATTAATTTAATGCAATGACAATTGCCAGGCAATTATATCTCAAATTTCCAAATAGTCAACGCATTACAGGGTATTATGGATAAAAAAGTAAGTAAAAATACTTTAGGTTCTAAAAAAATTATCGGTTGGGTAATTTGGATTTTTGTTAGCCTGTTTCTTATCTCAGTTATCAGAAATATAGGTAAAATTGTCATGATTAGGAAGGATATTGAGGCAGAAAAGGCAAAAGTGGAAAAAATGAAACAGGATAACGCAGGGCTTCAAACCCAAATTACAGAAGCTCAGAGCCCGGATTTTATTGAACAGCAGATACGGGATAAGCTGGGACTTATTAAACCCGGGGAGGCAATAGTGGTTTTGCCGGATGAGGATACCTTAAGAAAGCTTGCTCCTCAAATTGAAAGCGTTCCTCAGGCACTGCCAGATCCTAACTGGAAGAAATGGGAGAGCCTATTTCTATAACTTTTGGTGTTTATGTTATTGACAAACACTTTTACGTGATGATAAATTTTATTATCATGCCCGTTAGGAAAAAAACGCAACGAGGTTTTGCAGCGCTTCTTCCAGTATTAATAATTGCAGTTGTTGCAGTTGCCGCGGTAGTTTTGTCCAGTTCTTTTAAAAACGCTGAATCTTCTAAGGTTTTAGGTGACTCTTCGGAAGGAGATGGAACGCAGTTGCAAGTTTCCACTCAAGGACAGGAAAACCAAACTCCAGAATCGAAAGACACACCCGAACCGAAAGATACTCCTGAAGCAAATCAACAGGAAGTTGAAACTCAGGTCAAAGATGGTACAGGAGAAGCAAAGATTAGAATTAAAAAAGGAAATGCTCTCCAGTTTCAGCAAAATGGAGTGAACGTTCAGGTTCAAGGTAACACTCCGCTTTCAGTTAATCCGACAACCAAGGAGCTGATGGTCACAACCCCTCAAGGGTCAAAGGTGGTGACAGTTCTCCCTGACCAGGCACTACAAAAATTGATAGGTAACGGAGTTATTTCAACTCAAAATAGCATCAGCCTTACAACAGATACGGATGGGAACCCTGTTTATAATGTAAGCGGCGTTAAGTATGAAAAATTGTTTGGTATTTTTACAATTGCGATAGACAAAACCAGGCAGGTTTCTGCGGTAAACGGCCAGGTTTTGGGTGTAGTTCAATCTCCTTTATCCAAACTTCTGGATGTGCTTTCGTTCTAGGGTATCTACAAAACGATGGTAAAATTGAGCCGTCTGATTTTGATTTATATCGTGTTGCGGGGTTGGGAGTTGCGCCCAACCTGTGAGATTATGAGCCTCACGTGCACTGTACACTACCCCGCACATAACTAACAATTCGGATTGTACACCAATGTATTTAGATTGACAAGAGAATCGAACCTCCGTATAATGAAAGTACTATAGATTTATATGGCTAAATATTTACAAAAAATAAAAGCAAGGAAACTGCGGTCAAAGGGTGAAAGTGTCGGGATGATTGCCAAAAAGATTGGTGTGACAAAAAGTACAGTCAGTCTGTGGGTAAGAGACATAATTTTATCTATAGAACAACTTGAGGAGCTGAATAAAAGAAAAATCAAAGGTGGGGAATTGGGTCGTTTAAAAGGATCTTTGATGCAGAAAAATAGAAGACTGAATTTGATAAAACAACGGGAAACTGAAGGCCGGGATCGACTGAAAAATCTTTCAGACAAAGAGCTTTTTGTCGCCGGAATAGCCCTTTATTGGGCAGAAGGCTCAAAAAAGAAAAGGGAGTTTTTTATTTGTAATTCTGATCCTGAAATGATAGTCTTCATGATCGGTTGGATAGAGAAATTTTTTGGTATTAAGAGAGATAGGCTAAAAGTCGTGGTCGGAATAAACGAAATTCATCGTAGTCGGGAGGGTGTTGTTAAAAATTATTGGTCAAATATTACAGGGATACCTTTGACTCAATTTAGGAAAACGAGTTTTAAAAAAGTGAAGTCGCATAAAATATATGCAAACTTTAATGAGCATTATGGAACTTTAGGTGTTACAGTTTTGAAAGGTAGTGATATTTATTATAAAATGCTGGGGTTGATTGAAGGCTTGTCTGAGGCTAGACATAACTTTATTAGCCAGGGTAGCTCAGTTGGTAGAGCACAGGATTCATAAACCTGCGGTCGTGGGTCCGAGTCCCACCCCTGGTACAAATTAGATATAACACCGAGGTTCGTGGGTCCAATCCCCACAACTGACACATTTAATTTATTACTTTTTGATACACTAAAGATATGAAGAAAAGAATACTAACAGGTGACAGGCCAACGGGTAAAATGCACTTGGGGCATTTTGTCGGGAGTTTGAAAAATCGAGTAAAGCTTCAGGATTCCTTGGAAGCAGGGCTTCCCAAATATGATCAGTTTGTGATGATTGCTGACGTACAGGCTTTGACTGATAATTTTGATAACCCTCAAAAAGTTAGAGACAATGTTAAAGAAGTGCTTTTGGATTATCTTGCTGTCGGAATTGATCCAGCTAAGACAACGATTCTCGTTCAATCAATGATTCCGGAAATCGCTGAATTGACCGTTTTTTATCTTGATTTAGTCACATTGGAACGAGTTTTGAGAAACCCAACCGTAAAAGAGGAAATCAAGCAAAAAGGGTATGGACAAAGCCTCCCGGCCGGATTTGCAATGTACCCTATTTCTCAAGCCGCAGACATAACTGTATTTAATGCCAGCCTTGTTCCGGTTGGGGAAGACCAACTTCCTATGATAGAGCAAACGAGGGAAATTGTCAGAAAGTTCAACTCTCTTTATGGTGAAGTTTTTGTAGAGCCCGAGGCGCTCGTCGGTGAGGTCAAGAGACTTCCAGGAATTGATGGTAATTCAAAGATGGGGAAGAGTCTTGGAAATGCAATTTATTTGTCGGATACAGAGGAGGAATTAAGGAAAAAGGTAATGGGAATGTACACAGATCCGAAAAGAATTCATGTCACAGATCCTGGGAAAGTTGAGGGCAATCCGGTTTTTATTTATCATGATGTTTTCAATCCTGATAAAACTGAAGTGGCCGATCTTAAAAGGCGATACATAGAAGGGAACGTGGGAGATATTGAGGTCAAAGAAAAACTTTTTGTTGCATTAAATGAATTATTAAAACCGATTAGGGAGAAAAGGAATGAATTTGAAGGTAAAGATGAGATTTTGAATCAAATATTGAAAGAGGGAACTGCAAGGGCTCGCGAGGTTGCTAAAGAAACAATGACAAAAGTTAGGAATGCTATGAAGATAGATTATTTTAAATGATGAATCGACCTTTAAAGACGTGGTCTTGAAAGGTGTATATAGTAATTTACGAATAATGGACAATATAACTTATAATGATTTTGAAAAAGTAGATATAAGAATTGGAACAGTAACAAAAGCAGAAGTTCCTGAGTGGAGCCATTGGGTAATGAGAATTATTATTGACTTTGGGCCGGAAATTGGGGAAAAGAAATGCTTTTCCGGAATAATGAAATTTTTTAAGCCCGAGGATCTTTTGGGGAAACAGTTTCCCTTTGTAGTTAATTTGGAATCCAGAAAGATAGGGCCTGACAAAGAATTTTCTGAGGTGATGATGATTATGGCCGTTCCTAAGGAGGATGAGGAAACGCCCACAGTCCTTTTTCAGCTCCCCGAAAAGGTTCCAAATGGTACAAAAGTCCGCTAAAGAGCGAATTTTAGGGTAAATCAAAGCAGATTTTAATCTTTTCATTATAAAATGCTTCGTACTTTAGGTTCGTAGCATTTGTAGCCAAGTAAGGATTCTTGCTCTTCCGCAGTTTAAAGACTGCGGTTTTGCAAGATATTTGCAATAGAATGCTTTTTTTATGTTGAGGGCGTTTCGTGTTTCAGGCTTGTTGTTGTATAATTTTGCAGTACATGGAACAAAAAAAACCGGTAGAAAAAAAATCATCCAAGGGTAATAAGCAATTTCAGTTTAAACTGAAGGTTAATCTTTGGACAATCCTTATTGGAATTGCTCTGGTATTTTTTATTATCCCTGCTGTCATTACGGCAATACAGGTTGGAGGAAATTCCAGCCAGGAAAATATATCCCAAGTTTTAACCGATATTAAGGC
>JAJYIG010000068.1 GCA_021790215.1 bacterium
GAGGTTCTTCTCTTCTTGCGACGATGACGGGTTTGGGGATTGCAGTAGGTGCCAAGAGAAAATAATTAGCCCGATTATACGATTTACTCCACTTTATTTCTCAAGGGGGTCTATGATCTCGTTAAATTTGGTGGCTGTATCTTCTGTCATTGTGACTGTATAAAATTCGGAGTCTCCCTGCTCGCTAAATTGATCAAGAAGTGTCGGATCCCACGGCTTTTTTTCTGCATCTACCATATTAGTATTGAATTATATATATTTAAATCGTAAAATACAACCTGTATGACAAAATATGCAGTTGTTAGAATTACCGGAAAACAGTACAAAGTTGAGGAAGGCAAGGAGATACTTGTAGATAGGATTGTAGATCCCAAAAAGGTTATGGCTGAGGTTTTGCTTGTCGCCAATGGAGAAAAAGTGAGTGTAGGTAAACCATTAGTTAAAGGTGTTGAGGTCAAATTCAAGGTTGTTGCTGAGTTGGAAAAGGGAGAGAAAGTCGATGTTTACAAATTTAAGGCAAAGAGCCGTTACAAGAAACACATTGGTTTTAGGCCCCAGTACACCAGACTTCTGGTTGAGAAGATTGGTTAACTTACTTAAACATATCAGACTATAACTTTCTGACCTCTTGACAACTGTGAAAACTTACATTATATTGTGTCTTAAGTTCTTTACCGAATTTTCTGCGAAGGAAAGTTCGAGGTAATTATATGTCGACACACAAAGCAGGAGGAAAAGCTTCACAACATGTTAGTCCAGCAGGAAAACGACTTGGTGCCAAAGTGTCTGATGGTGAAAAGGTTTCTGAAGGTCAGATTCTGATTCGTCAGAGGGGAAGCAGGTTTTCTGCAGGAAAAGGGGTAAAAGAAGGAAGAGATCATTCACTTTTTGCAGTTACTGCTGGTATTGTTAAATTTGGTCAGAAGCTTGGAAAGAAGGTTGTTTCCATAGCATCGAAATAGAATGGCAGAAGAAGTAATACAAATCGAGATTAATCAATTGCAGCCCAATCCACTTCAACCCCGTGGTGCCATTACTCCGGAAAGCCTTGTAGATCTTGTAGATTCAATCCGTGAGCATGGAGTTTTGGAACCTCTTGTTGTAGCCAAGACACCAGCAGGCTTTCAAATTATTGCAGGTGAGAGGCGTTGGAGAGCATCAAAACT
The DNA here is from genome assembly GCA_021790215.1 of bacterium. Classification (GTDB taxonomy): domain Bacteria; phylum Patescibacteriota; class Microgenomatia; order UBA8517; family UBA8517; genus JAJYIG01. The sequence goes on from JAJYIG010000068.1 coordinate 1,167, forward strand.
GGCAGGTTTGACTCACGTGCCGGCAATAGTTAGGGAAACTTCGCCAAAAGGAATGCTTGAGATGGCCTTGGTTGAAAACGTTCAAAGAGTTGACCTAAACCCCTTGGATAGAGCAAAAGGCTTTGAGAGGTTGATGAATGAGTTTGGTCTGACCACAAGTGAAATTGCGGTTAGAATCGGTAAGAGCGTTGCCTATGTTAGTAACTCCTTAAGACTTCTTTCGCTTCCGGATGCCCTTAAAGATGGACTTTTGTCCGGTCTTATTAGTGAGGGTCATGCCAGAGCTCTGGCAGCAATTGATGACAGCAACTTAATGATCGAGGCGTATAAGATAATCTTACGCGAAAGCGGTTCTGTAAGACGTGCGGAGGAATTGGCTAGACGTATGAAAGTTAAGTCTCAGCAAGAGGTTCGTTCTCCAAGTCATCATGTAAGAATTGTTTCTGAAGAGATAGATAAAATGCAGAGCGAATTGGAAAAGGCTCTTGTTAGAACCAATGATGGGGATGGAAATGGATCTACCAGGATAAATTCTGTTAAACTTATTCGCTCAAGAAGAGAAACCAGGGTAGTTTTTATACTCAAAGGTGGTCTGGAAGAAACGGAAAACAGCTTGCAGAGAATCTATAAGGCGGTTGTTTCTTCTTAAACTTAATTAGCCGGATAAGACGGGTGTTGAACAACTCCTGCAACGCTTGGTGGCCAGTAGATGACCCAGGCCCTACCGCTAATTACATTTTTGGTAATAGGACCCCAATATCTTGAATCGGAGGAGTTTGGACGGTTGTCTCCCATTACAAAATACTCTCCATCCGGCACCGTGTATTCTTCATCGTCAGGTAAGAAAGTTCCTCCAGTTGTGACTACAGAATCTGCGAGATATGGTTCTTTCAGAAGTTTGTCATTAATATAGACATGTCCACCCTTGACCATTACTTTTTCTTCAGGAAGGCCAATAATTCTTTTAATATATTCATCAGTGTTTGATACGGGAGGAGTAAAAACAACAACATCTCCGCGTTGGGGATTGTGCAAGTAATAAGTAACCTTTTCGGTCAGGAGATACTCACCGTTAGGAAAATTTGGCATCATCGACTCGCCCTGAATTTTATGCGGACGCATTATAAGGAGGTAAACAAAAAAGAATATTCCGACAGCAAAAACAATAACTTCTAAAATATCCAAAAAAAATGCGCTTAAACGCTTTAGCATGGTTAATTATATTGAGTTAAAGCCAGCTTATACAAGTGGAGAAAATTAACTTTCAACAATTGTTTGTTCAAGACATGGCCAGACAGATATATATGATGGGTACATGGGTAAACCGTTGGTTTGAATGATATTATGTCGATATTATTACGTCGTGGGCTTCGCTTTCCCTTCGCCCCATGGCCGTAATTTGAACAAACCTTGCTTTTTCCCAGAGCTCCTTAATGTTACCCGCGCCGGAGTAACTTAAACCCGACCGGAGGTTGGCCACATAACCTTCGATTACACTTTCTAGTGGTCCTTTGTATTTAACTAAACTCTCAACACCTTCGATTTGCTTTGTATAATTTTTTTCAAATTCACTACCGTTATGTTTTATATGGTTTTCCTTTTCGGTAAGTGAAGTTGAGGCATTATAAGTTTTATACCATTTGTCGTTTAGTTTTATCTTTTTACCAGGTGCTTCATTTGTTCCCGCAAGAAGATTGCCTAACATGTGTGCGGAGGCGCCGGCCGCCAATCCTTTTACAAGATCGCCTGAATTTTTTGCACCGCCATCAGCAATTATTGTTTTTTTAAATTTTCTTGCAGCTTTTGCAGCTTCCAAAATTGCAGTTATTTGCGGTACTCCGGAACCTGTCATTATTCTTGTAGTACAGATTGATCCGGGTCCAATACCTACTTTTACAGAATCAGCTCCGGCTCTAAAAAGAGCGTCAGCCGCTTCATATGTAGCAACATTTCCGGCAACTAAATCAATTTTTGGATATTTTTGTTTAAATTTTTTAACGGCATCAATAACTTTTTGCATATGTCCGTGAGCCACGTCAAGGAACAGTATATCTGCGCCGGCATTTATTAAAAGTTCTGCTCTTGAAAACATTCCGTTTCTGACTCCGATTGCGGCACCCACCAATATTTTTTCTTTTTTAACTTCTTTTATTTGTGAGGCTTGTGTCTCAGGCGTCATAAAACGTGGAATTACTCCTAGGCCGCCAAGTTTTCCTAATGCAATTGCCATAGCGGCATCTGTTACATCACTCATGTTGGCACTTATTATCGGAATCCTCAGACTAATTTTTGGAGTTAGTCTAATTGTAACATCAACATCGTTTCGGCTATTGATGTTTGAATATTGGGGGACTAGAAGAACATCGTCGTAGGATAAGGCTAACGGAAAAATTTGTTTCATGTTGTCTTTCACAAAACATATAACACTTTAATTTTAATAAAGCGGCGTGTCAATATTTTATAAAAAGTGAAGGGATGCTATAATTTAAGTTTAATACAAACCTGACAAAGTCCTTACTTATTATTATATGTGTTAGTATTTTATTAACTATTTTTTAACAACAATTCCGGGGTGCTCTCTGAATACTTGGCCTTCTCCTTTAACTCCTAAATCCATTCCATACCCTCCAATCCAAACATTATTAATCTTCACTGCAACACCAATTCTTGGATCTTTGAGTTGTCCTTCTATTCCATTCTTTGTTACGGCAACAATTGCTCTGGAATCTTGTCCGACTTTTGCAAAGATGCCTTTCAGTACACCTCCACTATCGAAAATATCGTCCACAATAAGTATTTTTTTATCCGACAATTCTTTTGGAACTGGTATTGTTTCTATTGAACCAAAACCGTTTTGTGGCCGATGATATTCAATTAGGATGGGTGGTTTGTCGTAGCCCTTTATCTTAGTAAGCTCGTTAAAAAGGAATAGACCGCCGTTTAAATTTACTGCTACGTGGTTAAATTCATTAAAATCCACTTTGTAGGCAAACTGTCTGATGTATTTAAGCATCATCTCTGGGGATATATATTCAAAAACTTCAAACTGGCCAATTTTTATTGTTTTGGGATTTTCGGGAAATGGTACAAAGGGGGTTTTGTAACGGCTAACAAGTTCACCTAGCATGAATACTTTTAGATTAATTGCCTGAAATTGTCAAGGCAGAATGCTACAATATTGGCTAAGGTCGCATAGCTCAGTTGGTTAGAGCGTTGCATTCACATTGCAAAGGTCCCTGGTTCGAGTCCAGGTGCGACCAC
>JAJYIG010000069.1 GCA_021790215.1 bacterium
TGGGTTGGTGTTAAAAATAGTTAAATATCAGGGCAGGTGGTACTTGGATGGAGATCTTCCCAGAGGCCTACTTAGTTGGTAACTTCAGAACACTTAGAAATCCATAAAAAATCCACCGGATTTCTCCAGTGGATTTTCTTTTTAACCTAAACAATTACGTCAATATGTACCGTAACCGGCAGGGTTGGCATGTGTTTCCCAAAAATGCTGATTAGCAGTTGTTCCTTGAGAAAAAATTACTTCAAACTGTCCCCAAATAGGATATCCACCTGCTTTCCAATAAGGACTACTTTGTAGCTGAGATCCTACCCAGGAGATTTTGTAATGCCAGACCTCACCGCTTCCACCCGGAACTTTACCGTTCCATTCGTTATCTTCCCATGCATTTGGTGTCCAGGCGGCTCCGTTATATCTTGCGTCATTCCAGGCTTTGGACCATTTCATTACAAGATGATCTTTGGCGTAGGTTGGATCACCCCAGACGGTTCCGTCTAAGTTTCGATCGACTCCATCTGCTGGACCTTGGAACATCATTGCGGTGTAGTTATAACCATACTGATCATAACCCGTGCCTACTCCTTCAACCGCGCCACTTGGTGTTGATGTGTTCTTGGCAATATAGACAGCTCCCAAAAGAAGTGCGAGGGTAACTAGAGCGGGGATAAGGATCCCTGTAGTTTTACTAGATGATTTTTTAGCAGCCATTATAATCACCCCCTTTCATTCTTATTTCAGTATATAGCTGGTTTGAGAAAAGGTGTATATGGAATTTTAAATACCAGTTGACATGACTTTTTGGAAGCGGTAATACTTAATATATGAGTATTTCTAAGACAGTGGTTGTTAGCGTAGTAACTCTTGCCACAGGTTTAGTTTTTACTTCGGCAGTACTTGCGGCCAATGTTCACGGACAAGGAAATGGAAATAAACCTTCAGGAGTTAGAAATGTTGCTACAGGGTCATCTCAAGTTAACCAGGCAAGGTTAAGAGCGTGTGAGGCCAAGCAAGAAGGTATCAAGCAAAGATCAAGACATTTGATAAGTTTGGTAACAGATATGGAATTAAATTTTGGTGCAATTGCAGGTAGAGTAGAGGAGTATTACACGGGTAAGGTTGTTCCTTCGGGTAAGTCTGTTTCCAACTACACAATCTTGGTAGCAAATATTCAAACAGAAAAAGCAAACGTTTCTACAGCCTTAGCTAAAGCTCAGGAAGATGAAACAGCCTTTAACTGCAACAGCAATCCCAAAGTTCAACTAAATCAATTTAGGGTGGATATGCAAGCAGTTAAAACTGCCCTCAAAAATTATAGGACCTCGATTAAAAACTTGATTGTAGCTGTCCATTCCATCACAGGAAATGTAAATAGGTCACCCAAGCCGTCAGCAAGTCCCAAAGCATAATTATGAAGAAAGCCAAGAAGATATTAAATAGAAAAGTACAAAATGGAAATGTGATTCTTGTGATAATAATTGTGGTTGTAGTACTTTTCTTGGGTTGGTATCTTTTGAAGAATAGTGCAAATAGTATATATCAGGCGAATCAACCCAACCAACAAGCTTCTACATCAACTTATGCTGCTCCAATTCAGAACGATAGCGATTTGCAAAATGCTTCTTCAAACCTAGATAAAACAAATATAGATGGGACAATCGATTCTACGTTGAATCAAAATGCCACTGACTCCCAAAATTTCTAGTGTAATAAAATTGCAGGTTATTTTAACCTATGCATAAGAAACTACTCTTGGTTCCCGGCATAATTCTCCTCCTGGTTGTGCTTTTTGTTCTGCAGGATATTTTTTTAGCACCCCCGGATAAGAAATTTTTCTTCCACAATTCATTATCTCTATCATCATCTACGAACTGCCTGGACAATCCCGGTCTTTGCCGTTGGCTGCAGGATAATCGGGGGAGTACGCAACCTATCGGAAATGAACATTTAACAGCAGATCCCAAAGAAACAGATAAATTTATTACTTATAGTCCACTTGACCCTTCCCAAATCCAATATATAGATAAATTCCGAAGCTGCCATGGGCATGATGTTTTTGGTATCGATTACAACGGTGAAAGCGAGCCACTAAGCGCTATGAAAATGTATTTTAAACCTATCGACAGCCTTCTTTATACAAATGACAAGGTCAATGTTTATGCTCCTTTCAACGGAACTGTTGTGCAGGTGGATCCGGGGGACACTATAAGGGGAAGACATTATGTTATCAGACGTGAACCTTTTAACGGTTGGTATATTACGATGTTTCATCAGAATTTCAGCGATTCCGTTATTTACCCCGGCGCCAAAGTTACAGCGGGGGAGCTGATTTCTCATGCTGTAACCACTCAACAGGGCCACGATTTTGATATAGCGCTTCAACGCTTTAGGGTAGAGGATAATCAATATAATGGAATTTTTAATAATTACAACTTTGCCGTTGCATTTCTGCAAAATCTTGAACCGCTTTTTCCCCACATGACAGATAATGTTCTTGCCCAGTGGGAAAATTACGGTGTTTATCCAGATAGTACGGTTGTAAGCAGGGATCACCGCCTTGCAAATCCATGCTACTGCGAGGGAGAAGCTCCGGGGACAACAATGTGTATGTTTAATAATGCTAACCCGGATAAAGTCTTATTACAAAAATGAAAATTTTGAAAAATAAATTATTATGGTTGTCCCTGTTATTTGTCCTCGTTGCAGGATTTATTGTCTTGGCAATATTTAAACCCCAGCTACCTTTCCCTGTTGACCCGAAAGATATAATCCTTGGAGAATGGACAACCGACCAGCCTGCAAACTATTCACCTTTGGTTACTATAGTTTTTTCTGATTCTAAAATCGGGGTGGAGTATATTTTAACACCAAAGGGATATATGGCTGAGCCGTTTACCTACACAATAAAAGGTAATGTAATCGAACTAAATAATAAGGATACCGGAACATTGACTAATGTAGTCTTTAAAATGCCGGACTCCAACTCACTGATTTTGAATCTTAATGGTCAACCTATTACATTCATTCGTGATAAGGAAGACAAGGCTTATCTACAAAACAAATATTAAAAACGCTCTTGAAGTGTAGGATAAACTTGGAAAAAGAATTACAAAGTGTATATGATGGCCTTTTCGCTGTCCCGCAAGCTAATAAAGAAAGATTGATTATGGAAAGAGATTGGTTGGGGAGAATAATCCATTCAAGACCTCCTGCGATTGCTTCTTGATAAAGCGTGAATTAAAATTGTCTCAGAAATGAAAGAATTTTTAGGGATACTTGCAGTAGTTATTACCTTTGTTGGTTATGCACCGTATGTTTTGGATACAATTAAAGGTAAAACCAGACCCCATATTTTTAGCTGGTTTACTTGGGCTTTTGTTACTTTTATCATCTTTGCTTTACAGGTTCTCGGTCATGGTGGTGCAGGAACTTATACTACTTTAGCCACAGCTATTTTGTGTACAGGTATTTTTATCCTTGGTCTAAAGAATGGCAAAAAGGATATTACAAAGTTTGACACCGTTATTTTTATAATAACCCTTATTGCCACAGGAATATGGATTTTTGCGAAGCAGCCAGTAATATCTACCATATTGATAGTTACAATAAATACCCTTGCCAACATTCCCACAATTCGCAAATCTTGGATAGACCCCCATTCGGAAACATTGTTTACTTGGGAAATGGGGGCTGTAAGAAATTTTTTAGGATTAATCGCTCTATCTGAACTTTCGATATTAACCTGGCTATATCCAGTCACGAATCTAATTATTAATATCATTGAAAGCTCAATCCTTATTGTAAGGAGAAAACAAATGAAAGCAAAAGTTAAATGAATGTAATAATTATTCCAGGCTTCACTAGTGCCACAGACAATATCTCTTTTAGAGATTTGAGTGAAGAATTATCCGCAAAAGGATATAGCGTTATTAAGGTTGCTTGGCCGTTTTTACCCGAAAATCTAAATAAATACAATTTTACAAACACAATAAATTACGCGTCAGAAGTTGTCTCTAAATTAGGAAATAGCGATATTACCTTGTTAGGCTTTTCAATGGGTGGAATAATAGCAACCAAATTGGCAACTCTGTTTCCAACTAAAAGACTTGGTTTAATAGTAAGCCCATATCAAGCTGGAAGCGAAGACGACCTGGCAGGTAAATATAAGGAGTGGAAAGATTTGGGATACAGAGTTGTAAATTCATCAAAGTATGGAGATTTGAGAATACCATTTTCATACCTACCATACTTGAAACTGCGGGTGTCAACCCGCAGAGGAAGTGAAGCCTGAAACTTGTTTGTTTGGATTAAAATATAGCCAATAATGCAAACAAGAGTTCAAGCCCATGTAGCATATAAAC
>JAJYIG010000011.1 GCA_021790215.1 bacterium
AAACTTCCAAATATTCACCCGAACTTTTGAAGAGAATTCTGGTAAGCCTGTCAGATATTGATAGCTTGGTTAAATCGTCTAAAGCCGACTTGCTTTCCTCACTTGACCTTTTGATATTAAAGTATTTAGAATGAGTTCTAACTTTTATGGCTGATACAACATCAGATTTAGATAAAATAAGAAAGGGTTTTGAATCACTTCATGTCGAACACAAATATAAAGATGATGCTTTACGGTTCATTAAGGTATGGTTGACCGACGCAGAATTTAAAGATTACATTCCCCAAATAAGATATTTTATAGATAATTCGGATTGGGATTATCTTCTGGATTGTTTTTTCCAAATTATTCCTTTTGGAACAGGTGGTCGTCGTGGCCCGGTAGGAATAGGACCTAATAGAATTAACAGATGGACCATTCAATCTTCAGCCCAAGGCCACTCTCAATACTTAAAAAAGATATATAAAGACGAGGTCCAAAAACGTGGCGTAATACTCTCATATGGAATTAGGGAATTTTTCACAAATAGGCATTTTGACGAAAATCTTCCAAGCCCGGTAAGGAATCTTAAAGGTAAAGATCTGGCATATGCTGCAGCAGAAGTTTATGCAGCAAACGGAATTAAAGTTTATTTATTTGACGGACCAAGGACAACCCCCGAACTTTCTTTTGGGATACGTTACTTAAAAGCATGCTCTGGAGATATGTTTGATGCGAGCCATAATCCGCCTGAAGATAATGGGAAGAAAATTTATGATGAAACAGGAGGGCAATTGGTACCTCCGGCCGATGAAGTTCTCGTCAAGGAAGTTACTGAAAATGTTAAAGAAATAAAAAGGATTTCTGTTGAAGAAGCTCAAAAATCAGGGTTAATTGAATTTATAGATAAGGAGGTCGATGAAGCTTTTGTTGGGGAAATTGTAAAACTTTCACTTTCGGACGCTCGCGATATAAAGATTGTATATACCCCCCTTCACGGTGTCGGTTCCACCTCAGTACTTAAAAGTTTGGATAAGCTTGGATTTAAAGTTCTATCGGATCCAAAAACGAGCTATTTTAGTGGTAAATTCGAAAATGTAACTTTCAATATTCCTAATCCTGAAGTTGTACAGTCTTTTGACACAACTTTAAAATACGCAAAGGAAGTGGATGCCGAGCTGTTATTAAATAGCGATCCTGATGCCGACAGAATCGGCGTGATGGTGAAGCATAAAGGCGAATGGATTTATTTGAACGGAAATGAAATAGGTGCAGTTCTTACAAATTATATTATCGGGAAAAAGAAAGGCAAGGTGGGTAAGGGCGTAATTATTAAAACTACCGTTACAACAAACCTTGCCACAAAGATTTGTGAGGAAACTGAAACCGAGATAATTGGGGAACTTCCTGTCGGGTTTAAATATATTGGTGTAGAAATGAACAAGCTCGAAAGAGGGGGACGTGTTAATGATTTTCTTTTAGGGTTAGAAGAGAGTAACGGCTACATAGCGGGGAATTATTTACGCGACAAGGATGGTGCCATTGCCGGTGTTTGGTTAGCTGAACTTGCGTCAGAATTAAAAACTCAGGGAAAGACGATTATCGATTATCTCGATGAAATTTATTCGAAATATGGATATTACCGCAATTATTTAACGGAAATCAGACTTCCGGGTGCTGAGGGCATGGAACTTATCAGAAAAATTCAAGATAGCCTAAGGGTCGAGAAGGTAAGTTCTTTTGGTGAATTTATAGTTGATAAAGTTGAGGATTTCTGGGACAGGAAACCCATTGTTTCAAATACTGACAGAGTATCTAAGGATGTTTTGATATTTCATTTAAAACCATTACATGGCTATGAAACAATGCGCGTTACCGTACGTCCTTCAGGGACAGAGCCAAAATCAAAAATGTATTTCGAATTAGGAACCGGACCATTTGAAGCGAACGAGTATGAGAAGATAAAATCTGATACTGAAGTTGTTTTAAGAAAATTTGAAAAAGAAGTCCTTCAGCATTGTTACAAAGCAATCGGTATAGATTTCCCGGAACGTGGATTTCTAATTTTCTGGCAAGTGCCAATGAAAGATAAGCTACACTATTTTGATATCGAATCGAAAATTGAAAAATTGAGAGATGAAAGTGATAGAAACGTAAGAATAAGGAAACTTAATGAGATACTCGAATTTTTAGGGACTGACGGTATAGAAAAAATTAACCCGGCATTTAAAGCAAAAAATAAGGTGAGAATTCAAGAATATCTAGGAATATAATGAATCATGGATTTAACTAACCCCGAAGAAATTAAAAAGCTTGACCCGATGGGGGTTGGGAGAGCTCTGGAACTTTTTCCCGATCAAATTAAAGAAACTTGGAAGCAAGCAGTGGCTTCCAATATTCCTTCCTTTAATCCCAAAGCAATTATTGTCAGCGGCATGGGCGGCAGCAGTAATGCAGCTAAAATCCTTCAGGGGTTGTATGAATCTGATCTCAAAATTCCATTTATAGTTCACAATGACTACGGACTTCCGGCTTGGGTAGGGTCTGATACATTAGTTGTTGCTAATTCTTATTCAGGAAACACAGAAGAAACTCTTTCATCAATTGATACAGCCAAAAAAGTAGGCGCAAAGATTATTGGAGTGGCAACCGGAGGTAAGATTGGAGAAATGGTTGGCACTGGTGAGATTTCCGGCGTTGTCATTAATCCTGGCCAAACAAATCCAACAGGTTTTCCAAAAAGCGGACTTGGAGTTTCTCTGGGAGGACTTTTTGGAGCGTTACATAAAGCCAGAGTTTTACCAATAAGTGAGCAGGAATTGTTTGATTCTTTAAAGGAAGTTACCGATATTAGGGATTCTTGGGATGCAATTGAGATGAGCAAATGGCTTGAAGGGTCACTACCCGCACTTTTTGGCGGAAGACCTCTTGTAGGTTCTCTTAATGCAGGCAGAAACGCCATGTGCGAGATTTCCCGTAATTTTACGCAATTTTATGATTTTCCCGAGGTTAACCATGTATTAATTGAGGCGACAATGAAACCGGAAGGTGCAAGACAAATTAAATATATTTTCTTTGAGAGCAATTTTAATGAAGACAGAGTTAAGCTTAGGTATTCTGTAACACAAAAAGTTCTGGATGAACAAAAAATTTCTTACAAGATTTATTCGCTTAAGGGGAAATCGAAGTTAACTCAAGCATTGGAACTTCCGCATTACGCAGGCTGGCTAGGTTTTTATATTTCCATGCTTCAAAATACAGACCCAGGGCCGGAACCTTGGATTATCAAACTCAAAGAATCACTTGCCCAACCGGTCCACTAAGTCTAGAATTAATTAATAATGAGTATTCTGCCTATCATTGTCGAATTTAAGGATATAGATAAAAACGATACTCCGCTTGTTGGCGGCAAAGGTGCCAATTTGGGAGAGATGACGAAAGCCGGATTTCCCGTACCCAACGGTTTTGCAATTACAATTCACGCGTATGATGCGTTTCTAACAGAGAATGATATTACCAAAAAGATTTACGATACTTTGTCAGTGATAGATGTTAACGATCCGGCACAACTTAACGACGCTTCCAGGAAAATCCAAAAGTTGATAGTTAACGGTAAGATTCCGGATGAAATTGTTAAGGATATTATTTCTGCATATAAAAAACTTTCAGGAAGATTCAAAAAGGCACTGGTGGCGGTTCGCTCTTCAGCAACAGCGGAGGATGTTGGAGCTACATCTTTTGCGGGACAACAGGAAAGTTATTTGGATGTTTATGGTGAGGCCAATCTTCTCATAAAGATAAAGGAATGCTGGGCTTCGCTTTTCACTGCCAGATCAATTTATTACCGCGTAGAAAATAAAATAAAGCACGAGAGTGTAAAAATTTCTGTAGTTGTAATGAAGATGGTTCAAAGCGAGGTTTCCGGAGTGATGTTTTCTATTAATCCCGTTAAAAATGATAAAGATACGATTGTTATTGAATCCGTTTGGGGACTTGGTGAAATGATAGTTCAGGGAGAAGTTGTACCTGATACTTATTATGTTCAAAAAGATACTTTTGCAATTCTTTCAAAAGAAATTTCTGATCAGAAAATTCAGCTTATTAGGAAAAACGGCAAGCCGGAAGAGGCGGAGGTTCCTAAAAGAAATCGGGAAAAACAAAAGATTACTGATGAGGAAGTTGTAGAACTAGCCAAACTTTCGGATAAACTACAGAAACATTATTATTTTCCTCAGGATACTGAATGGGCAAAAGAAGGTGGAAAACTTTACATTGTACAAACCAGACCGGTAACAACAATTGCTGAAACCAGAAAGATTGAGAAAAAAGAAGGTGGAAAAGTAGCCATTGCTCAGACTCCGATACTAACCGGCAGTGCAGCTTCGCCCGGAATCGGTACTGGTCCTGTAAAAGTGCTCAAATCTCCAAAAGAGCTTTCTAAAATTCAAAAAGGCGATATTCTTGTTGCGCCCATGACCTCTCCGGATTATGTTCCCGGCATGAAGAAATCAGCCGCGATTATTACAGATCAAGGTGGCCAAACTTCTCATGCAGCAATTGTTTCAAGAGAGCTTGGTGTACCCTGTGTAGTGGGAACTGAAGAAGCAACTAAAAAGCTTAAGGATGGGCAAATTGTAACAGTGAACGGTGAAACAGGCGAGATTTTCTTGGGCAGTAATATCAGAGTTTCTGAATCGGCAAAAACCCCAATGCCTAAAGTAAAAAATTCCTCACGAAAACTTGTAACGGCTACCAAAATTTATGTGAATCTGGCTGAGCCGGAACTGGCGTCAAAGGTGGCAAAGATGAATGTTGATGGCGTCGGGCTTCTCAGAGCAGAGTTCATGATAGCTAACATTGGGATTCACCCCAGGGAAGCTATTAAAAGAAAGGAGCAGGATAAATTTATCGATAAACTTGCCCGCGACCTAACAATCTTTTGTAAAGCATTTTACCCAAGACCGATTACATATAGGGCAACTGATTTTAAGACCAATGAATATAGATCTCTCGAAGGGGGAAAGACTTGGGAGCCGGTTGAAAGTAATCCAATGCTTGGATTTCGGGGGGCATTCCGTTACATTGCTACACCGGAGGTTTTTAATTTGGAGTTGCAAGCTATCAAAAAGGTTCGGGAGAAATACAACAACCTTCATTTGATGATTCCTTTTGTCCGTTCTCCCGAAGAATTAGCCAAGGTAAGAAGAATAGTTGCCAGTGAGGATCTTTTTGAAGATCCGACATTCCAATTTTTGATGATGTGTGAGATTCCGGTAAATGTTATTCAGATTGAAGATTTTATTAAGGTTGGGATTGATGGTATTTCCATAGGAAGTAATGATCTTACAATGCTTATTGAAGGAACCGATAGGGACAATGCAGAAGTGGCCCGCGAGTTTGACGAAAGAAGTCCGGCAGTTTTATGGGCATTACGGAGAGTTATAAGAAAGTGCTCAAAGGCAGGAATAACCACTTCAATTTGCGGGCAGGCGCCTTCTGAGTACGAAGATTTAGTGGAGAAGCTAGTTCGCTATGGGATTACAGACATATCAGTTAATCCGGATGCAATTGATAGGACACGTGAGATTGTTCACAAAGCTGAAAACGAAATTTAATTTATATGAAAATTAATCATATTTGGTCCAGAGAAATTTTAGACTCCCGTGGGGTTCCAACTGTTGAAACTGCATGCATGCTAGATGGAGGGCAGGTTGCTGTTTCTTCCGTTCCGGCCGGAGCGTCTACAGGTAGCCATGAAGCGTTGGAACTTAGGGATACGGATAGTAAAAGATATTTTGGACTCGGTGTGCTTAAAGCAGTTGAAAATGTAAATAACATCTTGGGACCAGCGGTAATTGGAATGGATCCTACAGATCAGGCGGGAATAGATAAAAAATTGATTGAGTTGGACGGAACGGAAAATAAATCTAAATATGGAGCAAATGCCATTCTTTCAATTTCTGAAGTGGCTTCCAAATGCGGCTCGATTGCCACAGGCCAACCACTTTATTCCTGGATTTTTTCTTTAGCTTCAAAGATGGGAATAAATCAGAAGGTTAGGATTCCAACCCCTCTTTTTAATATGATTAATGGCGGAAAGCATGGAGCTGGAAATCTGGATTTTCAGGAATTCTGGGTAATACCAGCAACGTCAAAAGCATTTTCAGATGGACTTCAAATGGGTGTTGAGATTTATTTGACTGTCGGTCAAAATCTTACCAGAAGGGGTGCAATTCATTCTGTTGGTGATGAAGGAGGCTATGCGCCAAACCTTTTTACAAATGCAGATGCATTGGAAGTGTTTGTAGAGTCAATTCATCAAACACAATATGAATTAGGACGGGATGTCTTTTTGGGTTTGGATGTTGCTGCAAATTCTTTCTATAAAGACGGAGAATATGTTATCAAAGACCGATCTTCGGGAATGAACGACTTTCAACTTACAGAATATTACAAAAATTTGTTAGATCAATATAAGCTAGCCATTTTGGAAGATCCTTTTCAAGAGGATGCTTGGGATAGCTGGAAAAAAATTTCTGCCGAACTTTCGGGAAGTTTAACAATTGTCGGTGATGATTTTTTGGTTACAAATCCTAAGCGCGTGGAAAAAGCGGTAAAAGAAAAATCATGCAATGCGGTACTAATTAAACCCAATCAGATTGGGACAGTTACTGAGGCAATGCAGGTTATAAAAATGGCCAGGGATGCAGGTTGGAGTGTGGTTGCCTCACACCGCTCAGGGGAAACAAACGATAGCTTTATTGCAGATTTTGCAGTTGGCGTTGCGGCAGATTATTTAAAGTCCGGTGCTCCCGCTAGAGGTGAGCGTGTTGCTAAATATAACCGTCTTTCGGCGATAGAAACTGAACTTTTGAGGGTGAATCGCAATGGATGATAATACTTCAAATTTTGCAATACTGGTTGTAATGGATGGTTGGGGAATTGCTGCGCGTGGTCCGGGAAATGCGATTTCTTTGGCAGAAACTCCAAACATGAATAGTTTTTTGGCTTCGTACCCCCATACGCAACTTCAGGCATCAGGAGAAGCTGTGGGACTTCCGCATGGCGAGGTTGGCAATACAGAAACCGGGCATTTGAATCTCGGGGCTGGAAGAATAGTTTATCAGGATCTTCAAAGGATCAACATGAGTATTGCTGACGGGACGTATTTTAAAAATTCTGTTTTTATTGGTGCTGTCGATCATGCGTCGGTAAATAACAGTAACATTCATATTATGGGTCTAATTGGAGCCGGTGGTGTACATTCAAATATCGAGCATCTTTACGCACTAATTGAACTGATAAAAAGGCACGAGTTTGACAGAGTTTACCTGCATCTCTTTACAGATGGCAGGGATTCACCGCCAACAGCTGCCAAAACGTACATCTCTGAACTCCGTAGTGTTCTGGTAAAACAAGGGATTGGCCAGATTGCGTCGATAATGGGAAGGTATTGGGCAATGGATAGAGATTTAAGATGGGATAGGACTGCTAAGGCTTATTTTGCTTTGACAAAGGGTGAAGGAAATTTAGTCAAAACCCCAGAAGAGGCTATAGAAATGTCATATTCTCAAGGTAAAACAGATGAATTTATAGAACCGGCTGTAATGACCGACTCTTCCGGAAAACCAATTGCCACAATTAAAGATAACGATTCTGTTATTTTCTTTAATTTCAGAATTGATCGCCCTAGGCAGCTTTCGCGCGCTTTTGTTTTTGATGATTTTTCCAAAGCTGGCACTGTAGCAGGATTTGATCCTTATCTTGTTAAATACCAAAAAAGCCACCTGGCTCAACCACAACCTTCCGGAACTCAGCCGTTTGACAGAGGTTCAAGATTAAACAACTTGTATTTTGCAACAATGACCGAGTATGAGAAACCTCTCACGGATGCTGGAGCCAAGGCTGCTTTTCCGCCGGAAATTGTTGAAAACCCTCTTGGCAGAGTAATTTCAGAGGCAGGCTTCAGACAATTAAGGTGTGCAGAAAGCGAAAAAGAACGCTTTGTGACATTTTATTTTAATGGGCAGAGGGAATCACCTTTTGAAGGCGAAGACAGGCTAATTGTGCCTTCTCCCAAAGTGGCAACATATGATCTTAAACCCGAAATGTCTGCTAGAGAACTGACTCAGGCTGTTTTGCAAAAACTTAAGGATAACCAAGGTTATAAGTTTATTTTGATTAATTTTGCCAATCCCGATATGGTTGGGCATACGGGCAGCATTGGGGCAACCGCAAGAGCCTGTCAGGTTGTTGATGAATGCCTGGGTGATCTCAGAGATTGGGTTTTGGCCTATGGCGGTGTTATGTTAATTACAGCCGATCATGGCAATGCTGAGCAAAAAATAAATCCGCAGACTGGGGAAATCGAAACAGAACATTCGGGTAATCCGGTTCCTTTCATTGCTGTTTCATCAAAACTGACCGGAAAACCTCAAGTTTTGACTACAGGAATTCTTGCGGATGTAGCCCCTACTATTATCAAAATTTTGGGACTTGAAATACCCACAAGCATGACGGGTAGAAATCTTCTTGATTCACAATTCAAACTATAACTTGTATAATTTCTGAAATGCTAAATATTACACACTTAATTACTTCGTACGGATACTTAGCTATTTTTGTTTTGATGACCGCAGAAAGTTGTTTAATTCCGATTCCCAGCGAAGTAACGATGCCCTTTGCAGGATTTTTGGCCGGTATCGGAGCGCTTAATTTTTGGGTAGCCATATTGGTGGGAGCGTTCGGAAACTTATTTGGGTCAATTCTTTGCTACTTTCTCGGTTATTTCTTGCGTGAAGAGAATCTCAGAGGATTTATTAGGAAATGGGGGAAATATGTTCTTATTCATGAAAAAGATTTTGATAGAGCGATGCGCTGGTATAAAAAGTACGGCCCGGAAGTCACATTTGGTTCCAGACTCCTTCCTATCGTCAGAACTTTTATTTCGCTTCCTGCGGGAATTTCGGAAATGAATGTTTATTATTTCGGAGCACTGACTTTTATTGGTTCATTTATTTGGTCGGGAGTTCTCGCTTATTTTGGTCTGAAGCTAGGCCAAAATTGGCAAGCCATTGATCCTTATTTTAGGAAATTTCAATTTGTAATTGCGGGACTTATCGCTCTTGGGATAGCCATTTATATTTACTCACATCTTAAGAAACAAAAAGAAGATTAATTTGGGTATTTTCTGACAAGTCCCACGACTTTTCCCTGGATTCTTACATTTTTAACAAAAATCGGTTGCATTTTAGCATTGGCTGGCTCTAGCCTGATTCTTGTGGTTTCTTTGAAAAATCTTTTGAGAGTAGCCATTCCGTTATCTAATAAAGCAACTACTATTTCACCATTATTTGCCACATCGGCCTGCTCTATAATTACATGATCCCCATCCATTATTCCATCTTCTATCATAGACTCCCCCCGTACCTGCAAAACATACGTTCGCTTTTTCCCAGATACGAATGCGGCCGGAATATTCATACTCGCGTTAGGATCTGTATAAGGTTCAATTGGGGAGCCTGCTGCAATAAATCCCAGAATGGGTGCATCAAATCCTTCAGGATCTCCCAGGTTGATGTTGCTTTTGGCTAATTCAATTGCGCGGGATCTGCCCGGTTTTCTTATGATGAGACCCTTTGCCTCAAGCGCCTGGAGATGTTCATGTACTGTTGCCAAAGAAGAAACTCCTATAGCTTCTGCAATATCCTTAAGTGTCGGAGCCGAGCCATTTGACTGAATATACTGTTTTATGAACCCAAGAATTTGCTTTTGTCTTTTATAAATTATCAGTGCCATTTCTTTCATTAATATACGAACATTACCCGAATTGGTCAAGTACATCTTACTATGTCTTAACCTAACATTACCCAAAAATGTGCTACAATTTCTATATGAAATTTGAGCTTAAATCGAAATATAAACCAATTGCTGATCAGGAAGAAGCAATTGAAACCCTATCTAAAGGAGTTTTGGATAATAAAAAGTATCAGACGCTTCTTGGTGTGACTGGAAGCGGTAAAACGTTTGTTATGGCCAATATTATAGAGAAAGTTCAGCGTCCCACTCTTATTATTTCACACAACAAGACACTGGCAGCTCAACTCTATCAGGAACTTCGGGATTTTTTCCCAAATAATGCAGTTTCATATTTTGTTTCTTATTATGATTTTTACCAGCCTGAGGCATACATTCCTTCCACAGATACATATATAGAAAAGGATGCAGATATAAATGAAACGATAGATAAGCTCCGTCTTGCAGCAACAGCAAATCTTTTAACCCGCCCGGATACGATAGTCGTTGCCTCTGTTTCCTGTATTTATAACATAGGTTCTCCCCGTGAATACGGACATTTTGTCTTTGAGTTTACTGAAGGGATGAAAATTAAAAGAGAACAAGTTATCGATAGAATTGTGGATTTGCAGTACGAAAGAAGCGAATTTGGTTTTAACCGCGGAACTTTCAGAGTCCGGGGTGACTCAATTGACATTTATCCGGCATACTTAGATGAAGCTCTTCGTATTGAACTCACCGAGGAAGGGATTAAAAAAGTTGAAAGAATCAATCCGATTACTGGAAGTAAAGTTCCGGAATCTGAGTTTCATTCCTCAAGCTTCGTTTTGTATCCTGCCAAACATTTTATGACCAATCCTGACTCTTATAAAGACGTCTTCATAAATATAAAAAGCGATTTAAATACCCGCGTGAAGGAACTTAAAAATGAAGGAAAACTCCTGGAAGCTCACAGACTTGCCCAAAAAGTTACATATGATATGGAAATGATTCAGGAAGTGGGGTACGTTAAAGGAATTGAAAATTATTCAAGATATTTTGACGGAAGGAGCCCGGGAGATCCACCTTTTTCGCTTTTGGACTATTTTAGCGAACCCTATAAAGATAAATGGATGCTTCTTGTGGATGAAAGCCATATGACTTTCCCGCAGATTCGTGGAATGTTTAACGGCGACCTTGCCAGAAAACAAACACTAATTGATTACGGATTTCGTCTTCCTTCGGCTCTTGATAACCGTCCGTTAAGATTTGAAGAATTTATGCGTAGAGTTCCCAATTTTATCGCAAGCTCTGCAACGCCTTCCGAATGGGAAGTATCAATGTCTCAAGGAAAATCTGTTGAGCTTCTCGTCAGACCGACCGGAATTCCTGATCCGGAGGTTGAAATTCGCCCCGTTAAAAACCAGGTAGCAGACGTAATTGAGGAGATCAAAAAAACTACGGCAAAAAAACAAAGAACGTTGGTTACTACTCTTACTAAAAAAACTGCGGAGGATTTGACTACGTACTTGAATGAACAGGGGCTAAAAGTTCAATATTTACACTCAGACGTTGCTACATTGGACCGAACTGATATTTTGGATGACCTTCGAAACGGCAGATATGATGTTCTTGTAGGGATAAATCTTCTGAGAGAAGGGTTGGACCTTCCAGAGGTGAGCTTGGTTGCGATTTTGGATGCTGATAAAGAAGGGTTTTTGAGAAGCGACGTAACCCTTATTCAAACGATGGGTAGGGCTGCCAGACACGTTGAGGGACGCGTTATTATGTATGCTGATAAAGTGACTGGTTCGATGCAAAGGGCGCTTGATGAGGTCGCCAGAAGGCGTAAGTACCAGATTGAATACAACAAGAAGCATTACATAATTCCTCGCTCGGTGGAAAAACCTATTAGAGAAAAGCTTATTGAGCATGAGCCTTCGGAACGGGCACCGTGGGTATTTGGTAGTAAGGAACCTATCTATGAAAGCTTGCCTCATTTGGAAATCAATTCCATGACGCCGATGGAGAAAAAACGTTTAATAAAAAATCTGACTACTGAAATGCGTCTTGCAGCACAAGACCTTAATTTTGAACTAGCAGCGGAGATCAGAGATAAAATCAGGGAAATCAATGTGTAAGAGCTGGACAATTGTATCTCTCAGCACAGTTGAGGCAATTTGAACTGGAAGCAGATGTACAAACGCTGTATTTGTTAATTTTTGATCCGAATCTTCCCATTTTCGAACCTTCTTTTTTAAGGATGGTTAATCCACCAACTCGAGTACCTGGTGATAGCGACATCCCACTTTCGAAAGACGTCTTAGCTGGAAGGAATTCTGCAGTCATGCGTGTAATTTATCATCTCACTTTTACAAAAGCAAGTGGTGCAGTATAATTCTTTATCCACCGCAAGAATGCGGCGGGCACTTTATATGGAAAATTACATTAAAATCAAGGGGGCAAGGCAACATAATCTAAAAAACGTCAATTTAGATATCCCGAAGAACAAATTGGTGGTTTTTACAGGAGTCTCGGGTAGTGGTAAAAGTTCACTGGCTTTCGATACGATTTATGCTGAGGGGCAGCGTAGGTATGTTGAATCACTTTCAAGCTATGCCAGGCAGTTTCTAGGAATAATGGAAAAGCCAGACGTAGATTCAATCGATGGGCTTTCTCCGGCAATTTCAATAGATCAAAAGACTACTTCGCATAACCCAAGGAGCACAGTTGGAACTGTGACTGAAATTTATGACTATTTTAGGCTTCTTTTTGCTCGTGTCGGGCACCCCCACTGTCCAATCTGCGGAAGAGAAATTTCACACCAGACATTAGACCAAATTGTTGATCAGGCAGTGAATCTAATTGAAGAGACAGTTCAGAAAAATAAAAGGGCTTGGTTTATGATTCTTTCTCCGGTTGTTTCTGACAGGAAAGGAGAGTTTTCGCAGCTTTTCGATAACCTTAAGTCAAAAGGTTACAGGCAGGTAAGAATTGATGGGTATATTCACGATCTTTCGGAAGATTTGGTTTTGATAAAAACCAATAAGCATACAATCGAAGCAGTTACTGATAGGGTCACAGTTACTTTAGACAGTTTAAAGGGACAATCTCCTAGGGCGGAACTAAAAGGCAGGCTGGCGGATTCTGTCCAGCAATCGCTAAATTTATCTGAAGGCATGGTCGTATTTGCAGAAATTCATGATAAAGAGTTTCAGATGCCGATATACCCCAAAAAGTTTGAGGATCATATGTTTTCCGAAAGGTTTGCCTGTCCGGTCGACAATATCTCCCTGCCGGAAATTGAACCGAGGTCGTTTTCTTTCAATGCTCCGCAAGGAGCTTGTCCGGATTGTAGCGGACTTGGGAAAATTCTAAAAGTTGATCCGTCAACTGTTTTTTCACCTGAACTTTCAATTATGGAAGGCGGAATTTTGCCGTTCTCTAACATGTTCGAGCACGAAACATGGTATGGACGAGTTTTTAAAAAGATGTGTGAGGAAAATGGAATAAACATACATGTTCCCATTGGAGCTTTAAGTAAAGAGAATGTGAATATTCTTCTTAACGGAACCGGTAGAAAACAATATCACGTAACAGGGACCAACAGGTTTGGGAAAGAAACTTACATTTGGGAAGATTTTACCGGGATAGTTAATGAATTAGAAAGAAGGTATAAAGAGAGTGAAAGCGATTGGGTTAAAGAAGAAATTAAAAAATATATGAGGGAAAGAGTTTGTGAATCCTGCAATGGCACAAGGCTCAAAAAGGAGGCTCTTTCAATAACTATTGGCGGGAAATCGATTGCGGAGGTAACAGATCTTTCCATAACTAAAATTGTTGAATGGGTAGGTAGTTTGGATGGAATATTGAATCAGAGAGAGAAAGAAATTGCGAAATTAATTATCAAGGAAATTCAGGGAAGGCTTAAGTTTTTGCTGGACGTTGGTTTGGAGTATCTTACTTTAAGTCGTGTTGCGGGGTCACTTTCCGGGGGAGAGGCTCAAAGAATAAGGCTTGCTTCACAAATCGGTTCAGGTTTGACTGGGGTATTGTATGTATTGGATGAACCGACCATTGGCCTTCACCCGCGAGATGATCAAAAACTTATAGATACCCTTAAAAAGCTTAGAGATTTGGGAAATACTGTTATTGTTGTTGAACATGATGCAACAATGATGAATCAAAGTGATTGGATTGTTGATTTCGGACCCGGCGCCGGTAAACTTGGAGGAGAGGTGGTTTCAACAGGAACGATAAATCAAATTTGCGATGATCCCAAGTCCTTAACTGGCAAATATCTTTCCGGTAAAAAACGCATTTCTGTTAATATCTCTGATTCAGAACTGCGGGAAATGCAGGATCCTCTACTTTCTTTACGTGATTCAGAAAACTCAAAATTAAAGATATACGGATGCAATCAATTTAACCTGAAAAATATTGATGTGGAGTTTCCGCTTAAAAAGCTGGTCGCAATCACTGGGGTATCTGGATCCGGAAAGTCAACGCTTTTAGTGGAGACTCTTTTTCCTGCTTTGCAAAAGGAACTTAATGTCAACTTCCGTCAGGAGGCTTCAGGGTATAAAAAGATTGAAGGATTAGAAAATATTGATAAAGTTATTCTTATTGATCAAAGTCCGATAGGAAGAACTCCAAGAAGCAACCCCGCAACCTATACAGGACTTTTTGATTTGATACGTGATGTCTTTGCCAGTACACGCGATTCCAAAACTGCAGGTTATAAAAAGGGAAGATTTTCTTTTAATGTCAGAGGCGGAAGATGTGAAGCCTGTGAAGGACAGGGACAAATAAAAATTGAGATGCAGTTTATGAGTGATATCTGGGTAACGTGTGAGGTTTGTCATGGTAAAAGATATAATGCACAGACTCTTGAGGTTGCGTTTAGGGGTAAAAATATTGCCGATGTGTTAAGCATGACGGTTACAGAAGCCATGGAATTTTTCCATGCACACCCCCAGATTATTTCAAAACTCGAGACTTTATCCTTGGTGGGTTTGGGTTATATGGAACTCGGACAGCCGGCGACAACCCTTTCGGGTGGAGAAGCGCAAAGAGTAAAACTTGCAACAGAACTTAGTCGCAAGGCGACCGGCAAGACTGTTTATATTCTTGATGAACCAACAACAGGGCTTCATTTTTATGATGTGGAGAAACTTCTCAAAGTTTTGAGGCTTTTGGTTGCACGGGGTAATAGTATTTTTATAATTGAGCATAATTTAGATGTGATCAAAAATAGCGATTGGGTAATTGATCTTGGTCCTGAAGGTGGAGAAGGAGGAGGAAAAATTGTAGCTGTGGGACGTCCTGTGGATATTTCTAGAAATAAATATTCGTATACAGGGAAGTATTTGCGCTGATATACTTCTATTAGCATGATCAGGAAATTCTTGACTTTAATTTTTAGTGCATTCCTGTTTTTATTTATTTCTTCGGCAGCTTCAGCTCAGATGCAGTTTACCGTCAGTTCCAATGTAATCTACAATGTCCAAGATTCTGGTGTTACTTCTGTTGTAAATCAAATTACTCTTCAGAATAATCTTTCCGAATTTTATGCAACCACTTATACAGTATCCTTGCAAAATATTGATGCCGAAAATATTCGTGCTCAGTCGGATTCCGGTACAACTCTTCCTACAGATATTCAAAAAGATGGGGATACAACAAATGTAAAAATAACTTTTCCCGATGCAGTTGTGGGTAAAGGAGCTACTCGACATTTTACAATTACATATGACAATACGGGCTTTGCCGTAAGAACTGGAGAGGTTTGGGAAGTTACAATTCCCCGACTCTCAGATGCCGGTAATTTTCAAGATTACAATGTAACATTAAATATTCCACCTATTTTTGGTTTGGAAGCGTATATTTCTCCGCAGCCCGCAACATCTCAGTCAGCGGACAGCGGGCGCACATATACATTTACCAAGTCTGAAGTTACCCAATCTGAAATAACAGCCGGGTTCGGGCAATTCCAGGTTTTTTCATTTAATCTGACCTACCATTTGGAAAATACCTCTCAAATCGCGTCCGAAAGCCAAATTGCACTTCCTCCGGATACTGCCTATCAGAGAGTTTACATCCAAAGACTTACCCCTCAGCCGGAAAATGTGACGATTGACAAAGATGGAAACTGGATTGCAACCTATAGACTTTCTGCACGGCAGAGGGTGGATATAAACGCAATCGGTGCGGTGCAGATTTTTGCCAGTTACAGATCTTTCCCTAAACCGAACAATGAGATTTTGAATGACGATCTTAAACCAACAGAGTATTGGCAAGTAAATGACCCCCAGATTCAGGCTCTTGCGCAAAAATTAAAAACACCTCGTGCAATTTATGACTATGTTTCTACCACTTTAAAATATGACTTCAGCCGTGTTCAGCCTAATGTTCAGAGGATGGGGGCTGTTGCAGCTCTGGAAAATCCCACACAGGCAATTTGTATGGAGTTTACGGACCTTTTCATAGCAATTGCCCGCGCAGCAGGCATTCCCGCGCGAGAAATAAACGGGTATGCCTACACAGAAAACCCTTCCCTGGAACCCTTAAGCCTTGTTAACGATGTTCTTCATGCATGGCCGGAATATTACGATGCTCAAAAAGGCGCCTGGATTCCGATTGATCCCACGTGGGCTTCGACTTCCGGTGGAGTAGATTATTTTAACAAGTTGGATTTAAGACATTTTACCTTTGTGATTCATGGTGAAAGTTCAACTGAACCGTATCCTCCAGGATCTTATAAATTGGGTACAAATCCTCAGAAAGATGTCTTTGTCTCTTTTGGAAAATTGCCTGAAAATAGATTTTCAATACCGCAGATTTCCATTATTCCCACAAGAACATTACCTTTCCTGAGCTCAATTTATACGGCAAGAATATATAATCCGGGCCCTTCGGCTTTGTATTCCATATTTCCGACAACATATTTTGACTCAACAGAAAGAAGCCGTGATTTTATTCAAATCCTTCCACCCTATTCCAATTATGAATGGCCTGTAACCGTTCCTTTCAGTCTCCTTGGAAAGAACACTCCGAACGTGATTAAGGTATCTATCGAAGGAGTGAGTGCTGAAACATCCACTAATAAAAATCAGGTAGTGGTAAATAGTCTGATAGTAGTATTAATTTTTCTACTTATAATAATGCTGGCTGTACTGATACTTCTCAAAAAGATCACCTTTGCCCCACTTTTTGTTAAAATAACATCAGTATTTAGAAAGAAGCCAATAAATAATGACGGAACTAATCAAATCCCTCCGGAAAATTCCAGTGGTCCCCAAACTCTATCTTGATTTACCGGAATCACCTGGAATTTATTTATTTCTTAAAGATGGTGTGCCGATTTATATCGGAAAGGCAATAAACCTCAAAAGACGGGTTTCATCATATTTTGACCTTAACTTAGAATCAAAAACCGCTCACATGATTTCTGAGGCTGAGGAATTTTCCTATATTTTAGTTTCATCAGAACTTGAGGCGCTTCTTCTTGAAGCAAAATTAATAAGGAAGTTTCTTCCGCATTACAACACAATTTCAAAAGATGACAAACACCCTCTTTACATTCAAATTACAAAAGAGCAGTTTCCGCGCATAATTACAGCAAGAAGGGTTTCTGGGAAGGAAAATACTATTGCTTTTTATGGTCCTTTTCCGTCTTCCAAAAATGTCTATTCGGTTTTAAAAATGCTTCGGAGAATATTCCCTTACTCGGACCATAAAGTTGGGAAAAGAGCCTGCCTTTATTCACATATTGGCCTTTGTAAACCATGTCCTTCGGAAATAGTTTCAGTTGATGATTTGGAAAAAAGAAATGAAATGACACAGGAGTATAGAAATAATATCAGACAAATTAAGTCGATATTGGATGGAAAAATTAGCAAAGTAATGAAAAGCCTTAAATTTGAGATGAAAAGATATTCGAAAATGGAGAAATATGAAGAAGCTTCCCATATTCGTGATAAAATTCAGAGATTAGAATATATAACAAGACCCCAGATTCCGGCCGAGTTTTATATTCAAAATCCGAACCTGGTTGGAGAGATAAGAGCCAAAGAGTTGGAAGATCTTCTTTCTTTACTTGCAAAGAGTAAAAATACAAGAACCAATGTTGGGAATATCTCATCATTGCAGAGAATTGAATGTTACGATATAGCGCATCTTGCAGGTACAAATTCCACAGCCTCAATGGTTACTTTTATAAACGGTGAGGCAGACAAAAATTACTACCGTCATTTTAAAATAAAAAAAGCTAAGGGAGGTGATGATTACGAATCAATGCGCGAAGTAGCAAGAAGGCGCAGTAAATACTTTGAGACGTGGGGAAGGCCAAATCTAATTATTGTGGATGGAGGGATGGGTCAGGTAAATGCGTTTTCTACAATACTCCGTAGTAATGTAGTAGATATTCCTGTAGTCGGTATTGCCAAACACCCCGATAGACTAATTATTTGCGGCGAAAAAATCAAATTAGTTGGCCCCGCTTTAAATTTGGTTTCCCGAATGCGGGATGAAGCTCACAGATTTGCACGAAGGTATCATCACAGGCTTATTACAAAATCACTAATCGGTTCATAATTCCTCGGAATTGCGATTGTATACTGCCTTGTTATACAATAAATTATGATTCGTAGTCTCATTAAGCACTTCCTGATAAATGCAGTTTCCCTATATCTCGTTTCTTCCGCTATTGCTGGAATGGTATTTGTTAACGGAATCAACACTCTTCTTTTGACCAGTGCTGTTTTGACTCTGGCGACTTTAATTATCAAACCGGTTATCAATATTCTTCTTTTGCCATTAAATCTCATTACATTCGGTCTTTTTAGATGGCTTGCTTATACTTTGACTTTTTACCTGGTAACATTGGTTGTCCCGGGTTTTAAACTTCTCTATTTTGCGTTTAACGGTTTTTCTTCGTACTGGTTCACGATTCCTCCTATTCATATTAGTGGGATCTTGGCTTTTATAGCCTTTTCTTTTGTTATCTCTTTTGTTACTTCCATAGTATATTGGATCTTCAAGTGATTCACTGTATCTTTCATTTGAGGTATAATGTCATTTATGAAATCGATCTTGTCTGTTGCACAGATAGTTGTTTCGGTTATTCTTATGATTTTGATCTTAATTCAGGCCAGAGGGATGGGGTTTGGGAGATCTTCAGGATTAGGTGGTTCAACATCCTTTAGTAGAAGGGGTTTGGAAAAACTTGTTTTTAGAGCCACCTTTATTTTTACTTTCTTATTTCTTGCTGCCTCTATACTGCAGCTGATAGTGTAATTACCCATGCGTAATTTTCGATATTTTTTTAGACTTATTGGGGCTATTCTTGGTAGATTTAAGCTACTCATCCTTATTAGCATATTTGCCGGAATTGCTTTCTTTTTTGCACTCAGATACATTCTTCCCCTTTTTTCTGCATCCAAAGTTGTGAGAATTGGAGCCACAGGTGCATACAGTGCAGACAGTTTGCCATATTCAGTTCTTTCAATGGTAAGCTCAGGTCTTACAAAGCTTGATAAAGACGGAACTCCAATTCCGGATCTTGCTGAAAGCTGGGAATCACCGGATAACGGCAAAACGTGGATTTTTACACTCAAAGATAATTTATATTGGCAGGACGGAAAAAAAGTTGTAAGTAAGGACATCTCATACCCGTTTTCCGATGTTACAACCAATTACCCTAATGATAAAACAATCTCTTTTACTCTCAAAAACCCTTATTCGGCTTTTCCCACAGTTGTATCAAGGCCGGTATTTAGGACGGGTCTTTTGGGTACTGGTTCGTGGCGTGTTACCGGCATAACTCTTAATGGGTCAATAGTTGAACAATTGATACTACGTAACAAAAAAAGGGAAGAAACTATTTTTAAATTTTACCCGACAGAAGAAAATGCTAAGCTGGCTTTTGAATTAGGACAGGTAGATAAACTTACCGATATTTTTATTCCATCGCCGCTTGATACATGGAAAAAAATTAAAATCTCCAAAACCATCAATACTGACGAATATGTGGCAGTTTTTTTTGATACACAAAATAAGCTTTTGAATGAAAAGAATTTGCGACAGGCTCTTGCCTATGCCATAAATAAGGATGCTCTTGGTGGAGGGGAGCGTGCTATAAGCCCTATTTCTATTGACTCTTGGGCGTATAACCCGCAGGTAAAAACCTATAATTATGACCTTAATAAAGCTAAATCGATGATTGACGATTATAAAAAGAGTGCCAAGATAAACGAAGTCGACATTACATTAACGACTCCACCCCTTCTTTTATCCCAGGCGGAAAGTGTTCAAAAGGATTGGCAGGCAGCAGGGGTAAATGTAACACTACAGGTGGTTTCGGATATCCCCACAGATTATCAAGCCTTTCTGGCAGTTTTTGATATACCGGAAGACCCTGACCAGTATACAATTTGGCATTCAACTCAGGTCTCAACCAATATTACACATTACCAAAATCCGAGAATTGACTTGCTTTTGGAGAATGGAAGGACGGAAATTAATACAAATGATAGAAAACAGACATATATGGACTTTCAAAGATTTCTTGTTGAAGATTCTCCTGCGGCATTTCTTTACTATCCAACAATATACACTATTGCAAGAAGATAGATTGCCAAAAGTCCTATCTTGGACATATTACCCCGTGATTTATACCATCTCCGGACACTAAATGCCCATTTTTATTGGGTGCTAAAGGCTTGAGTTACTATTGCCTTGAAGCTATTGTAATCTGATGGCAATTGTTGGATCTTCTGACCATTTAGATAAAACGTTGGAGTTTCGGTTAAACCCACTGTATTTCCGTCGGCTGTGTCATTGGAAACTATATTTTTAACTTTGCTGGAATCCAAATCCTTTGTGAATTGATCCACATTAAGGCCAAGGTCTTTTGCATAGCCGATAAAAACATCTCTTGCATCTTTTGAATTTGTCCAATCATTTTGTGTGGCATAAAGTTTATCGTGCATTTGCCAGAATTTTCCCTGAAGCCCGGCGGCAACCGCTGCGTAGGAAGAAATCGGGGCATTTGTGTGTTGCGGCAAAGGATAATTTCTAAACACATAATTTATTTTTCCGGCCTCGTCAGTTAATAGCTCTTTTACAAAAGCCTGATAGAAACCGCAGGCAGGGCATTCATAATCTCCAAATTCAACCAAAGTGACTGTTGCGGAAGACGAAGCGGGAAGGTATTGCCCGTTTACTATTCCTGATGTTTCTTCCGCGCCCTGAGGGGTAAGAATGCTGGAGTTAACTTTACCTCCTGAAACTGCCGGGCTTCCATTTCCGTTCTTACTTAATAGCGCGACGCCACCAAAGATGAGGGCAAGAGTAGCCACGCTAGCGATCAAAAACCCTTTGTTTCTATCCAAAAAACCTCTCATGCAGAAAGTATATCAGACATGGGGAAGCTGCATCAATAGATTTTAACCTATCAAATGCTTATTGAATTGAATATATAGGATATTATATCTAGGCCACCATACATTCCGTACAGTTGATGATTAATGAAGGCTTTTAAAATACTACCTAAAAATATCGTTGTGGCTGCTAATTTATCTCCGGCAGCTCTCATCAGATTATCCTGGTTTGATTATTGTGGATCTCATGGAGGAAATATTTCTCTTGCCTGC
>JAJYIG010000070.1:0-685 GCA_021790215.1 bacterium
TCACATTGGTATACACAGTGGCTTAAATGAATTAAATCCATCCTCCAATTTTAACACCAACAAAAAGCTGCAGGGATAACTCCATCCCACGACCTTACGGTCGGGGATCTAAGTGAGGATCTTTAGACTCCAACTACCAAAGATTTAGATTTTTTCTAGGTTAACCTTCTATCCATCTTGGAACCCAAGACATGACCGGAAGCATTTGTCTCAGTTTTTTACCTTAACTTGAAACTAAAAAGGGGGTGTAACATCCAAAGTTTTTAGCTTTGGAATAATCACTCCTTAGAAAGGAGGTGATCCATCCGCACCTTCCAGTACGGATACCTTGTTACGACTTAGTGCTTATCGCTGGCTCTACCTTGGCCCCGTACAACGGGACTTAAGGTATTTCCAACTTTACTCACTTGACGGGCGGTGATTATCATCGCAAACTTTTGCGTGATTCCCCACTGGACGTGCGTATTTCTCGCATCCAGCGAGTCTCTTACTAATTTTTTTCCTTTAAGTTTCTAATCTCCAAAATTCCTTCCGGAGTCAGATGTCTCTTAAGAAGCATTAAGTCTGCTACTTTTGAAAACACTTCAAAACTTGTTCTCTTTTTGGCCTGTAGAGGGTATTTATCAAAAAATGGTATTACCTTTTGGACAATGTCCTTCAAGAATGAACAACCCACGACCTTACG
>JAJYIG010000070.1:695-4279 GCA_021790215.1 bacterium
GGTCGGGGATCTAAGTGAGGATCTTTAGAAACCTTATATTTATAATGAGGCTTCCATTTTCTATACCTTTCATAATTGAGATGATAAAGATTTCCACATTCTAAAGTGTCTTTAACTCTTTCAAGTATTTCTTTGTCATCTTCTCTAAGCTCGATTTCGAAAATTAATCGAACTTCGATACGATTGTTTTTATGTCTATTAAAAGTAATAGAAAAACAACCTTCTCCATCTACTAAACCATCCAGATAATAAGGATTTAGTTTTGAGTTCATCCCTTCAATAATTGTACATCCAGATTACGTAAATAACCCGAACATGTCAACTATTTACTACGGACTCTGCTGACTTCCCTTGAATCCATTTCAAAGGATCTCCCTGGGTCATTTAGAAAACAATTTCGGACATCCTAGAAAGCTTTTTTCTCTCTTCCTCTATATACACGTAGAGTCGAGAAGCTTTTGAATTTCTAGGCTGCCTTTCGTTACATCGAACCCTTCAGACTTTCCCTTACGGGACAAGTCCTGTTCTTCAACTACGAGAATGGATTTACACCATTTTGTTTTTTAAACTGCCAGGCGCCTTTAACTTGTACAAGACCCGAGAACGTATTCACCGCGCCATAGCTGATGCGCGATTACTACCAATTCCGCGTTCATGAGGGCGAGTTGCAGCCCTCAATCCCCACTGAGAAGCCGTTTATGGGATTAGCTCCGTCTTGCGACTTGGCAAAACCCTTTGTCGGCTCCATTGTAGCATGTGTGTCGCCCCAGCCATAAGGGCCATGCTGACCTGACGTCGTCCTCACTTCCCCCTGAAATAAATTCAGGGAGTCCCATAAGAATATTCAACTTATGGCAAGGGTTGCGCTCGTTACCCCACTGAAGGGAACACCCTACGGCACGAGCTGACGACGGCCATGCAACACCTGTGGTACCATCAATATTTCTAAAGATAGGCTCTCATTTCTGAGTGCTTAAAACGGTATCATGTCAAGGCTGGGTAAGGTTCTTCGTTTCGTCTCGAATTAAACCACATGCTCCACTGGTTGTGCGGGTCCCCGTCAATTCCTTTGAGTTTTAGCCTTGCGGCCGTACTCCCCAGGCGGCTCGCTTAACGCGTTAGCTTACGGGACAAGGTCTTACGATCCTATCCCTAGCGAGCAAAGTTTACGGCTAGGACTACAGGGGTCTCTAATCCCTTTCGCTCCCCTAGCTGTCGTTCCTCAGTGTCGTTAACCGATTAGCTTCCTGCCTTCGCCCTCGGAGTTCCTGATGATATCAACGTATTTCACTACTACACCATCAGTTCCAGAAGCCCCTCCGGTAACCAATCCAAGCAGTATTACTCCCCTTCCCTCGGTTGAGCCGTGGTCTTTGAAGAATAACTTACCTGGTAACCTACGAAACGCTTTACGCCCAATAAATCCGGATAACGCTTGCACCCTCTGTATTACCGCGGCTGCTGGCACAGAGTTAGCAGGTGCTTATTCTCAATAACATCTCTATTACTGTAAAAGGAGTTTACAACCCGAAGGCCTTCATCCTCCACGCGGCATTGCGACATCAGACTTTCGTCCATTGTGTACGATTCCCTGTTGCTGCCACCCGTAGGTGTATGGGCCGTGTCTCAGTCCCATTCTGGGGGAACGCGCTCTCACGCCCCCTACCCGTCATAGGTTTGGTAGGCCATTACCCTACCAACAGCCTGATGGGAGATAGGCTCATCTTTCGGTGCACAGTTAAGTGCTTTCACCCGGAGGTCTTATGTGGTATTAGCTCATCTTTCGATGAGGTATTCCACGCCAAAAGGGAGATTCCTATCCATTACTCAGCCGTTCGCAACTTGTTGTCTTGCGACAACCCGTTCTACTTGCATGCATTAGGCATGCCGCCAGCGTTAATCCTGGGCCAGGATCAAACCCTCAAAAAGTGCTAAAAAAGACGTTTCAGCCTTAGTTAGCAATCCTGCTTCCAGTCATATCTTGAATTCCAAACCGTAAATTGTTTGGAACGTTCCTGAGCTTCGCACAGAGGCTCAAGAAAATTAAACTTGATTAACCTTACAATAGATTCGGCTAGAACCTAGTGCTAAAGTTAATCTGATTAACCTTACTAAATCTTTAGCTTTTAAAGTGCTTGCACTTCTTCACTGGTGCTTACCTTCAAAAGTAATATGACACAGGCAACAAATAAACAATGTTAAACTCACTTAAAATCTGTCAATTACAACCGATATGCCTCGAAATGAGGCGAATTTCTGAGTTTTGACTAAAAACTGACTACTTGGGACCTGCGCCCTATTACTTTTAATGAACCTGAAGTTGTTACGGCGAAGCCGAAGTTAACCTCCCTGAGAACCGAAAAACCGCCCAGAGGCGGTTTGCACTAACCTGGCCGTTTGGCCTCTGTAATCTAAGTTCTCATGTGCTAGAGGTAGTATAGCCAATATAAGGTTGTTCGTCAACCGCCTATGGCCCTGAGCGTACTTGTGGCGAGCATCGTCGAACCAGTCGAATGAATCAAGCCTCATACAATCTATTTCTTGCCTTTCGCGAAGGTGGTTGCTAAAACTTGGCTAGGTTTTGCTCTTGCTGTCTCACTACCATTGCCTCCATCCAACATTTCCAGTCTTGACTTTACTTCCAAAACTTCCCCACCTTTTCACCTTTGGAAACCGCTTTAGAGGACAGTCCTCCTAAGTCACTTAGGTGTTTTTTTCTCAGCTGACATACTGCTAATTAGTACTAACCAACTTTCCCCTCCACTCATTTGTCGTAAAAGGTTATTTTTTCCTCAAAAATAAGGACTGAAAATGAAAGTTTGGAATTTTACTTCCTATGTCTATTGTCTCAAACTTAATCGTCTCGAATTTTTCTTTAACCAAATTCAACAAGGTGTCGTCCGACAAAAAAGAGAAAAATCTGGGCAATCCCATCTTACTTTTATCTATAATGATTTTTTCCTCATCCATTCCACCGTAAACACCATAAAAGAAAATTCCGTTTTCATTGAGAGAATTCCAAATGCTATCCAGTGTTTTCTTAATATCCTTCCTGGGAACATGCAGTAGAACATTTAAAGAAAAAGTGGCATCGAATTTCCTATTTAATTCATCAAGGCTATACAAATCCAATTCGACAGCGTTTAGGCCGCGCTTTTTGCACATTTTAACCATTTCCTTCGACAAATCTGTGGCAAGTACGTCTAAACCATTCTTCTTAAAAAACAATGAATCAAGTCCCGCTCCGGCACCGAGCTCCAATACGGTTTTTCTATTTTCTTTCTTGAGCAGATCGACAAAGTATTGCCTTAAATCAAGTTTCCACTGATCACGTTTACCCTCAGCAGCATCTCTCCTTTTTGCATCGGCATCATATGCGATTTTTAACTCTTTTTTGAAGTTTTTCATCACCCAATTCTAATTCCACCCGCATTTAGAAGCAACCCATTTTTGGAGATTTCCATAACAGTACGAACCCGTTTCAAAACTCCAGTAGTTAATATTTGCAAATAAAAATAGGCAGTGCTAGCCTCAATTATTAGGAAAGAGGTGATAACACTGCCCAACTTAAATACTACTGATGT